>JAJXZD010000062.1 GCA_021780215.1 Acidobacteriota bacterium
GTTCGATGTGGCGGAGGCCGCCGCGCGCGTTCATCCGCTACTGCGCCACCGCGTCTTCTGACGCGCCGCGCCCCGCACACATGCTGATTCGCGAATACACGGAGCGGGATCTCGACGCGCTGCGCCAGCGCGCCGCCAACCGCGTGGCCGCCACGCGCAACTCCGCCGGCTACGGCGACCTCGTCGCGCAGCTTGGGCGCGAGCAGGCGCAGACCGACGCCAGCCAGACACAGCAGAACCAGATCGCCTTCGCCAACCAGAAGCTGGGCGAAAATCTCGCCGGACTCAGCGCGCTCGGGCAAACCTACGGCGTGGACACGAATCTGCTGGGCCGCGCCATGGGCGTTCCCGCGGAGCTGCTCAGCGTGCGGCAGCGGGCGTCGGGCGGCCCGGCCATGGGCGTCGGCGGCGCGCTCGGCATCGGCTCGAACATCGCCTCGCTCTTCGGCTAGCCGCCGGGGAAACTGCCCGCCGCGCGCGGGAGCTATTCGTAGCGCAGCGCCTCGATGGGATCGAGTTCGGAGGCCTTGCGCGCGGGATAGTAGCCGAAAAAAATTCCGATGAACGCGCTGCAGCCCGCGGCGGCCACGATCGCGAGCGGCGAGAGGTGCGTCGGCCAGTGGAGCGCGTCGGAGACGCCGGTGGCCGCGAACTCCCCGCCCGCGACACCGGCCACGCCGCCCAGCAGGGAGAGCACCAGCGCTTCGGTGAGGAATTGCAGCCGCACGTTTTCTTCGGTCGCGCCCACGGCCATGCGCAGGCCGATTTCCCGCGTCCGCTCGGTGACGCCCACCAGCATGATGTTCATGATGCCGATGCCGCCCACCAGCAGCGAGACCGAAGCAATGCTTGCCAGCATCAGCGTGAGCGTGCGGCTGGCGCTGGCCTGCGCGCGGAACAGGTCGGCGGGGTGGCGGATGTTAAAGTCGTCGGGCTGGCCGGGCAGGATGTGATGGCGGCTGCGCAGCAGGCGCGCGGCTTCGTCCTCGGCCGCGGGAATCGCGGCGGTAGAGGAGGCGGAGGAAAAGATGTCGTCGAGCCACCACTGGCCCTTCAGCTTTTTCATCGCCGTGGTGTAGGGCAGCATCACGAAATCGTCCTGATCCCAGCCGCTGGGAGAGAGGCCTTTTTCGGCGAGCACGCCGATGATGCGGCAGGGCAGCGTGCCGACGCGGAGGATGTGGCCGAGCGGGTCGTCGAACGGGAAGACGTATTTCACCACGGTGTGCCCGACCAGGCAGACGTCCGCGGCGCGCGCCACGTCGTCGCTGGTGAAGAGCGAGCCTTCGGCGAGCGACCAGTTGGCGATGTGAAAATAGTTTGGCGGGACGCCGCGGTAGCGCGTGTACCAGTTCAGGTTGCCGTAGGCGATTTGAGTCTGGCCGTCCACGTGCGGCGCCACGGAGACGAGTTCCGGCACTTCCAGGCGCAGCGCGTCGGCATCCTCGACGGTGAGCGTCTTGGTGGCGCCGTTGCCGGTGCGCAGGCCGTTGACGTTGCGCCCGCCCGCCTCGATCCACACCAGGTTCGTCCCGAGCGTGGCGATCTGCCGCTGAATCATCGCCTGCCCGCCCTGGCCAATCGCCACCGTGCAGATCACCGCCGCGATGCCGATGGTAATGCCCAGCATCGTCAGCAGCGTGCGGAGCTTGTTGCGCGATAGCGCCCGCATCGCCATCCGCCATGTGGCGGCCCAGTGCATTGCTGTCCCCTGGCGCTAATTTAGACCAAATGCGCCCTCTCCGCCAACTCCCGCGTGGATAGCCGCCCCGGCCAAGGGGGGAGGGGGATCGCGCCGGGGGGCGCGGCTGCGCGTCCGGAAAAGGGAAAGCATTTGCACATAAAACGTAGCAAACTTACCGGGCAGGAGAGTCCTGTCGCTATAAAGCTAGTGTCTTCAATCTATGATTTTTGGAATGGATATTGCTCCTGTTCTACTGGCAGCTAACCGTGCGGGGGGCAGTCCGCGCGCGTTGTTGACTCGGACATGTACCCCCTAGTAGCTCCGGCCCGCGCCCGGTTGGGCGGGTGAAGGCAAGGGGGGTTAATGATAAAAAAGGGGCTCATTCAAGCGCTCCTTGCGGTGGGGCTTCTGGCTCTGGCGATTCCGGCCATGGCGGACACCCTCTCGAGAGCGCCGGGAAGTTTCAGCAGCGGCGATCGGGAAGTCACCGGCAGTTTCGGCCACTCGTTTTTCAGCTCAAGCTCATATACAGGCACTTCTTCATTCGACACATCCTTTCACAACTCCAGGGCCCTCGGTGACCCTCTGATTGCGGTAGAGTCCATCTACAGTCATCACTTGGATACGGGATGGGAGCACAAAACCCACCACCACCACGATCCAGGCTGGGGCCAGGGTGGTTTGACCGGTTCCGGCGACGATGGTGGAGACGGCAGCGAAGGTGGAGATGGCAGCGACGGTGGCGATGGCGGCAGCAGTGTTGCCGTTCCCGAGCCGGCTTCGCTACCACTTCTGGGCTTCGGGCTGATCGGCGTTGGGCTTTTCCGCCGCCGCCGACTGGCTTAGCCACGGCGTTCCGGTAGCCGAGATAGGAAAGAGAATCTTCAGATTGCAGCGTTGTTGTGTGTCTGCGCGTGCAGGGGGGCTGCCTCCACGCAGCGCATGGCTTGATCTCCCGGGCTCGACTTGCCGTCGACCCGGGAGCCCTTTCCATCATCCCTCGCGGAGCGAGGGACCTGCTTTTGCGCTTCGAGATGGCTATCGGCCAACAGAAGGTTTCTCGGGCGCCCCGCGCCCTCGGAATAGCGAAGTGTGTGCCGTGCCAACTCGCGGCCGCCCGCCGAGTGCCGCGGCGCGCAGCCCGCGCGCTCTGGTGTGGCGGAATGCCTCCGCGGCGGTGACGAGCAATACATCTGCCTTGCGGCGGCTTGTGGTAGATTCGTTCCGGCTCCGGAGAATGATTATCGTGCGCTGCCGGAGACTCGGAGGAATCATCGCATGCTGATTGCTCGCCGGGCCGCGCTGGCGGCCGCGCCGCTGGCGGTGGCGCTTTGGGTGGCCGTGCTCGCTCTGCCCGTCGCCGCGGGGCAGCCGCCAGGCCGCAAAATCACCGATGCCGAAGTCGGCGCGGTGGCGCAGGCGATCGAGGACGAAATCTACAACGACAGCTACGACAGCAACTATTACCGCTACGGCGAGCGGATCGATATGCCCTCCGGCGGCACGGCGCATCGCATCCACCTCCACATCAATCCCGATATTGTGGACGGCCGCGGCGAGGCGATTTACGAACTCCTGCCCTTCGGCGAGGTTTTCCGCTCCTTCACCATCCGCAAGGACGGCTTCGTCATCCTCGCGGGCGATCCGGAAAGCGGCTTCCCCAAGGGCGACCCGCACGGCCAGAAAACGCTGTGGATGAATGATGCGGACGTCTGCAAGATGAAGAGCGACTGGCTGCGCAGCTCCTTCGACGTGGAGATGAACCCAAGCCCACAGCGCATCGAGGACGCCGCGCGCCGCCAGCGGCATCCCACCGGCTCCTCCAACAGCCTCGGCCGCCTCTTCCCGCGCCACCATCACTGAGCCAACCTGAGCCATCCCGCTAACGGCTGCGGCCCGCCGGAAAATTAGCGCGAAGGCGCGGGCGGCTCCGAAGCAGGGGGCTGCGGCGCAGCGGCTGCGGGCGGACGCGGGAGCTGCCGGGCGGCCGCCTGAAGCTCCTCACAGTATTTCTTCCACTCCCGGCGGTGCTGGCTATCCATGGCCTGCCGCGGCGTGGCGAGGCAGGCGGCCGCCGCCTCCGCGTATTGGCCCTCGCTGGCAAGCTCCCTCACGAATTCTTCGTGGCCGTCCGCGTCCTGGGGATTCTGCGTGACGGCTCGCTGGCATTGCGGGATGGCGCTCGCGTGGTCGCCGGCCTGCGCCAGCGCCTGGCACAGCCGCGCCGGCCAGACCACGTTGCCCGGTTCGAGTTCCTCGGCCTTTTCGAGCGGCGCAATCGCAGCGCGGAAATCGCCGCGGCTTTGGTAGAGGCCGGCCAGATTGCCGTAGCGGAAGGCGATGGGATCGAGCGCGATGGCTTTGCGCAGCTCCTTCTCCGCGCCGGCGGCGTCGCCGCGCAGCGCCAGGGCCGCGCCGAGGTTGTTGCGCGAGCTTGGGTCGGCGGGATCGAGCGCGACGGCTTTGCGGGCCTCGTCCACGGCGCGCGCCGGATTCAGCTTGCCCAGGTAGAGCGAGGCCAGGTTGCAGTGCGGCGCGGCGTAGTCCGGATCGAGCTCCGCCGCGCGCTGATAGGCCGCCTCCGCTCCGCTCAGGTCGCCGCCGCTTTCAAGCGCGATGCCCAGATGGTCGAGCGCATCGGGGGAGGAATCGTCGGCCTGAAGGCTCCGCCGGAAGGCGACAATCGCGTCGGCAACCATCTGCCGGTTGAGCAGGATCTCGCCCAGCGCGAGTTCGCCGAGCGCCGGCTCGTGCGACGCCGCGTCCTCGCAGGACTTCTCGGCGGCGGGAAACGATTTCGCGCGGGCCAGCTCGAAGCAGTTCCGCAGGGACGCGTAGAGGGCCGGGTCCGCGACCGGGTCGCCATCCGGCGCAGCGGCGGGCTTCGCGGAGGCGAGCGCCGAAAGCAGCGCGCTGCTCGCGCCCTGCTCGCGCAGCAGGGAAAGATACGCCGCGTCGGGAGCGAAGCCGATGCCGTCGCGCGCCAGCAGTTGCCGCACGCGCCCGCTTCCGTCACCCAGATCGAGCAGCACGAGCACCTCGCCGCGGCCAAGCGGCCGGCGAGCCTGCGCGCGCGCCACGGGAAGCGCCGCCAGCGCCACAAGCAGCCACGCCATCATCTTCATCTTTCCGGACATCTCCCCTCCCGGCACCAGTGCGAATTATACACACATCCGCCAGCCGTCCCGCCCGCGCTCAGCCGCCGGTAAGGCGGCAGCGGCGGCCCTAAAAAATCATGCGCAAAGGAAACGGAATCTTCGGCCATGCACGGAATTCATGATCCCTCCTGGTGGGCGATTGGGCTGGGCGCGCTGGTGCAGTGCGGATTTTTTCTGCGCTGGCTCTACCGCCGCGTGCGCAACGAGGAGCTGACCCGCGCCTTCGTCCGCGACATGGCCACCAGCCACCTGCCGCACATCTACGACCGCCTCGAACGCCTCTGCGAACAGCAGGGCATCGAACGCTCGCCCAGCCCGCCCATCCGCTGGGTGGACCTTAACGGCCGCCGCTCCTGACCCGCCGCCGCGCAGCGGGGATGGCGGCGAGGGACCTGCTTCTGCATTTTGCACTGGCCATCGGCCAACAGCAGGTTCCTCGTCGCTCTGCTCCCCGGAATGACACGAAAATGTTGTGCGCGGGGTGAACAGCAGCTTCCTCCCGGCCGCGCGCTCGGAACGACAACGCAGGGGAAGCGTGCGTCGCGCGGGCGCTACTGCTTCTGCCAGGTCATGTCCACGCTGATGGGAATCTCCTTCTTGATGGGGACGAACAGCAGCTCCGGCGGAGTGATTTTGAAGTCGTCCGCGGTGGCGGGAATCGTCCCGGTAAGGCGCATTTCGCTGCCCTGCGCGGCGAGCTGGAAGGGAAGCTGTTTGTAGTGCGCGGTCTGCCCGGCGAACTGCACCTCGAGATCGGCGCGCACCACGCCCGCCGCCAGCGCGGATTCCGGCAGTTGCGTGCGCACCACGACCATCGGGAACTCGGCGCCGCGCGTCACCTGGAGCATGTGCAGGTCGCGGTTCGTGTCGCCCGAGGTGAACGACTTCACCGGCGCGGCCACCAGGAAGGTGCACTGTCCGCCCTGGCAAAGGCCCTTGCCGCGCGCCTCGTGGCTGACGCCGGCCACCTGGTGCAGCGGGTGCGACACGTGATAGGTGAGCGTGGATTTTTCGAGCGCCCAGCTCTGCGCCGCGGCGGACGCCGCCGCCTGGCCGCGGGCTCGTGCGCCCGCCGCGGGAAACGTCAGCAGCGCGCACAACAGCATGAACGGGGCGCGCGTCGCGGATCGCGTCATTTCTGGCCTCCGGGGGGGGCTTGTGGATTGGCTTGCGGCGGCGGGCTGCGGCGTTTGCGCGGCCGCCGGCGCGGATTTTTCGCGGTGCCCGCCGAGGCCGGGGATCCAATTCGGCTTGGTCTCCGAGAGCAGCGCCAGGCCGTAGGCAATCGCCGTGACGACGGCAATCTGTCCGTGGAATTTGGCCAGGCCGTGCGGTTTTTCTCCGGCGTTGCGCTGCGATTCGGCCATCGCTCCGGCGATCGGCGTCAAAATCATGCCCGGCCCGTGGATGAAGGCCATCGCCTTGTGAAATCGCGTGGGGCCGCGCGGCTTCACGCCCTCGACCTTCGGCGCGAAGATGGCGAAATAGGCGGTGCTGAAATAGAGCCCGGCGGTGGCCGTGCCAAGAGCCATGTGATAGTCGCGCGCCGTCGGGTTGCTGTGCTTGCCGCCCGCGAAGCCGCCGCTGAAGACCGTGGCGGCCAGCGGGAAGGCGGTAATCAGCCCGAGCTTCTGGTGAATTTGCAGCATGCGCGAGCGCTTGTCGAGCAGCGCCTGCTGGCGCGCGTTGCCCTGCGTCTGCGCGGGGCCGAATCCGAGCGAGGAAAGCGAGAGCGCGGGCGTCAACTTCATGGCGAAAGTTTTCGTGGCGCCGCCGGTGAGGGTCACGCGGTCCGTTTCGGTGTCGAAGCCGTCCGCCGACACGCTGATTTCGTAATTGCCCGGCGCCAGCCCCGCGAACGAGTACGCGCCCGCGCGATCGGCCACGGCCGTCTGCGACGTTCCGGTCGCCAGATTGCGCAGCGCAACCTTCGCGCCCGGCACGGCCTTGCCCGCCGCGTCGGTGACGCTCCCGGCCAGCCCGGCGCTGTAGACCTGCGCCCTCGCCGCGCCGCCCAGCGCCAGCGCCAGCCAAATCGCCGCCGCGCCGCGCAGCGCGCCGCCCGCCATCCCGCGCCGCCGCGCAAGCCATTTTTTCGGGAGCAACATGGAATCCACAGATGCCTTCCTCTTTGCCGGAGATGCCCTCGCCGCGCCCCCGCGCGCGCGCCGGGGAAGCTTAGCATGACGCCGACCGCCGAACTCATCGCCATGGCCCGCGCGGCCGCCGCTCGCCGCGGGCTGGACCCGGCGCTGGTGTGCGCGGTCGCCGAGCGCGAATCGTCGTGGAACGCGCACGCCATCCGCTACGAGCCGGCCTTCCGCGCGCGCTACGTCGCGCCGCTCGCGCTCCCGCCCACCGAGGAAATCGCCCGCTCGATCTCCTGGGGGCTGATGCAGGTGATGGGACAAGTGGCGCGCGAGCACGGCTACCAGGGCGCGTTCTTAAGCGAGCTGTGCGACCCCGCCGCGGGCCTCGCCATCGGCTGCGGCGTCCTCGCGGCAAAACTTTCCGCCGCAGGCGACATTGCGCGCGGCCTCGAACTCTGGAACGGCGGCGCCAACCCGCGCTACGCCGGCGAAGTCCTCGCCCTCGCCGAAAAATATCGCTGACGCCGCGCCGCTGCCTTGCAATCGCCAATCCAGCTTTGCCGCGCGGCTTGATCTCCCGGGCTCGACTTACCGTCGCCCCGGGAGCCCTGTTTGTGTCATCCCAAACCCAGCCCCGCGCGGCGGAAAAAAATTGAAAGCAACGAGAGGCAGCCAGGCGCGGAGGGAGGGGAAAGGGCCTCGCGTGCGGATTGCGGACCGGAGAAGGCTGCCGCCCGGAGCGGCTGCGGAGGAAAATCGCGCTCCGGGCAGCGATGCCTGTCGAGGTTACGAGCGGCCGGTTACGCCAGCCGCCGCCTGCCGAAGATGCCCGCGCCGAGAAGGCCGAGCGCCAGCAGAGGCAACGTGCCGGGTTCGGGCACCGCCGCGGTTGTGATCGGAGTGATGTCCCAGATTGAGCCGGTCCACGTCACGAGGTCGCTCGAGGTGGCGCTGCTGCTCGTGGTGATGAGGCTCGGCCCGTTCCACTGTGCGAGGAGGAAGGTGAATGGCGTACTTGTGCTCGGAGGAGAAAAGCCGACATTGAAGAAGACGTCACCTGTATCCCCGGGGCTGAAGTTAATGGTTGATTCGGTGGCGCCCAGCGTGGATGTCGCGCTGGAGTCCACCGTGGTCATGCCGATATCGTCGTAGACTGAACTCAGGCTGGTGAACGTCACGCCCGGCGTTGCCATCATCAGGTCCACTTGAGTAATGGGAGACGAAGTAGGCGTCGAGGTGCAATCCGTCAGGCAAAACTCCTGCGTCCAATCCACGGTCGTGTTTGGTGAGCCGGAAAACGAATCGGCCCTCACGCCCGTGCTGACTGCAAGCACGGTGACCGCGAGAGCGATCCCGACCCTGGCAATGCATCGGTTCATTAGGGTACCCTCCCACCCGGTTTTAATTGAGACCGTGCGGCAACGCGGCTGCGCAACCCCGCCCAATCCCGACCGGCTGGCCCGTTCCACTGCGCACAACAAAACGCCGGGACATCATGTGCACCTGGCATGCCATCAGGGCCGGAAATGCCCTCGGAAGCATGAAAATATAACCGAGAATCCGTAACTCTTTATTATGGAGAATGATAGGGGAACTTTATTCACGGAGAGGGACAGCGGATGGGAAATGTGAACAGACCTGTCCTGATTGTGGATTGTGCAAACATTCTACTCTTTGTTGCAATCGCCCCGCCGCGCGCCGCTGCCTTGCAATCGCCAATCCAGCTTCGCCGCGCGGCTTGATCTCCCGGGTTCGACTTACCGTCGGCCCGGGAGCCCTGTTTGTGTCATCCCGAACCCAGCCGCGAAGTTTGCGGATGGCGGTGAGGGACCTGCTGTTTCATTTTGCACAAGCAAACGGCCAACAGCAGGTTCCTCGTCGCTCCGCTCCTCGGAATGACAATGTAAGGGGGCGTACGCCGTGCTACCACATAGCAAGCGGGTGGCGCGGGGCGGGATTGCGCGCCGGGCGGCGGGAGGTTGGCAAGGCGGGGCGGTATGGTGTATAAGCCGGGACAATTCAGAGCTCCCGCATTTATTCCTGCATCCAATCAGAGTGCGCGGAGGGAACAATCATGGCCCGAGTTCTTGCCCTGCTGTATGGAGTCGCCTGCTACCTCGCGTTTCTCGGCGTGTTTCTTTACTCCATCGCCTTCGTCGCCAACCTGGGCGTGCCGAAATCCATTGATACGGGCGCGGCGGCGCCGCCCCTGGTAGCGCTGCTGATTGACGCCGCGCTGCTGGCGCTCTTCGCCGTGCAGCACAGCGTGATGGCGCGGCAGTGGTTCAAGCGCGCGTGGGCGCGCGTCGTGCCGGACGTCGTCGAGCGCAGCACCTATGTGCTGGCCGCCAGCGCCGTGCTGGCACTGATGCTGTGGCAGTGGCGCCCGCTGCCGGCGGTGGTGTGGAACGTGAGCGCGCCCGCGGGACGCTGGGCGCTCATGGGGCTATTCTTCGCCGGATGGGGCGTGCTGCTGCTCTCGAGCTGCCTGATTGACCACTGCGAACTCTTCGGCCTGCGCCAGGTCTTTCGCTACGCGCGCGGCGAGAAGCATGTCCCGCCCGAGTTCAAGCAGCTGTCGCTTTACAAGGTGGTGCGCCACCCGCTCTACTTCGGCTTCCTGGTCGGCCTCTGGGCCACGCCGCGGATGAGCGCCGGGCACCTCTTCTTCGCGCTGATGGCCACCGGGTACATCCTGGTCGGCATCCAGTTCGAGGAGCGCGACCTGCTGCGCTTCCACGGCGACGCCTACCGCAGCTACCGGCAGCGCGTCTCGATGCTCATCCCGCTGCCGCGCCGCAAAGCCTAGCCTCTCGCGCCCGCGGCGCGTTCCGCCAGACCTCTGAGCGCATCCTCCTTGAAGGGACCCCTCTGCCATGCGACGCCCATTCGAAATCGCGGCGTTTTGTGCCGCTGCGCTGCTCGCCGCGATGTCGCTGCACGCCTGGCTGGCCGCGCGCGCCGACCAGCTCCGTCTGCACGCCACGATCTCCGCGCAGAAGCAGCTTCTCGACGCCGCCGCGCGCCGCGAATCCGTCCGCGACGCCGCGCTCAAAAAATCGGTCGCGCAAATTGACGCGCTCCAGCGCGAGCGCCAGTCGCCCCGCGAAATCCTCCGCGCCCTGCCGAAGTTCCTCCCGCTGCCGCAGCCGCTCATGTTCCCGGCACAGGCGCCCGCCGGGCAGGGAACTGCCGCGCCGGAAAATTCCGCCGCCGCGGACCAAGACCTGCCCTCGGCTCCCGTTCCCGCTCTCGGGGCGCAAATTCCCGCCGCCGACCTGAAGCCGCTCTACAACTTCGCCCTCGGCTGCCGCGCCTGCCAGGAGCAGCTCGCCGCCGCGCAAAAAGACCGCGCCGACGACGCCGCGAAAATCGCCGCGCTGGCCCGCGAACGCGACGCCGCCGTCACCGCGGCCAAGGGCGGCCGCTTCTTGCAACGCCTCCGCCGCAACGCCCTGTGGTTCGCCATCGGCGCCGCCGCCGGCTACGCCGCCCACCGCTAGCCTCCCTCCGCGCATCGCCTCCCGCTGCTCGCCGCCCGCCAAGCCCGCCCCGCGCCGCTTTGCTTGAAACGCCAACGCAATCCTATGGCTCAGGTCCATCGCCCGGGCGTCGCTAGAAAGCGCGGGCTAGGCGGTGCATAAAGTGGTCCATCGAATATTCCAGTCCCATCCGCAGCACAAACGGGTCGCTCACGTCTGAGAGCCCGAAAGTTGGTTCGAGGCGGATCGTCCAGTTGGGCAGGAGTGCATAGCTGAAGACCGGGCCGAGATACTGCTGTTGCCTGTGCCAGTAGAATCCGAATTGCTGCGTATTTCCCAGCGCCCCCATCATCTCGGCGCCAAAGCCCAGGCGCCGCAGCGAAAGGAACGGCGGCGCCGGCGCTTCAGCCATCCCCGGCTCCCCCGCCATGTTTTTATCCGTCGTCATTCCCATCCATGCGGGCTGGCGGAAGATGCCCCAGGCGTAGCCGAAATTATTTTCGTAGGTCTCCAGCCCCGTCTCGCTGATGAAGTTGAAGGTGACGTTCACCTGCTGCCAATCGTGATACACGATCGCGCGCTGTTCGAAGGTGTGCGCCGGCAAATTCCGAGCCACGGAAAGCGGCTCCGTCAAATCCTCCCCGCCGAATCCGCTGACCTCCATCTTGTAAAGCGCCGCCTGATTCAGGTCCTCGTACTCGCCGTAGAGGGTGAAATTCAGCAGGTGATCGTGCGGGAAAAGGCGGAAGTAGGTGTTGAATCGCACACCGCCGAAGGTGGCTGGCTTGCCCAGGATTTGTTGCTCCTCCGCCATGAACCCGGCCGACCACCGCGAGGTTATTCCGTACATCGCCATTTCCATCCCCGTGAAGAAATTGGGGCCGGTGTGCGCGGACTGGAAATCCGGCAGCAGCATGAGCATCATCGTGTCTTTGGGGATGGGGTAATTAATGGCGGTGAAATAAGGGTCCATCGGCGCCTCCGCTGCGGCGGATGTGTCCCCGGCATTCGGCTGCTGCATGCCTTTGTGTTCCTGTCCGGCCGGAGCCATGGATGACATGCCTGGCATGGACGCGGGCGGATTTTGTGGAGCAACAGCCTGCGCCGCCAGACCCGCCGGAAGCAGAACCAGCAGGAAAGCCATTGGCAGCGGCACCCTCCAAAACGAACGCCCCGTCATTTCGAATCTCCCGTGCGCGATTTCAGCGGCGCTCCCTTCCGCGGATGATCGTACATCTTCATCCCCGCCGGTAGTTCTCGGGCTTCTCGACCGTCGCGTCCATCGTCATCACAGGGCCTTCCATGCAGGCGTCCTGTGGAAAGCCGGGGGCGGAGTTGGCATCCTGGCTCACGTCAGCTTTGCCCATTTGCATCCCCGGCATACTCTGCCTTCCACCTGTCGCCTGACCGGGAGCCGCTGTGTTCTCTTTCAGGTTGCAACGAAAGCCGGGACAAGGTCTCAGCAGCAATCTGATAGTGCCTGCTGTTCAGCTGCTTTTTGTTTGGATATTGCACTGAATGTATTCGTGCGGCGGCTTCGAGTGCAAGGATCTGCTGGCGAGCCTGCGCGGGCGTGAAGCAGCCCAGGCGCCGGGGGATTCAGCGCCAGCCCGCTGATGATAGAAGATGGAAGCTGGAACGCGCTATCTCCCATGCGCGCGCGGCACGCACCGCGCCGTGGCGTCGTTCCGCGAAAGGCGAAGCGCGCGGCCCACGGCTTCGGCCTCCACCAGATCAAAGGGCGTGGCGTCCGGACTCCCTAGGGTGAATCTTTTCGCGCAACCACTCGTTGCGCATGCGCAGATCGGCCACCAGTCCTCGGGAGCCCCTCCGGTCGTCCTGCGGGCTCCCTCGGAGGCTCCCGAAGCTGGTTCTCTCTCTGCCCATAGACACCTCCTTGTGATGTCTCACTCATCTTCATCACAATTCGGTGTCCAACAAAATCCTAGGCCGTAGCGTTTCGGCGCATCAAGATGCCAAGCCCAACAAGCCCGGCGCCGAACAGCAAGAGAGTGGATGGTTCCGGAGTGGTTGTGACGCCGACGATTCCGCCACTGCCAGTCAAGCTGTCAGGCGTACCCTCTAGCGCAAACCAATCGGTTGAGCCACTGGCGAGTCCGCCCGTGAAGTTGACCGTTATTGTGTCGCAACCATACATGCCGGTGCAAGGGCCACTGAACCCCGTGCCAGGACCTTCGTAGCCGCTTAAACCATAGCAGTCGGAAGCGTTGTAAGAACAGGGACCGTCGCCGTCAAGATTACCGAGCCCCCCCCAGGTGTTGTCCGTTGCGTTTAGAGTGATAGAGTCTAGAGTCGCCCCGGAATTGTTGTCAATCCCAATGAGCGTATCCTCATTCCCGTCATAGGGATTGCCGTTACCCGTGTTTGTCGCGGTAAACGACGTTGCTGCTCCTGATCCGTTCACCGCCGTCACGTCTAAAACGGCACCGCAACCAGTGGCGCTGCCCGCGGGCAGCGCTCCGGAACATTCGTCGGCACGGACAGAACCTGCCACCACCAGAGCCACCAGACAACTGAGAGCTACGTACAGGACTTTCTTACCTATTGTGTTCATGTGTGGGTGCACCCCCCTATTCGTTGGGGCAGCACGTAAGCCACCATTCTGGCCGATCCGTAACTCTCTAAAAACATATGTATGTAGTCCGCAATCCAAGATTGGAATGTGAAGATAATCGCCCAGTGAATGGCGCAATTGTGCAAGATTATGCCGTTTTTCGACGTCCGCCGTTGCCTGGCGTTTCATCTCGCGGGAGTATGCGTTGAGTAGTTGAGTACTGGGACTTGGACGGTCAACGTTCAATTGAGCTGTCAACTCGCCGCGAGTGCGCGGCAAACAGCCTGGGTATTTCTGCTGATCGCGGGCGACGGCGAATCTGCGCCTCATGACGGGGATCAAGAACGCCCATGCCGGACGCCGCCAGCGCGCTCGCTCCTTGCGCGCGACAAAGCCTGCCGCGCGAGCAGCCTTCCTTTGCGCCGATGCGCCGGCTCACCCGCGGCAAGTTGTCGCGTTTCCGTTTGTTTCCACCCATTCGCGCCCGGGGCGGCCGGGGGGCAGGGCCTCATCCTATATGCGTATGTGCATATGTGCGTACGCCATGGTAGAATCGCTCCGGGAAGGCCGCGATGAGAGAGCTGGAACAGCTGTTCAAGGGCCTGGGCGACCAGACGCGCTTGCGGATTCTGAATCTGCTCCTCCACGGAGAGCTTTGCGTCTGCGACATCCAGTATGTGCTGGAATCCCCGCAGCCCAATATCTCCCGCCACCTGGCCTACCTGAAGAACTCCGGACTGGTGCGCGACCGGCGGGAAGGCCCTCGCATCTATTACCGGCTCGCGCAACCCGGCGAGGCGCTCCCGAAGGCGCTCTTCGCATTCCTGCGCGAGGCTTTCAGCCGTTCCGGCGTGCTGGCGGACGACGCGAAGAAATTGAAGCAGGCGATCCGGCGCGGCTCCTGCACGATCAGCGCCTGGCGCCCCTATTCCGCTCTCGCGGGACGCAAGGACGTTTCTCCCAGGCCATAGCGCATGCCAGACAAAGTGTCATCCCGCCTTGGCTTCCTCGACCGGTTTCTGACCGCGTGGATCTTCGCGGCGATGGCCGCCGGCGTGATTCTGGGCTGGCTCGTTCCCGGCGTCGTCCCGTTTCTCGACCGGTTCAACGTGGGCACCACGTCCATTCCGATCGCCATGGGCCTGATCGTGATGATGTATCCGCCGTTCACGAAAGTGCGCTACGAGGAGCTTCCCGAGGTCTTTCGCAACAGGCGCGTCCTGGCGCTCTCGCTGGTGCAGAACTGGGTCATCGGCCCGGTCCTGATGTTTCTGCTGGCGGTCATATTCCTGCGCGGCTACCCCGAATACATGGCCGGCCTGATTATGATCGGCCTGGCGCGCTGCATTGCCATGGTCATCGTGTGGAACGAGCTGGCGAAGGGCGACGCGGACTACGCCGCCGGGCTGGTCGCCCTGAACTCGCTGTTCCAGGTGTTCTTTTATTCGGTGTACGCGTGGGTGTTTGTCACCGTCCTTCCGGCGGCGCTGGGGCTTCACGGTTCCGTGGTCAACGTCTCCATCGGGCAGATTGCGAAGAGCGTCTTCATCTATCTCGGGATTCCGTTTGCGGCGGGCTTTCTGACGCGGCTGTTTCTCCGGCGCGCAAAGGGCCACGACTGGTACGACCACCGCTTTGTCCCGCGGGTGGGCCCGCTCACGCTCGTGGCGCTGCTTTTCACCATCGTGGTGATGTTCTCGCTCAAGGGCGAATACATCGTGCGCCTTCCGCTGGACGTGCTGCGAATCGCGGTGCCGCTCCTGCTCTACTTCGTCGTGATGTTTCTGATCTCCTTTTATCTGGGAAGGAAGCTGGGCGCGGACTACTCGAAGACGACGACGCTCGCGTTCACCGCCGCCTCGAACAACTTCGAGCTCGCGATTGCCGTGGCCGTGGCCGTCTTCGGGATCAATTCGGGAGCCGCTTTTGCCGCGGTGATCGGCCCCCTCGTCGAAGTGCCCGTGATGATCGGCCTCGTGAATGTCGCGTTCTATTTTCAGCGGCGGTACTTCGCCGGCGAAATCCCCGCGCCGCAGCTCTCCGCGGCGGCAGAGGGGCGGGAGAAGCCCGTCCCGTGACGGGCGGCGGAGGCGATGGATGGCGGGACGCTACAACGCGCTGTTTCTGTGCACCGGCAACTCCGCGCGGTCCATCATGGCGGAAGCGATCATGAACAAGAAGGGTTTCCCGGCGTTCACGGCGTACAGCGCGGGAAGCCATCCGAAGGGAACGGTGCATCCGGCGGCGCTCAGGCAAATCGAGGCCGCGCGGCTTCCCACCGGCGGCTTGCGCAGCAAGGATTGGGGAGAGTTCGCGAAGCCCGGCGCGCCCGCGCTCGTCTAGGATTCGCTCGCAGCGTTCACCCACGCGGAGCAGCACGCGCATTACGGTCTTGTGTTCGACGCCAACTAGACGCGCAGTCGCCCGAATGGAGCAACCTTCCACTAGCGAATTGATGATTTGGACTTGCTTCTCAATCGGCAGGACGTTCATTTCGGGTTCTCCTTGATTTTCTGCTGGAGAAGCCCGACAATTACGATTAGGGTCTGAGTGCGGGCTTCGTCCGCGCTTGGATTTGCCCCGCCGCCAGTTGACGCTGACGACGGGGCTTGCTACTTAGCGAGTGTTACGGGTTAAGTTGGTGGCGGTGGCATCGCCGTTCACCTCTCTTTCCGGGCCAGATCGGGGTGCTTCCCGACTGGCCCTTGCTGTTTCAGAAGATGCCATATTAGCCTCAGGCTGTCAAGGCTACAGTGAGGCGTATTACGTGATTGTTGCCTAATGAACGCCTTGACATTCGCCCTTAATTAGCCTACCCTGATAACTAAGGAGCATTCATCATGGCTACTGAGAGAAGCCCGAACTACCCGGCAATCGGTCTAAGTGACGCGATAACAGCCATCAAGACGCTGTACAGCAAGGAAAAACGAACCGCCGTGTCCGGCATCGTGGCCGTCAAAGCGCTGGGATATGGAAGCCTGAGTGGACCGGCCCGCGTGAAACTGGCCGCACTGAAGAAATTCGGCCTATTAGAAGGGGATGAGAAGAACGGGTTGCGGGTGTCCGACCTAGGAATACGGATACTGTTTCCCGCCAGCGGTGACGACGAGGATAGTTCGCGCAGGGAAGCAGCGCTCAAGCCTGAGCTATTCCGGTCTCTCTACGATAGCTTCGCGGAAGGCTCTGACGACGCGCTCCGCTCCCACCTGATAACAAGACTTCACTTCGCTCCGACAGGTGCGAAGCAAGTCATAGCGGCGTTTAGGGATACGATTTCATTTGCCAATCTCCAAAAGGGCGATTACAATGCCTCTGATATGTCGGATAAAATG
>JAJXZD010000071.1 GCA_021780215.1 Acidobacteriota bacterium
GCGCGAAGAGAGGCGCCTGCTTGCCGGCGCCTACGAAGGGGGGCGGGGCGCGCTGTATCTCGATGCCGGCTTGCCTGCCGCGGTTGACTTTGTGCGCAGGACGCTGATTGATCCCACCCTGGCCGGAGAACTGGAAGGCCTCGACCGCCCGGATTACAAATCCGCCTTGCAAGAGCTGCTGCAACAGCGGGGGCTCAGCCTCGTTGCATACCATGTTCGGCAGGAATCGGGGCCTGAGCATCGAAAGACATTCGAGGTGGAAGTGTGGCTGGCGGGCCGAATGCTCGCGGCCTCCGAGGGGCGGACCAAGAAGGAGGCGGAACAAGCTGCGGCAAAACTCGCGCTGGAGAGCCTCGCCCAGGCCTATGAGACGCCTTGAACACGGCCGGAGAGATCTCCCTTTGGGGGCCTGGCGAAAAGCCAAGGAAACTCTTCTTCATCGGTTTCGCGCCCAGTAAGATAGAACGCACCGGCCGAGCTTCACGCGGGCTTCTGTTACCACGCACTGAGCCGGCCAAGGTCTGGCTCTCATGACGGGCATCTCTGGCGTCATACCACCCGCGGATGTCCGCGACAGGGCTCCTGGCGGGCCCTCGCTGCGGAACCGCTCCGGGCTGCGCTGGGGAAAATTCATTCTGCTGGCGTTCCTTTGCCTCTGGGCAGCCGGGGAGGGAATTTCCCTGTTGATTCAGCATAGCCGGCTGCGCGGCAAACTTTCGGAGCGCTTGGAAGCCTCTTTCGGGCGCTCTGTCGAAGTCCGGGAGTATGCCTTCAGTTTCTGGGACGGGCCCGCCATTGAGGCCCGCGACGTCTCCGTTGCGGAAAACCCGCTTTTCGGCCATGAATATTTTCTCCGCTCCGAATCTCTTTCGGTTCGGCTCCGCTGGCAAAGTCTTCTGCGCGGCCACCTCGAATTGGGAACGCTCTCTCTCGACCGGCCGAGTCTGAATCTTGTTCGCGATGCGAGCGGTGACTGGAATCTTGCCGCATGGCTCCCGCAGCCCTCCGGAGGCAAGGCGACCGGGGCGGACAGGCAGCCTTCTGCTTTGCCAACGTTGCGATTCCACAAAATCGAAGTGAGCGGCGGACGCATCAACTTCAAGCAAGGCGACAATAAGCTTCCTTTCGCTTTCGTTGATGTGAACGGCACGATTGATACCGCGGCTCCCGGGAGCTGGCGGCTGAATCTGAACGCCAATCCCTGGCGCGCTGCCGCAATCACCCAGGAGGCGGGGACGATTCATCTTTCCGGGCGGGTGGGCGGCACTTCCTCACGCCTGCGCCCTGCCGATTTTGTTATCTCCTGGACCGACGCCTCGGTCTCTGATGTTTTCCGCCTGTTGCGCGGCGATGACTACGGCATCCGAGGCGCCATGTCCCTTTCTATTTCGGCCCGCACCGATTCTCGCCCACCTCTCGGTGGATGGACTTTTCAGGGCCGCGCCGAACTGCGGCAACTTCACCGCTGGGACCTGCCGCTTCGTGGGGACGATCCATCCGTGAATATCGTGGTTCGTACGGCGCAATTCGATCCGAGGCAGGCCAGCCTCGCCGTGCCAGACGTCCTCATCGAGGCGCCACATTCCTCGGCGCACGCAGGCGGAGCTTACTCTTGGGCCGCATCTCAAGGTGTGGCCCATGGCGGCAATGCGAATACGGAGAATAACTGGACCGCTTCCTCGGCCATTGACCTCCGGGACGTCTTGGCGTGGATTCGCGCATTTCACCCGGGCTTGGATAACGGCCTCTCCATCCTGGGGCGGCTGGAGACGCACATGGATTTTTCCGGGTGGCCTCCCCGTCTGGTGAGCGCCTCCGCGAATGGCCCGGGCGCGAAGATTGTTTTCCCGGGGCTTCCCGAACCCGCGAGCGTCGGCCCGATTGATTTTCACTACGGTCGAGAAGGCGCCATCTTGCGTCCCGTCGCGGTCCGGTGGGGCTCCTCCTCGCAGCCAGGCGGGAATTTACTTGAAATCGAGGCGCCGAAGAGGAGCAGCGGCGGGGTGTATCCGGCCTGGCACGTCATCGGGGAAATGGACGATGCAGAAGGGATCATCACGGCGGGAAGAATGTTCGGGGGGAATTTTTCCGGTAATTGGCAATTGCGAGGTCCGCTCGACTGCGATCTTCGCTGGCAAGGAGTGGCTGCTTTTCCCTGGCAGGCGCCACCGGTGGGAACAATAGACATAGGCGCTCCCACGAAAGGGAAAGAGCAAGGCGCGACCTTGCAATTGGCATTCTTGAATCTGCCCATTGAGCAGCTACGCGCCCACGCGGAATTGAATGCTTCCGCGCGCCATGTGACCCTCATCGCCGCACAGGCCGCCGGCGGACACTGGTCCGGCACCATCAGCCGTCGCCCAGCCCAATCGGAATGGCATTTCGATCTGTCCCTGGACCGCCTGTCCGCCTCCAGCCTGGATCGGTGGCTCAATCCCCGATGGCGCGAGAGCTTCCTGGGCCGGATGCTTCCGTTTCTTGGCGCAAAGCCTGTGGATGCCGCCATGCCAGATAGCCTGCGGGCGAGTGGGAGCTTGGAACTTGGCCAGTTCACCCTTACTCCCCTCGTCGCGAGCCGCGTGAAGGCCAATATAATCGTCGAAGGGCGCCGCATTGCCCTCGCCGAAGCCGCGGGCCAGTTCTACGGAGGGAACATAAGCGGCGCATTCCGCGCCGATCTCGACCACCCTCCCGGCTACCATGCGAATCTATCCTTCTCTTCGGTCCATCTTGCTTCACTGGCAGAAAGCTCTCCCAGCCTGGCGGGCCTCTTTTCGGGGAATGCCTCGGGTGAGCTTTCCATGGATGCGCAAGGAGCGGCCCGCGAGGATTTGCTTGGGTCGCTTGCGTGCCGTGGAAACGTTCACATAACCGATGGCGAATGGCGCGATGGAAATGTTTCGAAACTGCTGGCTGGCCAGGCTCCCTCGGCGGAATCCCCCGGTCCGCTGGATGGTTCGGCGGCCTTTACCTGCGGCCGGCGGAGGATTGATTTTCAGAGCCTGGCTCTCCAGGCGACGGGAACTCGCGCCCATGGGAAAGGCAGCGTGGATTTCAATCGCACTCTCGACCTGCGCCTCGAGGTGAGCGATTCAGCGGGCGCACGCGATGGTGCGCACGACGCTTCGTATCGCATCCGGGGGCCGCTGTCCGCGCCGAAAATCGAGCCATTGTCGCGGCCCCGGCGTTCGCCGTAGCAGCGATATTCCGGGTGAGCGCCCGGCATCATCGCCCGCGAGGGTTTTCATGCCAATTCGTCCTGTGATGGCTCGTTTGCCTCGCCGAAAACCGTATGCTAGCGTTCGCTGCATGCGGGAATATTGTCGGCGAATGGCTTGGCGGATTTTCCTGGGAGTTGGATTGCTTGGCGGCGGATTGTGGCTTGCAAGCGCCGGCCCGGCCGCGGGCGGGCAGCGGGTTTTCCTCTCGCCGAAATTCTCCCCCGGCGAAACCATTTTCTATCAGATCGAGATGAGTACGATCTCCACCGGAAAGACAGTTGGGCCCATCTCCAATCCCGAAGGCGGGTCACGTTACACGCAAAAGGTCAGTTTTCTGATTCGCCTGGAAGTGCTGCCGGCACCGAACTCCGCGGCGAGAGAAGGGAAGTCGCCTCCCCCGGGCGCTGATGGGCCCGTCCGGTTGCGTCTTACCTACGAAAAAGTTCATGCCGAATCCGAGAGCGACACGCCGCCCATCGAGCATCCATCCCCGGATGAGGAAATTGCCAGCCTGCAGGGCCGCTCCATAGAGTTCACAATCGAACCAGGCGGGCAGTTGGCGGACCTCGAAGGCCTGTCCGAAATTGTCAGGTCTCGGGCCAGCGCCACGGCGATTCTCTCCTGGATCAAGGGAATCACGCTGGGGGCCGGTTTCCCCTCTCGGGGCATCACCGTCGGCAAGAAATGGACCACCGAGAGGCCCTTCGAGGGTTCACCGCTGGCGGGTCTGGTTTGGCGCGCGCAGTCCATCTATCTTCGCAATGAGCCTTGCGCGACGCCGGGTGCCGGCGAGTCGGGGAATCAGCCCAGCTCTTCCGCGGGCCCGTGCGCGGTGATTCTGACTCGCTATGAACTGGTGCGCCGCGGCTCCGCGCGTGGGGGTACGACTCCGCCGGATTATCTCCGCAACGGCTTGCGGACATCGGGGACGTGGACCGGTGCGGGGCAGAGCCTGGACTCCCTCTCTCTTTCTACCGGGATGCTTGCCAGTTCGACGCAGAGCAGCGTGCAGCATATGGACTATCAGATTGTGAGCGCGGCCACTGGAGAGGCCATCCACCAGACCGGCCAAGTGCGATTCCAGACGGCGATCACCCGGGTTCCCGCGCCGCAATCCGCGGGCCAGTCCGGCAAATGAACGCGCACCGGAGAATGGCGTCCTTTTCTCTGGGAATATTTATTCCAATGGATGTATAGTTATTCTATCCGTATGGCGCGTGCCCGACAGGCCGTTCTCCCGGATGTTCCCGGTATCCATGGCATTCTGCAGCCGTATGCCGATGCCGGCGTGCTGCTGCCTCGCAGCATTCCGGAGATTTGCGAGAACGTCCGCGATTTCGTCGTGGCCGAGGACGAAGGACGCATCCTCGGCTGCGGGGCGCTTCACCTGTATGGTACGCACCTCGCCGAAATCCGCTCCATTGCCGTCCTGCCCGGCAGAAAGCGCCAGGGAATCGGCCGCGTCCTGGTGGAGGCGCTACTCGAGGAAGCGGCACGGCACAGCGTTACCTGCGTTTGCCTGTTCACAAGAACGCCGGAATTTTTCAGCCGGCTCGGCTTCGCTCTAGCCCGTCGCGAGGAGCTGCCGGACAAGATTTACAAGGATTGCGTCTCCTGCCCGAAGCTCAGCCTTTGCGACGAAATTGCCATGGCCAAGGGCCCGATTCCCGCCAATGTCAACGGTCTGCGCGATCCGCTGGTCGCCATTCCTCTGGCGCTGCGAAAACCCTGATTCAACAGCGCTATAATGCATTATTTGAGCGGTCGCGCCGATCCGCGGCCGAGGTTCGATGACCATGAAATTCCACCTTGCCAGCGACTACGAACCCCGCGGCGATCAGCCGGAGGCCATCCGCCAATTGGTGCACGGCCTGCAGGATGGCGACCGTCATCAGGTCCTGCTCGGTGTAACCGGCTCCGGAAAAACCTTCACCATGGCCAAGGTGATCGAGCAGGTGGAACGCCCTACGATCGTCCTGGCTCACAATAAGACCCTTGCCGCGCAGCTCTTCCATGAATTCAAATCGTTTTTCCCGCGCAACGCCGTCGAGTATTTTGTCAGCTACTACGACTATTACCAGCCAGAGGCTTATGTCCCGGCCAGCGACACCTTTATCGAGAAGGAAGCCACGATCAACGATGAGCTGGACAAGCTGCGCATGAGCGCCACGCGGTCGCTCTTCGAGCGCCGCGACGTAATCGTGGTGGCTTCCGTCTCCTGCATCTACGGTTTGGGTTCGCCGGAAGCCTACTACGGCATGCTCCTGATGCTCGAAAAGGGGCACTCGATTGCCCGCGAATCCATTTTGCGCAAGCTGGTGGAAATCCAATACGACCGCTCCGAGGATCTGCGGCGCGGCTCGTTCCGCGTGCGGGGCGACTCCATTGAAATTTATCCGCCTTATGACGACATGGCTATCCGCGTGGAGCTGTGGGGAAGCCAGATTGAATCCCTGCGCAGGATTGATCCGCTCACCGGAGAAATCCGGTCCACCGACGACGAAATCGTGCGCGTGCCAGTCTATCCAAAGACCCACTATGTTCTTCCGCCCGGGCAGAAGGAGCGCGCGATTCAATCCATTTACGAGGAACTCGGATGGTGGAAATCCGAGATGGAGCGCCGGGGCAAGATCGTCGAATCGCAGCGGATCATCCAGCGGACGCATTTCGATATCGAGATGATGCGGACGATCGGCTATTGCCACGGCATCGAGAATTATTCGCGGCATCTGTCCGGGCGCCTTCCCGGAGAGGCGCCGCCCACACTCCTCGATTATGCTCCGGACGATTTCCTGCTGTTCCTTGACGAATCCCATCAGACCGTCCCGCAGCTTCGCGGGATGTATCATGGCGACCGCTCGCGCAAACAGACGCTTGTGGACTACGGATTCCGCCTGCCCTCGGCACTCGACAACCGCCCTCTCACCTTCGAGGAGTTCGAGAATCGCGTCCACCAGGCGATCTACGTCTCTGCGACGCCGGGACCCTACGAACTGACGAAATCCGGTGGCAGCGTGGTGGAGCAGGTGATTCGGCCGACAGGGCTGGTGGATCCGGAAACGGAAGTGCGGCCGGTGAAGGGCCAGGTGGATGACCTGCTCGAGGAGATTCGGGTACGGGCGGCGCGCGACGAGCGCGTTCTGGTGACCACTCTGACCAAGCGGATGGCCGAGGATCTCGCCGGGTATTTCGGCGAAGCCGGCGTGCGCTGCCGGTATCTGCACTCCGAGATTGAAACGCTCGAGCGGGTGCGCATCCTGCGCGATTTGCGCCGAGGCGAATTCGACGTGCTGATCGGCATCAACCTGCTGCGGGAAGGCCTCGACCTGCCGGAGGTCTCTCTGGTTGCGATCCTCGATGCTGACAAGGAAGGGTATCTCCGCAGCGCAACCTCCCTCATCCAGTCAATGGGCCGCTGCGCGCGCCACGTCGAGGGCCGCGCCATTCTCTATGCGGATACGATGACCGATTCGATGCGCCAGGCAATTGGCGAAACCAGCCGCCGCCGCGCCAAACAGCAGGCCTACAATCGCGAGCACAACATCACGCCGCAGTCCGTGGTGAAATCCATTGACATGCGCCTGGCCTCCATCGTCGAGGCGGACTACGTCACGGTCCCGGCGGACGACCCGGTGATTGGGGAGATCCAAAACGAGCAGCAGTTGCTCGCGGCCATCGCCCAGCTGGAAGAGCATATGCGGGAAGCCGCCAGGAATTTCGATTTCGAGCGCGCCGCCTCCTTGCGCGACCGCGCCCGCGCGCTCAAGCAGCGTGATCTGGGAGCCATTGTTGCCACCCCGGCGCCGGTTTCAGCCGGCCAGCCGCCCCGTGCCGGCGGCACACCGGAGCTGGCCGCTTCGGCTCCGCCCCGCAAGCCGCGCGCGCGGCGCAACTGAGCTTTCCCAGGCCTTCAGACCACTCCGCGTTTTAATTCCTTGAGGGGATAAAATGTTCCGCGCCAGATGATTCCGCCCTGCCATAGCGTCACGATCATGGAGCGCGCCAGCATCCAGGCGAAAAGCAGCGCGCCGAGAGGATAGCTGAGCGCATAGCCCATGGGCGCTCCGAGTCCTCTGGCCACTCCCGCTTCCGTGATGAGCGGCAGCCCCGAGGCGACCAGAGCAAAGGCCAGCGCCCATCCATGCACAAACGGCAGCGCCGCCACGGGGAAGACGAACATCGCCAGCAGCCCGAGAATCTGCAGGGAAGTGAGCCAGGGCTTGAATCCGGAGGCGGCATAAAAATTCTTCGTCGTGCCGCGGATCATGTTCCGCAGGCCCGCGTGCCAGTGGACGCTCACGCCATCCTCCGCCCGCGCCGCTCCGGAGCGTCCTCCCGCCTCCTTGGCCAGCTTCCCGAGCTTCATGTCGTCAATCACTTCCATGGCCAGCCGCCGGTGCGTTCCGAATCGTTCGTAGACGCTGCGCCGAATCATCTGAAACGCGCCGATTCCCACATACCAGCGCGAGCGCACGTCGTTGGCCTTCCAGGGCCGCGTGCCCACCAGCAGCGCCAGGCCAAAGAAGGCCATCCCGATCTTCTCTCCGAATGTGTACATCTCCGCGCGTCCCAGGAGCGTAATGTGGTCCCAGCCCTTCTGTTCCGCCAGCGCGACGGCGCGCCGGAGCAAATCCGGGCGGAAGTGGACGTCGGCGTCCGTAAACACCAGCCATTCGCCCGTCGAGCGCTCGTAAGCGCATTGTAGCGCGTGAGGTTTCCCGAGCCACCCCGGAGGCAGGGAGTCAACGCGCACCGGTTTCAGCCGCGCGTCCCGGCTGGCGCGCTCCACCAGGATTGCGCCCGTCGCGTCGCTCGATCGGTCGTCGACGGCAACGATCTCGAAGCGCGGATAATCGAGGCGGAGGAGCGTCTCCAGGGATTGGGGCAATTTCCCGGCCTCATCCCGCGCCGCGAAGAGGACTGAGACCGAGGGGCAGCGGGAATCGGGTAGCGGCGAAGCATCGCGAAGAAAGGGGAGCAAGCGTGCTCCTCGGGCGACGTCCATCGCCAGGCCGATCCAGAGCAGCGCGAGAATGCCGAGAATCCATGTCAACGAGCTGTGCAACGCGTAAATTCTCCCGCCGGAAATCGAGCGAACACGATATGCTATCACGCTGAATGGCGCGGACTGTTTCCATTGTCGGTGCGGGGCGCCTGGGCAAAACCCTCGGCAGTAGCCTGCACGAATTGGGGTGGCGCATTGGGCCCGTGATCACGCGCTCGCCGGGAAGCGCCGCCGCGGCGGTGCGTGCAATCGGCGCCGGCAAGGCGTACGGGCGCCTGACGCCGGATGTTCTGGCCTCCAGCCTCGTTCTGGTCACAACGCCGGACGATGCCCTGGCCGGCCTCGCCAGGCAGTTGGCAGCCCTGGACGGCCGCTGGCGCGGCAAGGTTGTCCTGCATGCCAGCGGCGCGCTGGACCGTTCCGCTTTGGCTCCGCTTGCGCGCCGGGGTGCATCCACGGGCTCGCTTCATCCCATGCAGACTTTCAGCGGACACGGCGTCCCGCGGTTTCGCGGCGTAACCTTCGCCATCGAGGGAGACGCGCGGGCACGCCGCACAGCCCGGGGAATTGTCCGTGCGCTGGGCGGCGTGCCGGTAACGGTGGCGAGCGCCCACAAGCCTGCCTACCATTCAACGGCCGTGCTGGCCGCCGGGGGAGAATTCGCGTTGATCGAGGCATCTGTGCAGGTGCTGGAGCACGCCGGATTCAGCCGGCGGCGCGCCCTGCAAGCCCTGCTACCCTTGATTCGTCAGGTGCTCGATAATATTGAGCGGCTGGGCCCGCGCGCCGCGTGGACGGGGCCCATTTCGCGTGGCGATTTTGCCGTCGTCGCCAGGCATGCGCGGGCGCTTCGCCGCTTTCCGCGGGAATTTCAGCAGGCGTATGCCGCGCTGGCGCTCCTGGCGGGGCGGGTACTGGCCGGGTCTCCGGAGCGGGCTCTCCGCCAGCTTCGCCGGGCGCTCAGGAATTCCCAAGGAGGAGTGCGTTGAACATGCCGTCGAGAAAGCTGCACATTCCGGTGGAGCAGACGACGCTCGCGAACGGACTGCGCGTGGTCGCGTCGCCGGACCGGTCGGCGCCGGTGGTCACCGTCGGCGTCTATTATCAAATCGGCTTCCGGCTGGAGCCCCGCGGTCGCAGCGGCTTCGCCCATCTCTTCGAGCACATGATGTTTCAAGGCTCGGAAAACGCCGGAAAGATGGAGCACATCCGGCTGATTAATTCCTCTGGCGGCTTGCTCAACGGCACCACCAATTACGACATCACCAATTATTTCGAGGCCGTTCCCTCGAACGCCCTCGAACGCGTGTTGTGGCTCGAGGCGGACCGCATGCGCGCCCTCAAGGTGGACGACGAGAATCTGCGCAATCAGCGCGACGTGGTGAAGGAGGAAGTGCGCGTCAACGTGATGAACCAGCCCTATGGCGGGTTCCCCTGGCTCGATCTTCCCCCGGTGGCGTTCCGCAACTGGGCCAACGCCCACAATTTCTACGGCGATTTCGCCGATCTCGACGCAGCCACATTGGCGGACGTTCAAGCCTTCTTCCGCACCTACTATGCCCCCAACAACGCCGTCCTGGTGATGCTCGGCGATCTCGATCCCCGGGAGGCTTTCGGCCTGGCCGCCCGCTATTTCGCCGATATTCCGCCATCCTCGCAGGTCCCTCGCGCGGATGTCAGCGAGCCCCAGCAGACCGAGGAACGCCACGGGCAGGTGGTCGAGAAATTGGGACCGCTCCCGGCCATCGCCGTGGGATACACCATGCCGGAGAGGGAATCGCCCGCCTGGTTTTCCGCGGGCATTGCCGAGCGCGTGCTGCATGGCGGCCGCGCCGGGCGGGTCTACCGGAAGCTGGTGCTGGAAGAGCAGATTGCCGTGGACGCGGACGGAAGTGCGGAACTGCTGGACACGAACGGTCCCACGCAGATGGTGACGCGCATCTTTCACAAGCCGGAATTTACCTCCGAAGGCACGGTGGCGATTTACGACGAAATCATCGGCGAGTTGCAGGAGAAGGAAATTCCACAGGACGAGATCGACGCCGTGAAGGTGAAATTCCGGTCCGACTACTACTCAATGCTCGAGGGAGGGATGGGATCGTATATGCCCCGCTTCGGCCTGATGCATTACCTGGCGTGCTTCACGCTGTTCGATGGAGACCCCGGGCGCGTCAACACAGTTCTCGATGGATTTTTGGGGGTCACTCCGGCGCAGATCCAGTCGTTCGCGCAAAAATACCTCGTTCCGCGGAATCGCGCCGTGCTGATGCGCCGGCCCGCGGCAGCAGGAGTCGCCCAATGACGCCGCCAGCGCCGCAGGACACGCCTGTCTCCCGCCGGCGTACGCCGCCGGATCTCGGTCCCGAGCGCCCGGTCGCCTGGCCGCGGCGGGCTGTGCGCATGCTGGCCAACGGCTTGCAAGTTGTATTGGCCGAATCGCGCGCCTTTCCCAAGATTTCCGCGCAGCTCTATATTCGCAGCGGCAATGCAGCCGTCGCCGGCACCGTACCGGGCCTTGCGGAGATGACCGCGGCTGTCGTGCGCACTGGCACCGAATCGCGCTCCAGTCGCCGCATCGAGGAGGATCTGCGCCGGATGGGTGCCAGTCTGGGGACGCACGCCGGAGCGGATGCCAGCTCGATTTCCGCCTCGGGGCTGGCCGAGTTTTCCGGGGACCTTCTCGCGCTCATGGCCGATTTGGCGCGCCATGCCACGTTTCCGGAAGGCGAATTCGAGCGCGAGCGCCGTCAGCGATATGAGGAATTGAAGATCGAGCGCACCACGCCGGGATTTCTGGCCGGCGAGCGTCTTCGCCATGTCATTTTCGGGGCCCATCCTTATGCCATGGTCGCTCCCACCGAGGAGCAAGTGGCCTCGTACCGGCGCGAGCAGTTGGCGGAATTCTATCGGCGGCATTATGTGCCGGCGGATTCGCTGCTCGTAGTGGTGGGTGATTTTTCGGCCGAGGAGATGCTCGGCCAGATCGAGGCCGCCTTCGGCGATTGGAAAGCCGCGCGCGCCGAAAGCGGGCCATGGCCCTCGCCGCCCGCTCATGCAGTCCGCCATGTATACCTGGTGGACCGGCCAGGGACGGTGCAGACGCAGGTTCTGGTCGGAAATCTGGCCATCACGCGGCGCGACCCGGATTGGCACCGCACCGTGCTCGCCAATGCGATTTTCGGCGGCGCATTCCATTCCCGGCTGATCCTGAACATCCGCGAGCAGAAGGGCTATACCTACAGCCCGCGCAGCAGCCTCAACGCGCTGCGGGAATACGGCTACTTCACGGTCAGCGCGGCGGTGCGCAACGATGTGGTGGCGGCGACGCTCGCCGAAATCTTCTACGAGCTGGACCGCATGCGAGCCTTGCCGGTCACACCGGAAGAACTGGAAAGCGCCCGCAGCTACCTGACCGGAGTGTTTTCCCTCGGCGTGGCCACGCAGGACGGTTTGCTCGGGCAGATTTCCGCTCTCTATCTGGATCGCCTGCCGGAAGATTACCTGGAGACTTACCGGGAAAAGATACGCAGCCTTGCCGCCGGGGACGTGCTCACTGCCGCGCGCCGTCACTTCGATTCCGCGGGGGCGCAGATTGTTCTCGTGGGCGACCGCGCGCAAATCGGCGAGCAGGCCGCACTCTTCGGGGAAGTCACTCTGTGCGATGCGAGCGGAGCGGTCGCTGCGGCATCTCCAAAGACCGCCCAGGCGGGATTGGCCGAAGGGAAGTCCGGGCCCGGCCCGTTGCGGTGATGGCGGACGGATGATGATATGGCGGATGGAATCCGCGGTGTCGCAGGGGCGCGAAGCCTTGCTCGCACCGAAAGAGCCGCGAACCACTGTGCACAGGCATAGAACGGCCCCGCTGAAGCTGCTGCTATTTCTAACCCTGGGGTTGGCGCCGGCCGTTTCCGCGCTGCCCGGAAAATCTCCCCCGGCCCATCCCGTGGACCTGAATGTGGCCACCGTCAAGGAGCTTGAGCAATTGCCCGGCGTCGGCCCTGCCACGGCGCAAGCGATCGTTCAATTCCGCGCCAAGGGCGCGGGCTTCCGGCGTGTCGAGGATATTCTGGCCGTCCGGGGGATCTCGCGGACCCGCTTCGAGAAACTGCGCCCCTACATCACCGTCGGCCTGCCCGGAAAAATCCCCGCCTCGGGCAGCCCACACGTCGCGGCGGATTCCCCTTCGTTGAAGCAAACAAGCGCCCGCGGCCCCGCCCATTAACTCGGTTTCATTCTTCTTTCGTTTGACTCTTTTCAGAGCGCCGGACTACGATGGCGGCCATGATTAAAGATACTGGGCAACCTGCCCCGAGGGCATTGGCATGTCATCGCATGGCACAAGAAATTTGATTTCCATTGCGCAGTTGGCCGCGGCGCTGGCGGTGGCAGTGGTCGTGGGCGTCTGCTGGAGTCATTCGAGGCCCGTGCTGGCGGCACCGGCGGATGCGCCCGGACCATCCGGCTATCACCTGCTCAAGAAGTTCAACCTCGGCGGCGAGGGTTTTTGGGACTACCTCGAGATTGATTCACCCTCGCACCGCTTGTTTGTCTCCCGGGGGACAAAGGTAGTCGTCCTGAACGTATCCACCGGAAGAGTTGTAGGGGAGATTCCGAACACCGCGGGAGTGCACGGCGTTGCCCTTGCTCCCGCGCTCGGCCGGGGATTCACCTCGAATGGCGCTGCAGGCACGGTCAGCATCTTTGATCTCAAGACTCTCAAGGTGATTGGGGAGGCGCCGGCGGGGAAAAATCCGGACGCCATCGTCTACGATCCCGCCTCGCGGCGCGTCTTCACCATGAATGGCCGCAGCGGAGATTCCACGGCCATTGATGCCGCCACGGGAAAGGTGGCCGGGACCATTCCGCTCGGCGGTAAGCCGGAATATGCGGTCGCCGACGGGGCCGGGCACGTCTACGTGAACCTCGAGGACAAGAGCGAAGAGCTGCGCATTGATTCTCGCACGCTGGCCGTGACCGCGCGCTGGAGCCTCGCGCCCTGTGAGAGCCCGTCCGGCCTGGCCATGGATGTGAAGCACCGCCGCCTGTTCGCCGGCTGCGAAAATAAAATGATGGCGGTCGTGGACGCCAACACCGGAAAAGTGGTGGCCACGCCGCCGATTGGCGAAGGCGTGGATGCGAATCGGTTCGACCCGGCGACGCAGTATGCCTTTGCTTCGAACGGCCGGAGCGGAACACTGACCGTCGTGCACGAAGACGCGCCGGACAAGTATCGCGTGGTTGAAAACGTGCCGACTCAGGTGGGCGCGCGGACCATGGCACTCGACCCGCGGACGCACGACGTCTATCTGGTTACGGCGAGCTTCGGGCCGCCGCCGCCCCCCACACCCGAACATCCGCATCCATTTCCGACGCTTGTGCCTAATTCGTTTGTCGTGCTGGTTTTCGGGCGCTAGCGCGGCGGGCTAAAGCGGCTGGTGCTGTTCGGGACTCGGCGAACGAAGGCGCAGGGAGACCTGGTCGGCAATCTCCAGACCGTACCCGGTGAGCGCCACGACCTTGCGCGGCAGATTCGTAAGCACGCGGATCCGCTGCAGCCCCAAATCCTTCAGGATTTGAGCGCCGATCCCACTCTCGTGCTGAATCAGGCGCTGCACCCCGAGGTCGCGGTCCACCTGGCCGCGCTCGTGGAAGAGAATGCGCGGCAGGGCCGCGCCATCCTCGGTTCGCGTGTCCACCTGAAACCCACGCCCGGTGTGGTGAAGATAGACGAACACGCCGCGGTCCTCCTCGGCGATAGCCTTCAGCGAACCCTCGAGGATCTGGCGGCAATCACACGTGGTCGAATCGAGAACGTCGCCGGTGAGGCAATGCGAATGGACGCGCACGAGCGGAGGCCCGTCGTTCGTTAGGTCGCCCCGCACCAGCGCCACGTGCATTTCGTGGTCCACTTCGCTCACATAGGCGATCATCCGGAAATTTCCGTATTGCGTCGGCAGGATGGATTCGGCGACCCGGCGCACGTAGCGCTCGTGCTGCATGCGGTAGCGGATGAGTTCGGCGACGGTCAGCAGCTTCATTCCGTGGGTGCGGCAGAATTCGGTCAGCTGCGGGATGCGGGCCATGGTGCCGTCGTCGTTCATGATTTCGCAAATGACGCCGGCCGGTTCGAGCCCGGCGATCCGCGCCAGGTCCACGGACGCTTCCGTCTGCCCGGCCCGCACCAGCACGCCCCCGCCCCGCGCGCGCAGCGTATAGACGTGCCCCGGGCGTGCCAGATCCTCCGGACGTGTGTGCGGATCAATCGCGGCCAGGATGGTCGTGGCACGGTCGGAAGCGCTGGTTCCGGTAGTGGTGCCGCGCCGCGCGTCAATCGGCTCGCAGAATGGCGTGCCGAAGGCCGAGGTATTCCGCGCCGAAATCGGCAGCAGGTGCAGCGCGTCGCAGCGCGGTTCGCTCAGCGCCAGACAGATCAGCCCGCGGCCGAACTTGGCCATGAAGTTGATCGCTTCGGGGGTGACCTTTTCCGCGGCCATGGCCAGGTCGCCCTCGTTCTCGCGGTCCTCGTCGTCCACCAGGACGATCATCCGTCCCTGGCGGATTTCTTCAACGGCTTCTTCGACCGTGGCAAACGGCTGCTGCTGGCTCATCTTCGCATGTCCAATGGGGAGATCAAAAACCACTATACCAGAGGTCCGTCGCCGGGCAAGCAAGGACGCCTCCATCCGCCTGCCAGCCGCACACAAGCGGCACCTGGATGGGTCCGCCGATGGTATCCTGTCGCGTGCCTATTCACCATCCGGCCTTCCTTTTTGTCGCCGCGGTGATCGCCGGAGCGCTGAACTCGGTGGCCGGCGGCGGGAGCTTTGTTTCCTTTCCGGCGCTGCTCTTTGCCGGGATTCCTCCGATTGCCGCCAACGCCACGAATACGGCTGCGCTCGTTCCCGGAACGCTCGCCAGCACTTTTGCCTATCGCAACGCGTTCAATGACGATGCCCGCCGCCTTCTGCCGCCGCTTCTCGCGACTGGCGTCATCGGCGGCCTGCTCGGCGCGAGCATCCTGCTGAGCACGCCGCAAGCCCTCTTCCTGCGCCTGGTGCCCTGGCTGCTGCTGCTGGCGACTATAGTGTTCGTCCTGAGCGGGCGGGTGGCCCGGAAGATCGGAGCCCGGGTCCGCGCGCGCCATGACAGCGAAGCCGCCGGGCAGGAGAGGCAGCCCGCCCTGCCTCGCCGCTCACGGCTGGTCTTGGCCGGAGGGCTGGCCATCGAACTGATTTTAGCGATTTACATCGGGTACTTTGGCGCGGGCGTGGGCATTCTGGTTCTCGCGCTGCTGGCGCTGATGGGCATGGAGGATATTCACGCGATGAACGGCGTGAAGACGCTCCTGGTAACCGTGGTGAACGGGGTCGCGCTGGTCACCTTCATCTGGGCGCACAAGATATTCTGGCCGCAGGCGCTGCTGATGATTGTCGGCTCGATCGCGGGAGGATACGCCGGGGCCCGCTTCACGATGAAGATGAATCCGCAGCACGTCCGCTGGCTCGTCATCGCCATCGGCTTCGCCATGTCCGCCTACTTCTTCATCCGACCCTGAGCCCGCCGCATCCCGTCGCGGAAGATCAAGCAGCGCGCCTAGACCAAGCGGGCCGGGGATGCCGGTGGCGCCGGCGAAGGACCCGCGCCTGCGGCCGGGCTGGCTGCTTGCACGGCGCCATCCAGTCCGAGCACATTCACGAGCGTCGAATTCGACGGCACGATGTACTTCGTATTTTGTGCGAGCGTGTTGTTGAGCACATCGAGGCGCCGCATCTGCTCCGCCCGGTCCTTGAAGTAGGTTTCCGCGGCGGTGGATACCAGCTTAACCGCTTCGGCTTCGGCGTTCGCGCGCGTAATGCGCGCCTGCGCGTCGCCTTCGGCCTTCAGAATCGCGGACTGCTTTTGCCCCTCGGCCTGCAATATCTGGCTCTGCTTGATGCCCTCGGCTTCCAGCACGGCCGCGCGTTTTTCCCGTTCGGCCTTCATCTGTTGCGACATCGCGTCCGTGATGTCGCGAGGCGGCTCGATCTTCTGCACCTCCACGCGA
>JAJXZD010000185.1 GCA_021780215.1 Acidobacteriota bacterium
AAGTTTCCGCAGCGCTGGCATCGAGCGCGGAGGCATCGTCGCGTGGTGCCCGTGGCGGATCTCCGTCTCGTGGGAGCGGGCCATGACCTGCATGGGAATCTCGCCCCACCCCGGCTGGTTCCGCTCCCAAAGGAAGAGCAGCTCGATGTGGGCGAGGTGGCCGTATTCCATCGAGATGATCTGGAAATTGTCGGGCGCGTCGAAGATAAGCCCCTTCTCGATGAACTCGCTCAGGAACTCGAGAATGGCCTTGGCGGCCTCGAACATGTGCGGGACCGAATCGGCGCTGAGCTTCGTGGGCGCCCACGCTCCCCCCAGGCGCAGCACGCGCTGCAGGAAACCTACGAGGATGAAGAAATCCATGTTGTTTTCATAGAGGGCGCGAATGGCGGGGTCCACCTCCTCCCCGCCGGTCTCCGCGATAATGTCATGCAGCACGGCCTCCTCGTACGCCATCTCCTCCGGCGAATGCGTCGCCAGATAGACATAGAGGGGCCTGGCAAGCTCCCGCTGAAAAAGTCCGCTCTCCCAGAGATGCCAGAAATCGTTCGCCGATTGCGTGGCCAGGAGCGCGGCGCTGGCATTGAAGTATTTCAGGACCGCATGGCCGATCTCGGCCTTGCCGATTTCGATCATGGCATCGCGAAGCCCGTCCAGATGCGGAAATTTGAAGATGAAAACCTTGTGGCAATCACCCGGCAGGCGGATTTGATAATCCGGCGAACGCCCCTCAACAGGCATCACCGCCGGACCCTTCCACTCATCGAGCCCGATGGCAATGCGTGTGATGACGCCGAAGCCACCGAAAGCGCCGGCGTATCCCTTCACCAGCCCGCGCAGGCTGGGGCCCGGGCCATCGGCGCAGAACCAGCCGGCCTTGTTGGCGAGCGAGCCCAGGCGAATCAATTCACCGGACGGAAGAACCCACTCGATACCTAGAATGTAGCGGTTGGTCCGAGAAGCCCCGTGCTGGGTGTGATTGTCGCCGCTCGAGCAGGCGAAGTTGACCAGCGCCGATCCCCCGGGGCCAACCGCCGCGACCGGATAACTCAGACCGACCTTCATCAACTCGCTCTTCAACTGGCCATGGCGCACGCCCGGCTCAATCACCGCATAACGGTCCTCCCGATTGATCTCGACAATTCGATTCATGCGCTTTAACTGCAAAATGATGGTCCCCGGCTCGGTCGGATAAGCAAAGCTGATGAGACTCGAAACCGTGGGAATGAACTTCAGTCCGTGCCGATTGCATACGTGGACGATCTGCTGGATCTCCTCGGCGCTGCCGGGAAGCAGGACGGCCGCAGGACTCGGCGGCTTCACCGGGCTGTGCGGCATGGCGTGGCGCAATCCGGCCAGGATGTACTCGCGGTCGCTGATATTCCCCGGCCCGACAATCTTCTCGAACTCCGCGTAAATCTCTCTGGGCAACCTCACGATTCGCTTCTCCGGATCATTCTCCCAGGGCCTCGGCGATTACCCGGGTAAAGTCGAAATAGTCCATCGCGCCATCGGCCGCACCCCGCGCTCGTTCAAAAGCCCCCTGGCAAAATGGGCAGCAGGAGACGATGGCGGACGCGCCGGTGGATTCGGCCTCCCGACGGCGCTCGTTGGAAGTCCATTGGCTGAATTCCGGGAAGGCATCGGCCACACCGCCTCCCGCGCCGCAGCAATAGGAATTTTCCTCGTTGCGGATCATCTCCACGATCTCGAGCCCGGGAATGGCTCGCAGCACCTCGCGTGGAGCGTCGTACACGCCGCCCGCACCACGGCGCCACTCCTTCGGGGGATCGAGCCGCCCGAATGATTTCACTTCTCCATTCCACGGAATATACGGCTCCGAAAGGCGGCCCAGCAGGCAAGGATCATGGTAGGTGACCTTCCTGCGCGGACCATGGCGAAGCGCTAGCCGGCCTTGCGCAAGCAATTGGCGCACGACCTCGGTAATGTGCAGCACTTCAAATCGCAGCGGGCTGATGCGCGGGTAGAAGCCGCGGAATGTGCCGAAACACTCTGCACAGGAGGTAATTACCGTCGTGATGCCGCGCTTCTCGAGTGCCGCCAGATTGTGCTCGGCAACCTTGCGGGCCTCCTCCCATTGCCCCGTGCGCCACAGCGGGCCGCCGCAACAATATTCCTCAGCGTGCAACACACTGAATTCCACGCCGCCGGCATTCAGGATTTTGGCCGTATCCCGGGCGATGCCAGGGTAGTGGTACGCCGCGGCACAGCCGGCAAAATAGGCCACGCCGCTTTCCGGCGCAAGCGACTGGCTGGATTCAAGCCACGCAAACCGCTCTGCGTGATCCCGGCCATAGATGTTGTGATGCTCGGCGACGGCGCGGGCCTGCTCGCGATGGCAAGGCATCGGGCCCCAGCCATCCGCCACAACCTTGGCGCGGAGAGCGAGGATCGTTTCCAGCACTTCCATATCACGAATGGATTTGCAGTTGATGTCGCAGGCTCCGCAGGTGGTGCAGCGATAGAGGAGCTCCACGAGGCCGTCCTCGTATTGCAGTTCTCCCTCGAGAAGCTCCTGGGCGATGTTCAGCAGTCCCTGGCCGGAGTAGGCATCGAAGCCGTACCTCTGGTGGATTGGGCAAATTTCGGAGAAGTCGTGCCCTCGCGTCTTGGGACCGAGCAGCCACTTGCATTGCCCGCAGTGGTTGCAGGACTCCATCGTGCGCCGGAGGCTTTCGAGCGATGGGAATGGTTTTTCCACTGGGTAAAACTCCTAAAAGCACAGCTTTCCCGGATTCAGGATTCCGTTGGGATCAAAGATTCTCTTCAGGGTCCTGAGCATTGCCGCGCCATCCGGATAGTCGCCATACACCATCGGCGCCCAGGGGCCGTACGGCCGGCTGAAAAAGGCGCCCTGCCGCATCAGGGATTCGGAAGCGGTACGAAAAAGATCGTCCACTGCATCAGCCTGCCTCTGATCCGAGCAGTCGCAAGCGAGCAGAAAGGAGCAGTGCGCGCCTCGCCCTTGCACGAGCGGTTGGATGTAAACGCCGAAATCGAGGCTAGGACAGCGGAAATTGCATGCGAGCGCCTTCATTTGTTCCACAAAGCCCCCGGCCTTGCTGAGTGGAGTGAGAAAGAAAATCTCGCGGACATAATTGCCGCGGCGGAGTTTCCAGTACGGCTCCCTGGACCACGGGCCGGCAATCAGCCGTTCGACCGCACCCTCCATACCGGCGGCGCCGGGCAGCGTCGTCTGCGCCTGCAGGCCCAGGTCCCGGCATATTTCGAGAAGATATTTTTCGTAGATAGCGACTCTCTCCGCGGCGCGCCGCTGATAGCCCGCGACGCATGCGATGATTGTCCATGACGGAAGGGCCGCCTTGAGCGGCGCGAAGTCCGTTCGAGGATCGTCCGCGAGAAGCGTGGCCAGATTGACACTGTTCAGGGCCAGGCATTCATCAACCACGCGCCTTCGCAGCAGCGCATCGAGAGGCGCATACAGGCGCTGCGGATCCTGCACGGGAATGAAATAGATTTTCTTCTGCGCGGGCAGGACTTCCGTGCGGACAACAGCCCATGTGACAAGCCCCATGCTCCCCTGCGCCGCCGAAAGCAACCGGTAGTAATCAATCGCCCCCGGTCCCCAGGGATTGACCATGTCCGCCTTCAAGGTTTCCGGAATTCCAGGGCCGGAGGCCGAGCCGGTCCGAAAATCTTCGCCCGTGCCATAGACGACCTCGAGAGTCAGCAGCGGGTCCATATAATCGTACTGGTATTTGGGAATGAGAGTCGCCTCGCGCTCCAGGCAACTTGTAAGCACCGATTTGTTGGCGCGCGGGGCCAAAGGAGCATTCAAACGCAAGCCCTGCCGCTCGAGCTGCGGGACGAGTTCTCCAAAGGTGACCCCCGGCTCAATCCTGGCGCACCGGCTGGCAAAGTCCACCCGGATAATCCGGTGCATGCGGCTAAAATCAATCACGATCCCGCCGCGGTACGGCAGCGTATCGCCATGAAACCGCGGAGGCCCGGAACTCACCGGCACCAGGGGAACGAGGTGCCGGTTGGCGATTCCCACAATTTCGCGAACGTCCGCCTTGCTTCGCGGGAAGGCGATAAAATCGGGGCGCACGCCCGAAGCTGTGCTGAAGTCATGCGCGCGGTCTCGGAGCAGAGCCGGATCGTCGAGCACGTTCTCGGCGCCTAGAGCGCTTCTCAATTCCCTGCCGACTGCCTGTCCAGCCTCGGGTGCAAGCATTCTTTTCCCTTCATCTCCCCGTGCGCACAAGCCTTCTGCCCGCGACATCGCGCCACACAGTGAAACACGCGGGCGTCAACAGCGGCGGCTAATCCGGCGCGCGCATCACCCAGCGCCTGGATATCTCCCGCGCCGCTGCCTTCACCCGTCGGATGGCTTCTTCGGGCGATCTCCAGATGGGATGGATATCCGGCCCCGTGCCGCTGATGGCCGCGCACACTCTTCCGAAGCCATCGAGGATCGGCGCGGCCACGGCGCGGCCCCCGACGAATTCCTCGCCGTTTGCTGAGGCATATCCCCGCGCCCGCACGGCTTCCAGCTCCTGCACCAATCTGGCCTTCGACGTGATGGTCCTCGATGTCCTGCGTGGCAGGCCGTGCTCCTCGATGAACTTTTCGAACTCATCGGCTGGCAGATAGGCGAGGAGTAATTTCCCGAGGGCGCTCGAATGGGCGTACAAGGGATAGCCAATATCCACGTCCACCTTGATGGATTCTGGGCTTTCCAGCTTGTCAATGACGACGGCGCGACCTCTCACCCACACCCCAATGAGCGCCGTCAGCCGAGTCTGCTCGACCAGCGTATGCAGCGCCGGCTCGACAATCGGGCGATGGCCGATCGTGCGCAAGGCGCCGTAGGCCAGCTCTATGAGCCGCAGCCCAATCTGGTAGCGGCCGGTCTTCTTGTCCCTGGAGACAAAGCCCTCGTGCTCGAGGCGGCGCAAGATATAGGAGCAGGTACTTGGAGCGATTCTCAGGCGGCGGCTGATTTCGGCGTTGGTAAGCCCGTCGCTGTCCTGGGCGACAAGGTCGAGCAGGAGGAGCGCGCGTTCGAGCGAGTTCGTTGCAGCGCGGCTTTCCATGGGTCTGCTGTGCTGGCAGGCGCGATTATACTCGTATCCCATTTTTTGCGAGTAATTCAATCGCGGGCCATTGCGACCCGGCGCAAGAGGCACATGGTCTTAACTCTGCCTGGAATACATCGGCAAAAATTTTGTCGCGTGTTCAATATAGTGAACGCGAATCTTGCACCGGATTCGACCCCGTCCCACAATTTCCTCACATGCGCGATGCGGTTGGCTGCCTGGCGGCAGTTTCCCGCTCTTCGCGCGGACGCATTGGAGGGCCGGCACCATGAGCACATGGCATGAATACATCGAGGATCACGGAAGCGCTCCCGAATGGCCGTATCCGATCCTCTACGAGAAGGAAACCGTGATACAGAGCGACGTCCTGGTGGTGGGCGGCGGCGTGGCGGGCTCTCATGCCGCGATCGCTGCTGCCAAACAGGGAGTCCGGGTGGCCATCGCCGAAACCGGCAACCTGAAACGGAGCGGCTCAGGAGGCGTGGGCGTTGACCACTGGCACGCCGCCTGCACCAACCCCTGCTCGAAGGTCACTCCGTTGGACTACACCGAAGCGGTGATGGAAAGCATGCACGGCTATTCCAACGGCATCGCGCGCTACATCACCTGCAAAGAGAGTTGGGACACGCTTCTTGAGTGCGAGGAGATGGGCGTCCAGATCCGGGATGAGGATGACGAGTTCAAGGGCGCCGAATTCCGGGACGACGAAACCAAGCTGATGTTTGGCTACGACTATCAGAACCGCCACATCCTGCGCATCTGGGGCCATAACCTGAAGCCACTCCTCTACTACGAGATGAAGCGACTCGGGGTTGTCATGTGCAACCGAATCGTCATCACCAGCCTGCTTACCGAAGGGGGGCGACAGGGAGCGCGGGTTGTGGGCGCGACGGGCGTGAACATGCGCACCGGGGAGTTCGTGATCTTCCAGGCCCGGGCAACCATCATCGCCAGCGGAGGCGCCGGACGGCTCTTCAGTTTCGCTCCGGAGATGACCGCCGCGGCCGCCATGAGCACAATGAACAGCGCCGGCACGGGCCACGCCATCGGCTGGAACGCCGGAGCGGAGCTTGTGTTGATGGAGCAGACCGGGCCGGGCCGGCTGAGTGGCTATGGCTACGCCCCCTACAGCATGGGCAATGCGCACAACACCTATCACGGCGTTTCGATGGTGGACTCCAACGGTAAGGAAGTCCCCTGGGTGGATGCGTACGGGAGAGAGCTGAAGACCATCGAGGAGCGCTTCCTTCCCGCGCGCGACCAGAAGTTTCACCTGGGCCCGGGAATCGGCATCTCGATGTACGCGGAACCATACCGCTCGAGTGATCTGGCGCGGGATCTGCCAGAGCGCATCCGGAATGGCGAGTTTCAACTTCCCCTTTACACCGACATGACGCACCTCTCGGAGATGGAGCGCCGCTGTTTGTTCGGGATGATGATCGGAAACGAGGGGAAAACCCGCATCCCGATATACGACACGCTGACCAAAGCAGGATTCGATCCGGACAAAGACATGCTCCAGGCGCCCGTCATGGCGCCGGAGGCCTACCAGCACTCCAACTTCTGGGGCGGCCCGCCGATTCCCCATCTGAGAAGCCTTTCGGGAGGTGGGTTTCTGGTGGATTGGAACCTGAGGACTTCCTTGGAGGGCCTCTATGCGGCCGGAACATCGCCCGTTTTCGGCGCGGGGTGCCACGGAGAATCTCACACGATGGGCCGGTACGCGGCCCGGAAAGCCGCGGCCTACGCGAAGACCTGCGCCGAACCGGTCCTAGACCGCAAGCAGGTGGCCGCAGAAAAGTCGCGAGCCTATCAACCCATCCGGCAAAGCAAGCGTGGAGCCGGATGGAAAGAATTGAACCACGCGATTGCAAGAGTGATGCAGGATTACTGCGGCAAGTACAAGAATGAACCCATCCTCCAGCGCGGGCTGAGCCTCCTCCGTGACCTCAGAGAGAATGAGGGAGCCGCGGCATTTGCGCCGAATCCGCATGAATTAGGGCGCATGCTGGAATGCTTCTCCCTGATCACGCTGGGTGAGCTGGTGATGCATGCATCGCTTGCCCGAAAATGCAGCAACACCTATCTGGACTTTCATCGCATCGACTATCCGCAGATGGACCCGCCGGAGTGGGCGAAGCATATCCCGCTGCGCCAGGAAGACGGCAAGATTCGCATGCGAGAGCTGCCATTGGACTTTCACCTGCGGGCGCCCTATGCCCCGGCGTATGAAGAGAACTATCAGGCCGCGAACAAGCAGGAGGTGCTCGGCCATGCCTGACAAAGTGTACATGCTGCCCAACTCCCCCGCTCCCAACAAGGGCATGAATTTTGACGCGATGCGTTGCAACGGCTGCAACCAATGCGTTGAAGTCTGCCCCACGGATGTGATGATGCCGAATCCGGTGAAGAAGACGATGCCCATCGTCCTATATCCCGAGGAGTGCTGGTTCTGCGGGGCGTGCGTGGAGGAATGCGAAAGGGATGCGATCCGCATGACCCAGCCGGTCGGGCAGACGATCTCCGTCAATTGGCTGAGGAAGGAGACAGGCGAATATTTCCGTCTGGGAATGAAAAATCCGCCTCCGCCGAATTTGCGGCCACCCTCCGGAGAAAAGCGCCGGCGGCGCAGGGTCTGATTGCGCTTCTGTCATCGCCGGAGCCGGTCAGCCGACAGGTGGAGGTTTCGCCCGCGTTCAATAAGTTGAAGGCGCACCTTGACCGCCACGGCGCGCCCTGATAACAGACTCGCTCGCTCCATAGGAGCAAGGGCAATTCATTGAATCTCTCGCGTTCCGCGACACAGGTTTCCTCTTCCGCACCCGAGGAGAGCGCCTCCTCCAAGCAGAGCAGCTATCCAAGCCCTGGGCGGGCTTGGTATACCACTTTCGTCCTCGCCCTGGGAATGATGGTGACGTATGTCGGCCGAGGCATGCTGAGCCTGCTCGTTGAGCCCATCAAGCACGACCTGCACATCACCGACACGCAGATGAGCCTTTTGATGGGCTTTGCCTTCGTTTGCTTCTATCTGCTGGTGGCACTCCCGATCGCCCGATTGGCGGACTATAAGAGCCGCCGCGTGATCCTCGCCACGGGCACGGCCATTTGGAGCCTTACGACCGCTCTTTGCGGACTCGCCCGCAGCTTCAGCGAGATGTTCCTATTTCGCGTCGGCGCCGGCGTCGGAGAGGCATGCAGCGGCCCGGCCACCTTCTCGATGCTCGCGGATCTCTTCCCGCATGAGAAGCTGCCGCGGGCGTTCGGCGTTCTCTTTATCGGCATGTTCCTTGGCGAGGGCGTCTCCCTGATTGTCGGCGGGGCGCTTGCCAACCGGTTCATGCGAATGGCGCCGTTGACGATTCCCCTGCTCGGCACCTTTCACGGCTGGCAGACGACTTTATTCGTGGTCGGTCTGCCCGGGCTTCTGGTGGCCGCGCTGCTGGCCATGATCGTCGAACCGGCGCGGCAGGGGCGAGCGGCTGCTCTCCGTTCGGAGCCGACAGCGGGGCCACTTCCGGTCAAGGCTGTACTTGCGTTCATGTGGAAGAATGGCGGCATCTTCCTCCCCATCTTCGTGAGTATGGGAATTTCCTCATCCATGATGTTCGGCGTGCGGAGTTGGGGACCGGCCTTCTACATGCGCACGTTTCACTGGACCATCGCCCGTTATGGCCTCGTGCAAGGGCTGATTTCCATGGTCATCATGCCCGTGGGGTCCTTCACCGGCGGGCTGTTTGCAGAACATCTGGCCCGCAGGGGATATGACGACGCCAACATGCGCACCGTGCTGATCGGGCAACTCCTGGCCTTGCCGGGACTGATTCTATTTCCCCTGATGCCGTATGCCGGATTATCCATCGCGGTTTCCACCTGGGGAACGCTCTTCGCGTTCTGGGCGCCCGCGCCAATGAACGCGGCGCTTCAGATTGTCACTCCCAATCACATGCGCGGCCAGGTGACGGCGCTGTTTCTTTTCGTTTACAACGTGATCGGCTTCGGATTGGGCCCCACCTTTGTGGCCCTTTTCACGGATCGGTTTTTTCACTCCGAAAAAATGCTTGGGCACTCGATGGCCGTGGCGGCGCTGACCCTCGGCACGCTGACCGCCTTCATCATGTGGCTCGGCGTGCGGCCATACGGACGGGCCATCACGCAAATGAAGGCGTAGCCGGAGCGGCGCGCGAAAGGTTAGGATATGGCCACGATGCAAAGCCGCATACAGTCCGGAGCCGCGCATGATTCCGTATCCGGCAAGCCGGCGTCAGAGGGGCTCTCTCCCGAAAACAAACGAGAGCAGCGGTTTCAGAAATGGCTCTCCGCACCGGGAATTCAGTTTGCCAGCCCGGACGCCGAAAAGGGTTACCAGGCCCGCCTGACCCGGATCATCCGCAGCATCCAGATGCGGCTGCCCGACCGTGTCCCTTGCGTTCTTCCCGCCGGGCAATTTCCCACCTCGTATGCTGGAATCACGTTGCGCACCGCGATGTACGACTACGAAGAGATGAAACGCGCCTGGCGCAAGTACCTCTACGATTTCGACGGAGACACCTGCATCACGCCCGGCGTCAGCGTTCCCTCCGGCCGGGTCAGCGAAATCACCGGGACGAAGATTTCGGTGTGGCCCGGGCACGGCCTTCCCGCGGATGCTCCGATGGCTCAGTTTGTCGAAGGCGAGTACATGAAGGCGGACGAGTACGATGCGCTGCTCAGCGATCCCGCCGATTATTTTATGCGCGTCTATCTGCCCCGCACGTTCGAAGCCTTCGCGCCGTTTCGGAAGCTCCTCCCGTTCAAACACGCGTACGGCATGCCGGCCAGCTTTTTGGGGGCTTGCACGTTGCCGGAAGTCCAAGCGGCATTCCAGGCCATCATTGACGCCGGGAAGGAGCTTGGCAAGCACCGCGCGGCGGTGATGGAGCTCATGAAGGAAGCGCAGGGCGCGGGATTTCCGTCATTCATGGGCGGATTTGCGCACGCCCCCTTCGATTTGCTCGGGGACACCTTGCGCGGCACCCACGGAATCATGATGGACATTTTCCGCCAGCCAGCCAAGCTCCTCGAGGCGCTGGAGGTGGTCACGCCCTGGATCGTGGACTGTGCGATCTCTGGCGCCAACCTCTCGGGAAATCCGATGATCTTCATGCCGCTGCACAAAGGCGCCGATGCCTTCATGTCCGAGGCGCAGTTCGAGAAATTCTACTGGCCGGGGCTGAAGAAGGTGATTCTCGCGCTGGTTGACGAAGGCTGCGTGCCGCTGCTCTTTGCCGAAGGCGGCTATGACAAGCGTCTGGAAGCCGTGAAGGACCTGCCCAGGGCCTCCGTGGTGTGGTGGTTCGACCGCACCGACATGCGCCGCGCCAAGAAAATCCTCGGCGGCGAGAACTGCCTCTCCGGCAATGTGCCCACCTCGCTCCTCTGCACTGGTACGCCCGAGGAAGTAAAAGCCTACTGCCGGGAACTGATCGAAATCTGCAAGGAGGGCGGAGGGTACATCCTGAACGGCGGCGCCTCGGTCCACGACACTACCGCCGCGAATCTCCGCGCTATGTCCGATGCCGCCAAGGAGTTCGGCGTCTATCGCTAGCTTCCGCTACCTCGCGCGATCATCAAATCTTCTGGCGGGAAGCGCGAATTGGGCAGGGGCGGTGGGGATCGAAAGAAAATCCTACCTACGTAAAACCGCTTAAACACTGGTGTCGCGACCGCTCCTGTTGAGACAATCATTACAGCCATTACAGCCCGCGCCAATAGGCAGCTTTCAACCGGTTATGCCTATCAGTGGTGGGTCGCCTACGGCACGAAAGGCGTTTTCGAGGCAGAAGGCATTTCGGACGACCGCATCCGAAGGATATTGATCCGACCTGGATGGGAGATTCGGCCGGACGTTGGGACGGCGATACGCTGGTGGTCGATGTGACCGGCTTTAACGGTAAGGGCTACGTGGATGCTTATCGGCACACGACCGCATACCACGTAATCGAGCGGTATCGCCGGACTGCCTACGATTCAGTGTCGTATGAAGCGACGATCGAAGACCCAAACGTATTTACCAAGCCGTGGAAGATGGTCGGCATCTTGCACCCTCACCCGGAGTGGCAGATTCAGGAATATATATGCGAGGAAAACAATCATAACTACGACAGCTTGTTCAACAGATTCGGAGGTCACAACTGCTCGGCGGAAGTCTAGGAAGCGAGCACAAAATATCGTTTCGGTATCAACGTCATGTTGAATTGGTCTTGACCCGCAGTTGGAACAGAGCAAGAATCTCGCCCGCGCAATTGCTTCAGGCTCGACGAATCACCGCACAATCTGGCGGTAAGGGTCGGCCCAGCGCACCGCATCATTTCAACGGCGATTTCTTGGCCCTGCAACGGTACAGCAGGTCCCATGTGCAACGAGAGGATCCGATGAGACGCGATGTGGCTGGTTCGGGCACGCTACGGAATGGATTCATCTCTTGTGTAGTGATGGGCATGTTCGTGATGCTTACGGCCACGTCCGGCAAGGCTGCGCCGGCAACAGCGCCAGCGATGAAATGCGCTGACGTGGCGGGACTGTCTTTGGCGAAAACGCAGATTATCAGCGCAACCGAGACGACAAGTGCCAGCGGGAACTACTGCCATGTGATCGGCGTGATAAACAAACGAGTAAGCGCGCAAGATCCGGATCACGGCACGTACGGCATCGGCTTCGAACTAAATTTGCCGGACGCATGGACCGGGCGATTCGAGATGCAGGGCGGCGGCGGCACCGATGGATCACTGGCGGACCCGAAAGGAGGCCTGCGGCTGGAACTTTCGCAGGGCTGGGCGGTCGCCTCCGACGATGGCGGGCACGAGGACGCCCCCGGGAATAAGGCGCTGGGATGGATCGACGACGATCCAAAGGCGGGAGGTGCGGCGCATTTCGGTATCGACGAGGAGGCGCGCGTCGACTACGGGTATCGCGCGATCGCCCAGACGACCACGATATCCAAGCAGATCATCGTGCATTACTACGGGAAAAATCCAAAGTATTCGTACCTGGTCGGCTGCTCGAACGGCGGGCGCGATGCGATGGTGGCTGCGAAACGCGATCCGGATATGTTCAATGGGTTGGTGGCGGGCAATCCGGGATTCGACCTGCCGCGCGCTGCGATCGGCGAGGTTTGGAACGAGCAGCAACTAGGCACGCTGGCAACTACTACGGATGTGAACGGCCAGCCGTACATTCCGCCGACGTTTCCTCCGCAGGACTTGGAGGCCGCATCGGCAGCGATTCTAAGCGCCTGCGACAAGCTCGATGGACTGGTGGACGGCATCGTGGACGATTACACCGGCTGCACCAACAAACTGGTTTATCCGGCGCTCGACGCGTTCACGTGCACCCCGAATGGCGCGCACGGAAACACGCCGCATTCCGGGCAGTGCCTCACCGCAGCGCAGGTCGAGGTGTTGAAGAAGATTTACGCCGGTCCCAAGAATTCACAGGGCAAGGCGCTATATTCGAGCTGGTATTGGGATGCGGGAATTTGGGACCCGCCGAGCGCGTTCGGCGGAGGATGGGCGGTGTGGAATGTCTCGGGATTCGGACCACTGAAGGCCAATAGCGCCGTAAATTTAACGCTGGGCGCTGGCGCAGTGCCGATGATTTTCACCACGCCTCCCGTGGTGACGCCAGTTGACGGGCCAAATGGACAGGAGGCGTTCATCTTTCATTACAATTTTGACGCGGACGCGCCGAAGATTTTCGCCTCTACGCCCGAGTATCCGGAAAGCTCCATGGAATACATGACCGGAACGCGTTCGGGACCGTCGCCTTCGCTCAGCGCTTTCCGGAAGCACGGCGGAAAAATGATCATCTATGACTCAGTGAACGACGGAATTTTTTCCGGCGTGGATTCGGTCTCCTACTACAACAAGCTGGACATAACGATGGGCCACGCGGCGAATTTCGCTCGTCTCTTCATGATTCCAAATATGGCGCATTGCGGCGGCGGTCCGGGCACCACTGATTTCAACGCGAACATGCTGACGGCGATCAGTGGATGGGTGGAGCAGGGCGTTGCTCCTAGCGAGATCATTGCGGCCAATACAAACAAGAGTTCACCATTTCCCAGTTCAGGACCGTTCGATCCGCGCGTGGCGCAGAATTTCCCGACGGGCGGCACTCGGCCGCTTTGCACGTATCCCAAGCAGGTGCGGTATAAGGGCATAGGATCCACGAAGGACGCGGCGAACTTCGCGTGCGCGGTGCCGAGAAGGGATCACGAACGCTGATGGAAGAACTGTGCGTAAAGTCTCTCACCGGAGTGGGCGTCTGGGGATCGGAGAACAAATCAAGATGAAACGATCGGGCGGCAGCCTGCTGGTCGCAGTATTCCTAACGTTATTCCTGCCGATGACAGCGTATGCCCAACAGCCAAAATCAAACTCGGGTGTTTCAAAAGCACCTATACCGCACCTAGTATTTGCATTTGAAGAGTATGTGACGTTGGGACCCAGCATTCATCCCGGCGAGACTCCGTTTGGAGATCGAAATATCGTTCCGATAACCGGCGGAGTATTCTCCGGCCCAAAGCTCCGGGGCAAAGTGATGCCCGGCGGATGGGACTGGCAATTGGTGACCAAGACAGGGTGCCATTCGCTGGATGCCAATTATATGATCCAAGCTGACGATGGCACGATCATCAACGTGATTAACAAAGGGACGCTGTGTACAGCTTCCGGCGCGGAAAGCCAACTCTTCACGATTCCCACGTTTGAAGCTCCGTTAGGCGCACATGCCTGGCTGAATGGCGGAGCATACGTTGGGACGCTTGAACTCGCCAAGCTACATGGAAAACCAGCAGTGCACATTCGATTTTACCAGGTGCAATAATACGGGGGACCGGGCTTTCGAGGATACGACGCCGCAGAGTGCGTGCCTCGATTAGCTGCTGGTTGCGACTTCGTTCTTGATGTGGCCCTTGAGCAGATACAACTCCGCGACAGTTGCTAAGCAGATTCCGGCAATGACGTACCAGCCGGTGCGAAAGCCTCCCGTCCAATCCCGCAGGGAGCCCAGTGCTTGTGGTCCGATATATCCAAACACACCGGCTCCGAGACTAACAACGCCCATTACGTTGCCGATCTCCCGCCCCCGCAAAACGTCTGCTGCCAAGCCGTATCCTTGATTTGTCGCTGCGAAACCAAACGCTAACAACATCACCGTGCAAATGCGGAACAGCGGCAAGTTGTGAGCCGTCATGCCGAGACTGGCAAGAACCATCATTGTCATCAGACCGCCCATCATGCGCCACTTATTGAAACGGTCCATCAGATACCCGACCCCGAGGTTCACAAAAATTGCGGCCAGATAGCCGCTGCTGATAATCAATGATGACGACATTGTACTAATCCCAAAAATCGATTCCGCAGCCGACGGCACAAAAAAAGTCACGCTGAACGAGGGCAGCCCAATTAGGCCCAAAAGTAAGGCCAAAGCCCAGACACGCGGAGTTCGAAACGCACTTGTGGAGTTTTCGAAGCGGTTCGCTGCGGTGTGGCTTAGGTGATCAGAGAAGCTGTTAGATCGTCCCGAATAAAGGATCGCGACGATAATCGCCCCAAGAACGGCAGCTCCTGCAAATCCCAACATGCCGTTTCGCCAACCAAGCGCTTGTGCGATCGAGCCGACGAACGGCGCTCCCACCACGGTGGCGAGCGATGCCGTTGCTCCTAAAACTCCCATGGTTCGGCCTCGCAGGGATGGCGGGCACGTGACCGCCAGGGCCGTCAGAACACACACGAAGGCGAATCGATACCCAGTGATCCAGACAATTCTCCCCGCGAGCGCTCCGGCAAAATCAGTCGCTCTGCTAAGAATCACGAGGCCTAGCGCGACGATGGCTATGCCCTCGACCAATACGATCTTCTCTCCAAGCCGTTTGGCGGTCAGACCGGCGGGAACGCTCAACACGAGAGCGAGAATGCCATAGAGCCCCGTGAACAGGCCTACCTGTGAGTAGCTCATTTTGAAGGCTTTTTGAATGAGAGGAATCACAGGTGCGAAACCGAGACTCGACATCTGCAGCGCCATCATTCCGCACAGCGTTGCAATAAATGAGACAACCCACCTTTTGCTGGCTCGATGGCCGTCGTTTGGCGTCGACCGCGCGTCGTAGGAGTGCGTTAGCACAGCCTTTCCTCTATGAATTCGGCGACTCGCTCGCGCATCGCCTGCCCATCCCAATTCCGTGAATCGACGACGTCGGCCATAAGTGTCATGACTGGTATATGCGCTTTCTCGAGTGCCACTTCTATAAAGCGAGTTCCGCTCGCGGCGGATCGAGTCCCGTAGGGAACAAGCACGACGGCTCCATCGATTCGGTGTTTTTGGGCTTGATCGACAATCCATTCGTTTGCCCAAGGCGGATTATGGAGTTGCTCGTTCATGCTGACGACGCGACTTGCCAAAGCACGAAGCGGATCCGATAGCCCGTAGCGAATGTATCCGTCCGGGCCGAACGCCAAATACATCGACCAGACGAAGACGGCTCCGTAGCGAGACTCGAAGCTGGTATAGAAATCAGTGTCATGCCATAGTCCTGCGCCCACCCACATCAGCCGCAGCTTTTCCTGAGGACACGCAGCGATGCCGCCCTCGACCCGAGTCCGGATTTCGTCGCGAAACTTTTTGGCATGTTCGACTGCCCAATCCGTGCCTCGCAACCATTGTGCAGCCATGACATTGGTGATCTGTTCGGTCATTCGCACCGGTGTCCTCGGAGCCGAGCAGATCCACCCGTGCGCCTCATCGAAGTATTCTTCCTGGCGATTCACGCGTTCCATCAAAGATGTAAGAGCAGAAAGTTCGAACCGGCGGCCGGTAATGCCCTCCAGCGCGCCGATTAAAACACGAAATTGGTCCACCGTAAGATCTAATCGACGCGCCTCGAAT
>JAJXZD010000019.1 GCA_021780215.1 Acidobacteriota bacterium
GATACGCCTCCATCTTGGGCTCCTGGAGAGCTTCAGCGATATTTTGAATACGGATGCGAGACCCGGTCGAGAGTGATTTGGCGGAATCAGCGCGGATAATTCTGACATCGACCGGAGTCTCATCCTCACCGAGCAAATGGCTGGCGCGCAGACGCAGAGCCTTGGCGACCTTAACGAAAATTTCGATCGACGGGACTAACCGTCCTGCCTCAATCTTCTGAATTGTCGCTGCCGACACTCGAGCTTGCTCGGCAAGTTTGCGAAGTGTCAGTCCACGCTCAAGTCGCGCACGTTTAAGGCGCGGGCCGAGGCGGTCTAGATTTTCTTCAGCGCTTTCTCTGGAGGCGCTCCGCGTCGAAGTCGCACTGTTCAAGTTTTCAATTTCCGCCAATTGTTTGGCCATATCAATTGCGAGTTCTGTTTGTACGGCAGACCGCGCCACAGGTGGTGTCTGTCAACTGGTGGAAAAAGCCTGGCATCGAAGGTCTGCGGCGAGTTGAGCAGTTGAATTACCAAGTTGCTATTATGCTGCCTCCGAACCTCGATTTAGGGCGGTGAGGTCGTGCCAGCCGACCAGTCGACGCAGCTTCACCTGTCCGCTGTGCAGCAGGCCGAAGAGCAGGAGCAGAACCGCCTCTTCGTTCGGCAGCGAAGCCTGGGTCTTGGTCCGCCGGCGAAACTCCTCGTTGATCCGCTCCAGCGCGTTGGTGGTGCGCAACGCCTTCCATTGCGAGATTGGAGAGGCGGTAAAGGTGAACAGCTGGTCGCCGGCTTCCTCGAAGCTTTTGGCGACCGCCTGGCAGCGCAGCCGCCACTTGCGTGCGAAGGCGACCCGCGCTTGTTCCACCGCCGCGCGGCTCTCCGCGTAGAGCATGCGTCGATAATCCTCGGCCAGCTCCTCGCGCAGATGGGCCGGGGCCTTGGCGAGCAGATTCCACAGCTTGTGGTTGGTACAGCGTTGGATCGCCAGCTTCGGCCACTGCGCCTTGAGCGCCGCGGCCAAGCCTGGATTACCGTCGATCACCGCTAGCACCGGAGCGCCCAGATTGCGCGCGACCAGCGAGTGGACCGCGTCGAGCCAGCCTTGCTCGCTTTCCGCTCCCGCCAGCCTGAGATCCAAAATCACCCGGCGCCCGTCCGCGCATACCCCGAGGGTGACCAGCACCGGCGCCCGCACGCGCTTCTTGCCGATTCGCACCCGCAGATACCAGCCGTCGAGAAACAAGTAACGAACCTTCAGTTCGCCGAGATCGCGCCGGGCCCACGCGGCAAAGTCCTCGCGCAATCGCCCGACCAGGCGCGACACCGCGTCCTTCGACAACGGCGCGCCGCGCAACAGCGGGGCCAGCGCTCCGCGCAGCCGGCGGGTGTTGGTCCCGCTCAGGTATACTCCGAGGATCGCCTCGTCCACCCGCTCGGTGCGCCGCTGGTAGCGTGGAATAACCGAACTGCGCCACTCGCGAACTTTTCCTCCGCTATCTGCGATGCGCGCCCGCGGCATCATGACGGTGGTCGCGCCAAGACTGGTGCTCAGGGTTCGCGGGCGCTTCCCATGCCGATAGCCGGTGCGATTTGCGCCGACTCGCTGCGAGGGCGCGGCGCCCAATGCCTCTTCGAGCTCTTCCTCCACGATGGCCTCGATCGTCCCGCAAATCCGCTCTCGCATCAGCTCCTCGAGCCTGCCTTTTCCTATCCACCTACTCCTGCTATCCCTCTCAACGGCGTCATCCTCCGGCACCCGCCCAAAGGCGGGCGCGAGTTGTGGCTCAACTCGCCGGATCTTGACGCCTTTTCACTTTTCCACCAACTCCGCGACACTACCCGCGCCACGTCCAATGTTGGGAAAATAGAGGCTCGAAACGGGCCTTATATTCCATCACAACAATGCTCTTAAGGGTACCAGAGAAGTCACTCCCCATGAAATCCCACCTAACGATGCCCCGTTCGCGAATCACGCAAACGTCGCCTTCATTGGATTCCAAAACAAGCTCGCATTCTTGTCTCGAATGATACCATCTCTGTTTCCGATTGAAGACAGAAAACGATTTTGATAGAAGGGGGAGGCGTGGAGCACGCAACCCGTGGCGCGTCGTCAATCGGTTGGCGCCACGCTGGGGGCAAAGGTTCAGCGCGATTTTACAGCCGTCGTTCGTGGCTAAGGGGAAAAGCATGCACATAGCTTCGCGGCAGTGGAAATTATCCGTCGGCCTTGTTTTGGGTTTGTTAGTCGCCTTTTCGGGCATCGCCGCTGCTGCCGACCAGGTGCAGTCCACGATGCAGGACTGGCTCGCCGCCACCAAAGACCAGGGGACGATCCCGCCCGGCACGAAGATCACGATGCAGAACTGGCAGCAGTACAAACAATTCATGCCCGTAGGGATGATTGACTTCTTCCAGGGGGCATACTTCTGGAAGATGCCAGCGGACATTGAGATGAACGTTGGTCCAACGGTGATCCATCCGCTCTCGAAGCCCTATCTTGACGCGACCGAGAAGTACGGCAGCCAAACCCAGGTGGTGCATAACCCGGACGGTGCGATGAATATCGCGAATTACGTGGCGGGGATGCCGTTTCCCAATCCGCAACAGCCCAACATGGGCTACAAGATACTCGCGAACATCTGGTTCTACGACACGCCGTATCTATTAGTCGCTTCGCCAAAAACCGGTTTCACAAGTTTCTGCACGGCTGATCGGTTCGGCAACAGCGCCTGCACGAAGACTTCGCTGGTCTACCGTCAGCTTGCGTATAACAACCATCCCGGAATTCCACCCACCGAACCGCAGGCCGCAGGCGCATGGTATACGGAATGGTTGATGGTCGAGGAGCCAGAACAGTCGCGCTACACGGCGGACCTGACGGTTTTCTGGGCGGATCAGACTCGCACCGAAGACAATTATGTGTTTGTTCCCGCGCTGCGCCGTTCCCTGCGGCTTTCCGCGTCTGCGCGCTGCTCGCCGCTGCTGGGCAGCGACATGATCCATGACGACCAGCGGGGCGGTTACAACGGTGGACTGCACCTGTTCAACGCCGACTACCTAGGCACCCGCAAGATCCTCGCAATTACCGATCTGACGAATGCGGCCGGACGCTATCCAGTGGAATACGACGGACAGCTCGGCTGGCCGAAACCGTCTTGGGGAACTTGGAGCTTGCGCGAGGTTCATGTGATCGACGTACGACGCGTTCCCTCACAGCGCACGGGTTACTGCTACGGCGCGAAGATCATGTACGTAGACAAACATTTTATGCATGAAATCTGGGAGGAGGTTTATGACTCCAACCTGAAACTGTGGAAAATCGTACGGAGCTACCCTCATCCGGCGGAAGTGGATCCAGGGCAGGGATTGGTGCCGCTCGATGGCTCGCTAATCGAGAGTTATTGGGACGTGCAGAACGATCACAAGAGCGACGTTTTCACGGCCAATCCCGACGGCGAAACCGACGCCTTGCGGTATAACGCCGGAGCGCCTCCGGAATTTGACAACATCATCAAATACTCCACTCCGGGCGGTCTAATGCAGATCATGAAATAGAGTCTTGGAGGGCAACTTCGAAGGCCGGAACAAGGTGGAAAATGAAAAGGATAACAGGTGCCGCGTTCGTCTCGGCCGATGGGCATGTGGTCGAACCGGCGAATTTGTGGATCGAACGGATGGACCTTCGATTTCGCGATCGCGCGCCGCGCATCGATTCGAGGCCGGATAACGATTACTACCTGATCGACGGACTGCCGCCGAGTCCGGCAGGCCTCGAAGGCGTGATCGTCGAGGAAAAGATCGCGGGCAAAATCGATAAGCCGCTCGGCCAGCGTGTCAGCAACACACGGCCTGGCGCATGGGATCCGAAGGCGCGGATGGCCGACCAGGAGCTCGACAATATCACCGCGGAGGTGATTTACCCGGGATTGTTCGGCCTACAGTTCTTCAACATTGAAGATGCCGAATATCAGCGCGAGTGCATGCGGGTCTATAACGACTGGGT
>JAJXZD010000020.1:0-11920 GCA_021780215.1 Acidobacteriota bacterium
TGGTGGGCGTGCAGAACGGATTCTGGAGCGTCTGTCCGGGGGCGATGCCGACGCCGGTGGCGTAGGGCGGCATGTTGCCCAGGATATTGTCGCCGACCAGGTTGCCGTAGACGCGGTCGAAGAACATGCCGTATCCGGCGCGGACGACGAGCTTATCCACCGGCTGCCACGCCAGGCCGAGGCGCGGCGAGAAATTGTCGAGCGGCGAATTCGGCAGCATCGTCTTGTTCTGGTTGACCAGAACGCCCTGCGAGCCGAATTGCCCGGTGAGGTTGCCGTAGAGGGCGCGGTTGTAATTGTTCTGCACCACGTAGCCCGCCAGCGTGCCGCCCGGATTGTTCAGGAAATATGAGCCGCTGTTCACCATGCCGGCGGCTTGCGACGTGAAGTTGGTGAAGATGCCGTTCGCGTCGGTCGGCCAGCCGTCGTATTCCCAGCGCAGGCCGATGTTCAGCGTCAGCGTGCGGGTGACCTTGTAGTCGTCCTGGGCGTAGCTTGAAAATTCGTTGACGCGCCAGTTGTGCGGGTTCGGCGAGCCGGCCGGGAGCAGGCGCCACGTGGCGTTGATGACGTAATTCATGGGCGCCAGGGGCGTTCCGTCAATGGCCGGGCCGCTCGAGGCGGTAAGCAGGTCCGCGATGTTGCCGGCGGCGAGCCAGCCGCGCTCGCGGTTGGGCTGCGCCCAGTTCCACTGGATCCGCTGCGTGTTCACGCCGAAGCGGAAGGAATGCTTGCCGGTGTTCCAGGAGATCTGGTCGCCGGTGAGGAAGTTGTTCTGGATGCTCTGCGTCGCGGAGAAGAAGTTGCCTCCGGCGGTCCAGGAGCCCCAGTTGAACAGCGAGGTGCTGCCCGGGACGAGAATGCCGTCGGGAATCCCGATCGCGGCGATCACCGGCACGAGCGAATCCTCGCGGTTCTTCGAGGCGGCGGAGGTGAGCGGGCACGGCGTGCCGTCGTTCACCGCGGGCATGATGTTGAGCGGAGTGACGCCGTCGCCCGCGCAGGACTGCACGGTAAGGCCGTCATTCACGTTCAGGTAGAGCCGGTTGAACGAGCCGTACACTTCGTTGACCAGGTTGTTGGTGATCAGCGAGGTCAGCCGGACCACCGCGATCTGCGAGCCGTACTGCGCGTCTTCCGGCGCGCCGGGATCGCAGCCCGTGACGATGCAGCTGAAGGGCTGGGTCTGCGGGTCGCTCGCGAAGAAGTATTTTTCGGTCAGAGTGTTCTTCGAGTTGATGACCCAGTCGGTGTTCAGCATGTACTGGTCTTCGTTGGCGATGGTGGGCTGCGAAATCGTCGTTGGCGCGGAGCAGCCTCCATTCGCCACGGTGCAGAAGGGCATGCCCGTCGCGGGGTTATACCGCAGGCTGGGAATGTAGTACCCGTTGTTGTAGCCGCCCTGCGCCTGCGGAATCTTCTCCGTCTGGCGCAGCAGGTTGACCATGGTGTTGCTGATGTTCGAGCCGTTCGGAGCCACGATCAGGCCCGTGCCCAGCGCAGGGGCGGCCGGGTCCCACGTGCCTCCAAAAGCGCAGCCCAGGTATTGCTTGTAGGTGGTGTAGCCGCACGCGGGATTCCCGGGGATGTAATTCTGGGGAATGCTGCCCGAGCCGCCGCCATTCGCGGCGTCCGCGCGCGCCTTCGCAAACGGCACGCCGGGCTCGTTGAACGGCAGCAGGCCCACCGAGGTGAGGCCGCTGACGAAGCCGTTCGTGCCGATGCCGTTGAGCTGGCGCGTGCCCTGGTAGGAGCCGAAGAAGAACAGCTTGTCCTTCTTGATCGGGCCGCCGAGCGTGCCGCCGAACTGGTTCTGCTTCACCGTGGGCGGCGTGTTAGGCAGATCGGAGGCCAGCTCGGAGTGCTTGTAAAAGAAGTCGTTGGCGTTGAAGAAATTGTTGCGGTTGAACTCGAAGGCGCCGCCATGAAACTGGTTGGTGCCGCTCTTGGTGACCACGTTGACGTCCGCGCCGGGGTTCTGCCCGTACGCCGCGTCGTACTGCGACGTCTGCACCTTGAACTCCTGAATCGCGTCCGGATTCGGAATCGGGATGCCGGCATAGCTGCCGGACTGCGCCGCGCCGCCGCTGCCGTAATTGGTGACAATCACGCCGTCCATCATGTACGTGTTCTGGTCGGAGCCGGAGCCGTTCACGTTGATGTCCTGCGTGCCGTTGCCGATCGAGGTGGCCGTGGCCACGTTGGCCACGACGCCGGGCGAGAGGTCAATAATCTGGGTGAAGTTGCGCGTGCTGAGCGGCAGGCTGGTCATGGTCTGGCCGGAGACGAGGCTGCCGACCGTCGCGTTCTGCGTCTGGAGTGTCTCGGCGGTCGCCTCGACCGTCACCTGCTGCGACTGCGACCCGACCGTGAGCGTGTGGTTCACCACGGATATCGCCGTCACGTTCACCGTGACGGACGGCACTTCGGCCGTCTGAAAGCCCTTCATCGAGAACGTAAGGCGATAATTGCCGGGAACCAGCAGCGAGAAAATGTAGAAGCCGTTGGCGTCCGTCGTGATGCTGCGCGCGGCGCCCGTGCCGATGTTCGTGGCGGTGACGGTGGCGCCGGTAATCACCGCGCCCGACGAATCAGTGACCGTGCCGTTGATCGCGCCCGTTGTGGCGCTCTGTGCACGCACCGCCGAGGCGGACACCAGCCATATCGCGGTGCAAGCGAGAAGCGAAAAGACACACCCCAACCCCTTGAATGCTTTCGTCATTGACCCCCAACCTTTCGCCGCCAACTCTTAGGGATGTGCTGTTCGGACTGGCTGCGCCACGCCGCTAACCTAAGTTTCGTTGCCGGCTAAATGTCCCCCATCAGAAAGAAAGCTGCGGACCGTTTACTACGGAGGCTGACCGTCTGTCAACTGAATTGTGAGCACAGCGGATATTGCATGCAGAGTAGAGAGCACATGCCGCGAAGCAGGTCGTTCATCCGCGGAGCCGGTTATTGCGTGCGGAGGAGGATGCCGTTTCCCGGCGGTTTGCTTGGCGTCAGACTTCGACAAGCGTGGCGGTGAGACGCAGCCGGCCGGAGTGAACCGCGGATTCGAGGGCGGCGACCACCCTGGCGTCGAATTTTGATACGGAGAGCTCGCAGATGCGCTGGAGGGCGTAGTCGAGATCCATGGCGGAATGATACGGGCGGTCCGTGGTGATGGCGTCGAGAGTGTCGGCGACGGCGATGATGCGGGCCATCATGGGGATCTGGTCGCCCTGCAAGCCATAGGGATAGCCGCCGCCATCCATGCGCTCGTGGTGCAGTTCGATGCCCGGAAGCACATCGCGCAACTGTGCGACCGGACGCATGATGTTGGCGCCCTTGGTGGTGTGCTGCTTCATCAGGCCGAACTCTTCCTCCGTCAGCTGGCCGGGCTTCTTCAGGACGCGGTCGTCCACGCCGATTTTGCCCACGTCATGGAGCAGCGCGGAGATGCGCAGGCGGTCCAACTCCTCGGCGGTCAGGCCCAGGCCTTCGCCAATGATGGTGGAATACTTGGCGACGCGCCCGGAATGGCCGCGGGTATAGGGATCCTTCTCATCAATCGCGGCGGCGAGCATGCGGATTGAACCCAGGAAGAGCTCGCGGTTCTCCTCAGCGGCCTCGCGCAGCCGTTCGACATACTCCTCGATGTGGTCGGCCATCTGGTTGAAGGTTTCCGCCAGCTCGCTGATTTCGGCGGCTCCGCGGACCTCGGCGCGTTCATGAAACTCGGCTCGGCTGATGGCGCGGGTGGACTCAACGAGGCCTTGGATGGGCCGGGTGATGCCTACGGCGAACAGATAGCCGAGGAGTAACGCCAGCGACATCACGCCGAGGACAAAGCGGAGCGCCTCGCTCGTCAATTCGTTTACCCCGGCATCCTCGCGTGCGTCGTCCAGGCTGCGCTGCGCGATCACGGCCCAGCCCAGCTCCGGAATGGTGCTGTAGGTCCCAATCATCTCCTTTTTGCCGTGGTGCTGCCCGGCGGGGATGAGAAAATTCGTGGTTTGCGTGGTCCGCAGGTCATGGGGCAACTCCTTCACCTGCCGAACCAGCGGGGAAAGGGAGGTGACGTCTCTGCCGGGAACAAGATCGCGAGTGTCCGGATACGCCACGATGTAGCCGTGCATGTCCACAATGTAGACCATGCGGTCGCGCACGCTCGCGTCCCGCAGCCGTGCTTGCAATTTGTTCAGAGAGACGACCGCCGCGAGCATGCCCGCAAACTGGCCGTCCGCCATCAGCGGAACGGACATCACCAGCGCGGGGCTGTTGCCTTGGCCCAACGCGAAAGGCTCGCTGTCGGAATCGAAGCCCTGGATGCTGGAGGTGAAGGCTCGCTTCAGAGCCGCCTCGACGAACGGGTCGCGGTCCGCGCTGAAGCTCCCGGCGGACTGCCCCTTGGCTTCCTTGTTGACCGCCGTCACGTAGAGGATGTTCGAGTCGTTCTCAACGAAGTCCTGCAACAGACGGGCCAGTTGTGCCGAGTGGACCGGATCGTTCACATCGGCGATCCAGCCGGTCAACGCCAGCACCTGTCTCTGGCTGATCAGCTCTTCCCGGAGGCTCTGCTCAAACTGCAGCGTTTCACTGGCCAGAGAGCGCGTGATTTCGCTTTGCTGGACGCGCTCGGTGTCCTGCAACTTTTCTTCGCTCAGCTGCAGCACCTGGCGGTGATAGAGCCAAAGAGGCGTGACGCTGACGAGCAGCAGCGCTCCCGCCACAATCCAGAGGATGCGCAGGCGACGCGTGGTCAGTTTTCGCAGGGCTGAAGGGGCCATAAATTGCCAAAAGCCAGCCTAGCGAAACCCGGCGAGAGGGACAACGGGACTATGGTACCAGCGTTGCCTGATCTGCTACGGGGCAGGGGGTTTTCATCGCCGGGCTGCTTCGATCTCCGGCAGACGGGGCTTCAGCGGCGGAAGGACAGCCTATTTTCCGTGCCGGCAACCAGGCGTTGCATGTTCGACCGGTGCTTGAACAGGATGAGGAGCGAGATAAAGATTGTCCCGAGAGACACATAGTCCGGAGGCGCATGGCGCGGCGCATACAGCGCGTAGGTCAGCAGGGGCATGGCGGCCGCAGCCACGATGGACCCGAGGGACGAATACCTCCAGAACAGCACCACCAGCACCCAGAGCAATCCGCCCCCGAGTGCCGCCATGGGGCAGATCCGGAGAAACGCACCCAAGCCCGTGGCCACGCCCTTCCCGCCGCGGAAGCCTAGCCAGATCGGAAACATGTGCCCGAGAACGGCAGCCACCGCCGCAGCCATCATCCATCGGCCGCCGTTCGACCCGGCAATGCGCCCGGCTATCCACACGGCGAGGTACCCTTTCGCAGCGTCGAACAACAGGGTAAAAGCGCCCGCGGCCGCGCCGGCGGCCCGCAGCGCGTTTGCAGCGCCGATGTTTCCGCTTCCCGTCGCGCGCAGGTCCGGCCCGCCGCGCGTTCTCACGATCAGAATGCCGAACGGAATCGAGCCCAGAAGATAGGCGATTACCGGAATCCAGTCCTTGAAATTCATCCGGCCCCTTTCGCGGCGTGGCAGGCTGCCAGCCGCCTAGACGTTGACGAACGAATACGATTCCAACTTCCGATATTCCGCCCCCGGCCGTTTCAGCACGCTCTCGTAGAGATGAAACTCGGTCCAGCGGGCGGATCCAAACTCTTCCGAGGCCAGCGCTTCCGCGGCGCGGATCAGGCGGCCGAGGTCTCCCGGCACGGGCAGCCTTGCGAGCGTCAGATGCGGCACGAAATCGCGCGATTCACGCGGAATGCCGAAAGGCTCGGTCGCATCATCAATTCGCGCAGCGAGTTCGGCCAGGTTGGAGGAGGCCTTCATTCCGCACCAGAGTACCCGTGGGTGGCGCGTGTTGGGGAAAAATCCTACGCCGCAAAAGAGCGCATTGGCCGGAGCACTCAGATGAATCGTGCCCAGCGCGGCATGCAGCGCATGAAACTCCGGGCCATCCGGCCGGTCAATGGCATGTCCGATGAACTTGATTGTGAGGTGCATCGAGTCCGGTTGCACCCAGCGTGCTGAGCGGCATTCTCCGCGGAGGCGATCCATCAAATCGCCCAGCGCCTGGCGCACGCCGGGGGGAATATCGAGCGCGACAAAGAGCCGCAAGCCTTAGCCTCGTCCGGGAGGGGGAAATCGGAAGTGCCGCCGGACCATATCGAGAGCGTTCAGCACCGCGAATTGGCGTATGCGGTCGCGGTCGCCCGGGAGCTGAAACAGTTTTTCCCGCACGCCGCGTTCGCTGGCCAGCGCGATGTGCACGAGGCCCACGGGTTTCTCCGGCGTGCCGCCGCCGGGCCCCGCAATGCCTGTAACCCCCAGCCCGAGCGTTGCCCCTGTGCGCTGGCGGATGCCGCTGGCCAGCGCGGAGGCCACCTCTAAGCTGACCGCTCCCTTTTCCCGGACCAGCTCTGCCGGAACTCCGGCCAGACTTGCCTTCAGTTCATTGCTGTAGCAGACGACCCCGCCGAGGAAGTATGCCGAACTGCCCGGCACGTTTGTGATCCGCTCGGCAAGCATGCCTCCGGTGCAGCTTTCGGCGACGGCAATCGTGGCCCGGTTCTCCGCGAGCAGGGCCGCCACAAGCTCTTCCATATTCTCGCCCCGCGTGGAAGCCAGGTTTTCTCCCAAGGCCAGAGCCATTCGCTCGGTCATCTCATTGAGCACCTTTTCGGCGTGCTCAGGGTCGGCAGACCAGATTCGCGGGTGCAGTTCGATGCCCCGCGCGGTGGCGAGAATGGTTGTCTCCGTGTCGGGATATTGCGCGTAGAGCGGGGAAACGCGCTGTTCGACATCGGATTCGAACAGGCCGCTGATGCGCAAATCGCGGGTGAAGAGCCGTTCGCGAATGCCGAGCTTCTCCAAGCGGGGCTTCACTTCGGAAGCAAAGAGCGCGTGCAGTTCATGGGGAACCCCCGGCAGCAGGATCACGATCTGGCCCCGCGCTTCCACCCAGAGTCCGGGCGCGGTCCCCCGCGGATTCGGCAGAATGGTCGCATCCTCGATCACCATGGCTTGGCGCTTGTTTATCTCCGGCATGGGCCGGCCGAAGCGGCTGAATCTCTCCTGTAGCTTGCGGAGGAGCTCTTCGTCGCAGCGCAGCTTGCGGTTCAGGAGCTCCGCAACGGTTTCGCGCGTGCGGTCGTCGTCGGTGGGGCCGAGGCCTCCGGTTGAGATGACCAATTCGGCGCGCTCCAGGGCATGGCGAAAGGAGGTCTGCATCTCCCGGGGATCGTCTCCGACAACAGCTTTGTGCACCACGCGCACGCCGACCTGGTTGAGCTCGCCGGTGAGGAACAGCGAGTTGGTGTCCAGACGGTAGGGAGTCAGAAGTTCCGAACCGACCGCGATGATCTCCGCCCGCATCAGGCCTCTAGCCGTTCGAAGGTGGCCCCTCGACATCCCAGTCGAGAGTAAAGATGGCACTCGAAGTGGCGATCACGGCCCGGCGCGTCGGAAGCAGGGCCAGCCCCACGATGTTGCTGCCGCTGAGCACCACTTCGGCCTCCGCTTGCGGAGTCAGCCGGATGACGCCGCGACGGCCCGCCAGCGACGCCGCAACGTAGAGATTTCCCTGGCGGTCAAATGCGAGCCCCTGCGGGCGCCCGAGTCCGCGGAAGAAAACGCTTACCTCTCCAGCCGGAGAAATCCGGTAGACGCGGTCGTAACTTGAGGTGGTGGGCCCGGTGACATGGAGGTCGCCTGCCGGGCTGAAAGCCAGGTGATAGGCAGAAACCGAAGGTTCCAGAGTGGCGAAAACGAAAGTCTCGCGCTTGGGCCCGATCTTGAAGATCGTCCCGCTGCGGTCTCCCACATACAGATTCCCGACCTTGTCGAATGCCACGCCGGTCGCGATGCCCATTCCCTCGGTCCACAGGGTGCCATGCCCTTCGCGGGAAACCCGATGGATGGTTCCATCGTGGCGCCCGGAGACATAGAGATAGCCATCCGGCCCGATGGTCAACCCGCTGGGGTTCATCAGCTCGGTCACAAAGGGTTTCACCGCATGATTCGAGGTAATCTTGTACAGGGAGACGGGAACCTTCTGTCCGCGCTGGCCGCTGAACGTCACGTAGATATTTCCTTCGCTGTCCACGGCCGGATTGCAAACGGGATGAAGATTGTCTGCAATCATCCGGCCGAGCGCCACGGGGAAGGGAACGCTTTCGACGCCTCCCAAGCAGACTCGCACGTTGCCGTCCTCGGCGCCGTCCGGAACGCGGGCGATCATCATATTCTCCGCCGCCATCACCAGGCTGCCTTCCGCGGTTCCGAAATGCACAAGCGGACGCGCATGATTGCGCCCGCCAAAGCCGCTGCCGCGAATAAAGATCTCGCCGCCGGGGAGCGCCGCGCCGGGTTGTACGCTTTCAATTCTTGGAGTGTTATTCATTCGCCCCTGAAAATTGCCTGTCGTGCCGCCTGGCGGTCTTCCGCCCTTCGAGAAGCATGTCCCGGGAAGCTCGTCCTGGATTTAGTCACAAGCCCAGCGCCCGGAGGACCCACAATCCGGCCGCCGCGTAAATTCCGGCGACCCAGTCGTCCGCCATGATTCCCCAGCCCCCGGGCAGCGATTCCATCTTTCGCACCGGGAACGGCTTCCAGATATCGAAGACTCGAAAAAGTATAAGACCCAGCAGCAAATATTTCCAGTTGAGTGCGGTGTGAGACGGCATCATGCCGAGGAGATTGCCGGATGACGGCGTTTTAATGCTCCTCCACCAGACCGGTGCGGAGCACCCGAGCAAAAGCGCCAGATGTTGTCCAGAGACCTCGTCAATGACCACGCGCTGAGGGTCCTTCGCTCCCCAAAATTGGGCAGCCCGGCTCGCGGACCATACTCCGGCAATCGCAAGGAAAGCCGCGAGAAAAATCTGTGCCGTCAGGACCGGGTCAATTGACTCGTCGAAGCTGATGCCCCATGAGCCCGCAATCCAAGCGCAGGCAAATCCGGCCCAGAGCGGGAACATCGTGACAACAAGTCCGCCCAATGATCCGAATGTGCCAGGCGCAAGCGGTATGTATCCGAGGCCTGAAGCTGTTGCGATGAAGAGAGCCAGGCGCGGCCTGCGCTGTGGTTTTTGCGGCGATGGCGGGGAACCGGCTGGGGCGGTTGGAAGGGATCTCCCGCTCATTGCTTCCGGCCCTGCCCCTCGGCGGGTGATTCACTGGCGTCTATCCCCTCGAATTCGGATTCGTCGAAGGCGGGCTGGCTGATGACGTATTTTTCGCTGGCCCAGTTGCCGAGATCAAGGAGCCGGCAGCGTTCGCTGCAGAACGGAAAATCCGCGACCTTTTCCGAATCCACTGGCTTCCGGCAGATTGGGCAGGGGCGGATCATCGGGTGGTCATCGTGCGGTCAGGATAGGAAAGAGCGCGTCGGAGGCAGGCCGGTCCGGGCGCGCGGCAGGGGACGGAGTGAATTCGAGTGCCCGGGCGATCAAGTCGTAGTCAGCCGAACCGGTAATCTCGACCGTCGCGAGCGTTCCCGGCGCGGGGAGCTGCGCCCCGTTCGTGACGCCCTCGAAATCCGTGATACAGACCTTGCCATCAATTTCGGGCGCCATGCCCTCGAGGCGCGCGTTCCAGACGAGCCCGCCATCCTCCGAAGGGCCGTCGAGCATGACTGTCAATCGTCGGCCGATGAGCCGCCGCAGGCGCCGCGCGGTGATTTTCTTTTGGATGGACATCAGCTTGTCGCGACGTCGCGCAATGGTTTCTTCTCCGACCTTACTCTCCAGCGAAAAGCTCTTCGCCGCATCCTCATCGGAGTAGGAGAAGACGCCCATCCAGTCGAATTCCGCGGCACGGACAAAATCGCACAGCTCGCGGAAGTCCCCCTCGGTCTCGCCGGGAAATCCGACGATGAAGGACGTGCGGATCGAGACGCCCGGAATGGTCCGGCGAATCTTTTCCAGCATCTTCAGGAATGCCCCAGCATGCGAGCCGCGGCGCATGCGCGCCAGAACGCTCCGGCTGGCGTGCTGCAAGGGAACGTCGAGATATTTCACGAGGCGCGGATGGGCCGCGATGGTTTCAAGCAGCGCGTCCGTGATGCGGTTCGGATAGCAATAAAGGAAGCGGACCCAGTGCAGCTCCTCGATTTGCGCGAGGCGCGCGAGCAGCCTGGCGAGGCCGTCGCGCAGGCCAAGGTCCTCGCCGTAGTAGGTGGTGTCCTGCCCCACGAGGGAGATTTCGCGCACGCCCGCGGCGGCCAGATTTTCGGCCTCGCGCGCGACGGAATCGAAGCGCCGGCTGCGAAATTTTCCGCGCAGTTGCGGGATCACGCAGAAGGTGCAGGGATGGTCGCACCCTTCGTTGATTTTGATGTAGGCGGTATGCCGCGGCGTGGAGAGAATTCGCGGGGTGAGGTCGTGGTAGAGATAGGCGGCGGTCCCGCTGGCGGCAGCCGGCTCGGAGTCACCGAGCTCGTCCCGGCAGGCGGCCAGGATCGTTTCCACTTCGCTGGTGCCAATGACCGCGTCCACTTCCGGAATCTGCGCCTGGATTTCGGAGCGGTAGCGCTCCGCCAGGCAGCCGGCCACGATCAGCCTCCTGGCCCGCCCGAACTTTTTGTACTCGGCCATCTCCAGGATGGAGTTCACCGATTCCTGCTGGGCCGGAGCGATGAAACTGCACGTGTTGACCACCAGGATATCGGCGGCATCCGGCCGCGGAGTGATCTCGTATCCCGCGCGCGCCAGAATGCCCATCATCACCTCGCTGTCCACGAGATTCTTCGGGCACCCCAGGCTGACGAATCCGACCTTGGCAGGCATGCAAGTCCTCATTAACAGGCTGGCACAGGAGCGCGCGGAGTGCAAGGCCGGCTCTTTTCTCTCCGGCGTGTGCTTTTCGGAGATACGAGCCGGGTATGGGTCTGGATGAGGGGGCGCAGGCGCCCTGTGGCAACCCTGCGCTATCTGGCCACGCGCCCGGGCGATTGCAGAATGCCGCGAATGGCACGCAGCAGCGACGCCATTTCTTCTCCTCCCGGGGCGCGCCCGCCGAACCGCGCCGCGTGGTAGAGCTCGGTGAGGCGGAGGACCGGGGCCGTCAATTCGGCTTTCGGAAGGGCAACGGCGAACTCGCGCGGTGTTTGCGAAGGCGATTTTCTCCACCCGTGCTTCTCGAGCAGACGCAGCATTTCCGTGTACTCCAACGTGGCGAGCCCGGCGGTGAGGTTTCCGGCGCGGTGGGCGCGGAGCCTCAGGCGCGTCCAGGCATAGCGAAGCATCGGCCGGCCACGCAGGACGATCAGCAGCAGGACAAGCAGCGCCAGAACCCCCGGCAGGAAATAGCGCGATTTTTCCATCCGCGTATCGAGAGCCAGGATTTCACGAATGGCCGCATCCCGCCGCGCGCGATAGAAGGCGCGAAGGCGTTCGCCCCCGACGCGTGATGACGTCTTCAGCGTGCGCCCCAGCGCCACCTGGTGCGAGAAGTCGTAGTTGACCATCCACTCGCTCCAGGTGTACTGGAGCCAATCCCAGTAGAGCCCAAGCCGCGACAGCAGGCCGCTGGGGCGCTCATTTCCCGGTGGAGTGGGATCGAAGGTCAGCCAGCCGTAGTCGGGGAAATAGACCTCGACCCAGCTATGCGCGTCGCTGGCGCGGACGATATAATCGCCGCCCACGTCGTTGTACTCGCCGGGCAGAAATCCGGTGACGTAGCGCGACGGAATGCCGACAGCGCGGAGCATCACCGCCATGGCCGAGGCAAAGTATTCGCAGTGGCCGGCGCGGCGCACGAACAGAAAATAGGCCAGCGGATCGCGCTGCGGCGGGCCGGTGAGATCGAGCGTGTAGGCGTAGTGCGTCTTCAGATAGAGCTCAATGCTTGCTGCCCTGTCGTACTCGTTGGAAGACCTTGCGGTGATCTCTTCGGCCAGGCGGGGGATGCGCGGGT
>JAJXZD010000020.1:11930-15960 GCA_021780215.1 Acidobacteriota bacterium
AGGCAGTTGCAGATAAGTCTTGCGAATTTCCGCGGGATAGCTCGCCGGGGCCTGGCGCAGCCGGGCCGGAGGAATGGTCGGGAGCAGCGAAACTCCTTGATAGCGCATGGTCCGAATGTTGCGCATCGGGTTAAAGAGGGACCCGGTGCTGTCGGCCAGCAGATAACCCTGTCGTGACACCCCCCCTGCCCGCAGGATGCCTTCGCTGAAGCCCCCGCGGAGCAAAGCCGGGCGTGGTGCCACGAAGATGGCATCGGTGGCGAGAGGCTCCATGAGTACCGTGTAGGAGAGCGAATTGAATTCGCTGCCGCCCGGATAGCCCGTCGCGAACCGGAAGTTTCCCGCGTCATCCGGAGAAACGACAGTCTGCGGCTGCGCGGGCGTGAACCAACGGTCGCCGTCGAAATTGGTCAGCCCGATCCCGCGCCAGTGAATGTCCAGCGCGCGGGCGGGATCGCCCTCGACATGGATGCGCATGACGACGGCGGAGCTTTTCTTGATCCGGCCGATCTCCCCCAAGGTGACGTCATCGCTGAAGCCGGTCATCAGGGTAGGGCGCAGGTTGAAAGCGCTGAGATAGCCTGTGGTAAAGCGAGGGATCACGAAGAAGAGAACCAAGCCCAGAGCGAGCACGCCGAAGGCCACCAGGATGGAGGTGACGCCCAGCGCCCGGTTCAATTGCCGCGCCATTATCGAGCCCGGCTCGGGCGACGGGACCACGGCTCCCACTGCTCCGCGCTGAATTTCCAGGGCGACAAAGGTCGAGACCCCGAGGACCAGAAAAACGGCCAAGGCGATGAGGAAGCCTGTTTCGACCGTCAGAATGGCCGATGCGAGCATGCCCGCCACGGCCAATACAGCCAGGAAGGCGTGGTCGCGGCGGGTGCGCGCTGAAAACAACCGCACGAGCATGGCGAACAACAGCAGGTGGACGGCGGCGAGCAGCGCGGCATACATCAGCGGATTGGGAGCGCCCGCAGCGAGCCGCAGTGAAATTCCCCACAGGTCCAGCGGGAAGAAGAGGAAATATCCGAGGACCAGGCCGGTGGCCACGCGCGTGGAAAATTCCGGGCCATGCCCGCGCCATAGCCGCACGCCCCGGTAAAGCAATGCCGCGGGAGGGAACAGCGTCGAGAAGAGGTCGAGCTTCCCGGTGGTGACAACGGCCAGCAGGCTGGTCGAGACCAGCAGGTAGAGAGACACCTCAAAATAGCGCTGCACCGCCGGGAGGGGCGGCGCACTGGTCGGCGCGGCGGAAGCCATGGTCGCACTCAAATGCTAGCATGGCGCGCGGCCGCTTCAGCGGAGCGGCGCGCGGCCATTGCGAATCGGCTAACGGTCCGGCATCCAGCCCGCTGCCGCGGCGATTTTGCGCGTTGCGCTCGATATGGGAAGGTCCAGGATGCGGCGAACCACCATGGCACGCGCATGCCGGCGGCGAGGAAGCCGCGGCACGCGAACCAGATAGGGCAGAAGCTGAATCTCCCGAAAGGTAACTCCGTGGCGGGCGGCGGGCAGTTCGCGAAGCTCGATGCGCGTGCCGTGAAGTCCGAACACGCTTTGAAGATACGCCGCCAATTCGGTTCGCGGCCGGCGTGCCACCTCCACAGCGGGGAATTGCCACATGCGCGAAAACAGCGCCCCATCCTGCGCGGCCGGATCGCGCAGCAACAGGGTGCGCCCGCGCGGATCGAGCAGCAAGGCGGCCGCCACGCGAACCTTTTGCGCCGGATGCTTCCGGCGCGGGGCGGGAATCTTCCCGGCGATGCCCAGGGCGAACGCGCGGCACCAGCGTGAAACCGGACATACCTCGCACCGCGGCCTCGCCGGCGTACAAATTACCTCGCCCAATTCCATCAGCGCCTCGTTCCAGTCGCCGGGCGATCGAGCCGCAAGCAGATTTTCCGCCGCAATTCCCAGACGGCGCCAGACGCGCGGCACGCGCAGATCTCCGCGGATGGCGCCGAGCCGCGCCAGCACGCGCGCCACGTTGCCATCGAGCACTGCCAGCGGCACGTCATAGGCGATGCTGAGCACCGCCGCCGCGGTATAGCGGCCGATGCCGGGAAGCTCCCGAGCGGCCTCCGGGGCGGAGGGGAACTGTCCCTTGTGTCGCGAGACAATCTCCTGCGCGGCGGCGCGCAAATGGCGGGCGCGCGAATAATAGCCGAGGCCGGACCACGCCCGGAGCACTTCCTGTTCGGGCGCCAGCGCCAACTGGCGGACGCTCGGAAATTGTTCGAGGAACTTCTTGTAATAAGGAAGAACTGCGACGATCCGCGTCTGTTGCAGCATCACTTCGGCAATCCAGATGCGGTAAGGATCGCGGCTGGTCCGCCAGGGAAGATTGCGTCGGTGGCGGCGGTACCAGGAAAGCAGCGTTCGCTGGAAGCTTTCTTTCGTGTGCGCAGGGATCGGATGGGGCATCGCCGTTTCGTGCGCCATTGTCGCACGGCGCGCGGGGGGGGCGAACCCGGAAACCCCATTGGCGCGGCTTATAGCTCGCTGATGAACAGAAAATAGGAGGAGGACCACAAGGCGCCAGGAACCCCCTGCCGGGGGCGAGCGGTGAACACGATCTTGAAAATTTCCGGCTCTGCCGCAAGCTCGCCGAAAAAAGTGTCGCCGGAAGCCGCAGTGTCCGGCTGGATCAGGGCCAATTCGCGCAGCGCGGAATAGATGATCTCTCCGGCCGGGGCCATGCGGGTCGAGAACGATGGAGTGCGAAACTGCAGCACTGAGTGAATCTCATAAAAGTGCCAGGCGATGGAGGCGGCCAGGGCGACTGCGCGCTCGAATTGTCCGGCAAATTCCGGAGAGCCCGGCCCGCTGCCGGCCCCGTGCGTGGCGCCGAGGCAAGGATCAAACACGAGCATCACGCGGCGTTCATCCTCGCGGGCAAACTCGCGGACCATCAGCCGGTCGGACTTGGCGGTCACCTTCCAATCCACGAAACGGGCGCTATCCGAGGGCAGGTAGTCGCGCAGGGAATGAAGCTCATGGCCGCGGCCCCGGAATTGGCTGGCTATTTCACCGCTGAGCAGGGGAAGAACCTCATAGAACTGCGCGGCCGGCTCCACGCGTGGGTACACCACAATCTCCGCGGCAGCCCCTACCAGGCGCGTCTTTTCGAAAAATCCGAAGGGAAAGCGCGTCCGGACGCCGAACGAAGATTGCCTGTAGAGGCCACGGTGCGCGAAACAGAGCTCCACCTTCTGCTGCGCCGAGCCAAGCGGCCCGAGGTAGGGAAAGAAAACCGGGCGGCTGAGAATGGCTGCTGCCACGTCGCGGCTGCCGCCGGTGACCAGGAGCGAGAAGGAGGGGAGCATCCTCTTCTGATTCTGTAGCTCGACTTCCGCCAGCACCGGCTGGCCGGCGAAAATATGCCCGGGCATGGCAAAGCGGAGGGTGATGCCGGCAAGCATGGCCCGCGAAAGGACGCCCGAAATCAAGATGGCTGCAAGCATGCAGGCAAGAATCAGAAAGAGCAGATTATTGCCGGTATTGACGGCGGCCAGGACCAGAATGAAGACAGCTGCAAGGTAGACGATGCCGGCGCGCGTCAGGCGGTAATCCACCTGATAGGCCAGCCAGCGCAGGCTGCTGCGACGGGCCAGCGCGGGAACGATTGTCACCGCCACGTAACCCGCCATTGCCAGTGAGATGGTGGTGGCGATGGCAGCCACGCCCACGCGTCCCTGCCGGGAGGCCGCCGCGGAGAACAGAGCGATGAACATCGCCACGGAGAGGATCAGCATGGCGAGCGCGAAGCTGCGCCAGCCGGTCCGGTCGCGCCCGCGACGCATGGGTTCCGCGGGCAAATCCGCGGAGGAGACGGGAGCGGAACTCATGGCTGTGGCCTCCCGGCGGCTGTTCGCAGAGCCGGTGCGGACGGCATGATCAGAGCGGGACGCGCACCGCGTCCAGCATCTCGCGAAGGATGGCTTCGGCCTGCTCGGATTTCCTTTGCGTCGAGACGTATCGAGGGCTGACCACGACGCGATGCGCGAAGACAGGAAGAATCAGGCTC
>JAJXZD010000001.1 GCA_021780215.1 Acidobacteriota bacterium
ATGTCGCGCACCGCAGTCTCCCCCTTGAGCCGGCGGATCTGTTCGATCCATTCCGGCCGGCTGGCGGGAGCGAGGCGGGGCAGCAGATCCTGCAGAATCTTCCGCAGATCGCCCACCAGCGCCAGGTCCACCTTGACGTTCTTGTTGATTTCCGCCGGATCAATTTCCACGTGAATTTTTTTCGCATTCAACGCGTAGGTTTTCAGGTTGCCGGTCACGCGGTCGTCGAAGCGCATCCCGAGAGCCAGCAACAGATCGGCCTCCTGAATGGCCTTGTTGACCCAGGCCTCCCCGTGCATGCCCATCATGCCGAGGTTCAGCACATGCGAGGCGGGCAGATGGCCCAGCCCCAGGAGCGTCATAGCCACGGGGATACAGGCGCGCTCGGCAAGCGCTTGCAATTCGAGCTCCGCGCCGGAAATCGACACGCCGTGCCCGGCCAGAATCACCGGACGCTTCGCTGTCTGAATCATCTCGAGCGCTTTGTCGTATGTCCCCCGCGCCGGAGAGAAATCAGGGCGGTATCCGCGCATCTTCGGGACCGCGGCTTCCCAATCGAAAACGCATGAACCCTGCTGCGCGTCCTTCGTAATGTCCACCAGCACCGGACCGGGACGCCCGGACTTGGCCACATAAAATGCCTCGCGAATCGTCGGCGCGATCTCGCTGGGGTGCGTCACCAGATAATTGTGCTTCGTGATGGGCAGGGTCACGCCTGTGATATCCGTCTCTTGAAACGCATCCGAGCCGACCAATTTGCTCCCCACCTGCCCGGTGATGCAGACAATCGGCGAGGAATCCATCATGGCGGTGGCGATGCCCGTGACCATGTTGGTGGCTCCTGGTCCCGAGGTGCTCACGGCCACGCCCACGCCGCCCGTCGCGCGCGCGTAGCCGTCGGCCATGTGCGAAGCGCCTTGCTCGTGGCGCACCAGAACGTGCCGGATCGAGCTCTGCCGCAGCGCGTCGTACGCCGGCAGAATCGCCCCGCCGGGATATCCGAACACGGTCTTTACCCCTTCGCGTTCCAGGCATTCCCACAGGATTTTCGCGCCCGTCAGCATCGGATTCTCAACGTCCATTTCCGCACCCCTTTCTCCCCTCAAAAAATTAAACCCACCGTGCCAGCGTCTCTGGCAGGTGGGTTTCGCGAGCCTTCGAATTTCCCGATGTTCAGCTCAGCGATGCCCTCCGGGCAGAGACGCGCATACGTCTCCTACTACTACCATAAGCCGGAGCCGCCGAGACTGAGCCTTCTGCGTCATGCTTTCTCTTCCTCAACCGCGCTGCACTTCGTTACGTTACCCTGCCTTGCCCAACCGTGTCAAGAAACTCCTCACAAATTTTGTCCTCGCGTCACAATTTGCCTGCCCGCAGGCCGCGGCCTGAAATTCTCCTTGGGACCCCCGTGTTGCGCTGAGAGACGGTCAACGCACCCGGCTATCTCATCACGAACGGGTTGGGAGCATGGCCCACGATGTCAATCCAGACGCTCTTCGTCTGCAAATACTCCCGAATTGCCTCGATCCCGCTCTCGCGACCGATTCCCGACCGCTTGTAGCCTCCGAAGGGAGACATGTAGCTCACCGCCCGGTACGTATTCACCCACACCGTCCCCGCTTCCAGCCGTTCGGCCATGGTCAGCGCGCGCCGAATGCTTTGCGTCCACACGCCCGCCGCGAGGCCGTACAGCGTGCCGTTGGCGATGCGCACCGCTTCTTCCTCGGTCTCGAAGGGGATGACAGCGAGAACCGGGCCAAATACCTCCTCCTGCGCGATGCGCATCTCCGGTCGCACCCCGGTAAAAATCGTTGGCTCGATGAACCAGCCGGAACCGCACTCCGGCCTTTCTGCAAGCCCCCCGCCCAATCGGCAAACCGCTCCCTCTCCCTGCGCAATCCGGATGTAGTCGAGCACCTTCTCGTATTGCGGGCGCGTGGTGACCGGTCCGACCTGCGTGTCGGGATCGAGCGGATTGCCCATGCGCGCGGTCCGCGCAAGCGCCAGCAGCCGCTCGACAAACGCATCGTAAACAGATCGGTGAATCAACGCCCGCGAGCCGGCGATGCAGGTCTGCCCGGTAGCCGCAAAAATCCCCGAGACCACCCCCTTCACCGCTTCGTCCAGGTCCGCATCGTCGAAGACGATGTTGGCGGACTTTCCTCCCAGCTCAAGAGTGACTCGCTTGAGGCCCCGCGCCGCCATTTCGTAGACGTGCTCGCCCGTGCGGTCCCCGCCTGTGAATGCAATCTTGGCCACGTCCCCGTGCGTGATCAGCGGTTCGCCGACTTCCCCGCCGTAGCCGGTAAGAATGTTGACCACACCGGGAGGAAAGCCTGCCCGCTCAAACAGCCTCCCGAACACCAGCGCCGACACCGACGCGAACTCCGAGGGCTTCCATACCACCGTGTTCCCGGCCGCCAGTGCCGGGGCCAGTTTCCAGGCTGCCAGCAGCAGCGGCGAGTTCCACGGCGTGATTGCGGCGACGACGCCCAGCGGCTCTTCGCGCGTGAAATTGAAGACGCCGGCCTTATCAATGGGGATAACGCGGCCTTCGACCTTATCCGCCAAACCGCCGAAATATCGAAACCACTGCGGAATATATTTCAACTGCCCGCGCATTTCGGCAATGAGCTTTCCGTTGTCCGTAGATTCGATCTCCGCCAGCGCATCGGCTTCAGCCGCCACAAGATCGGCCAGGCGGCAGAGAAGCGCCCCGCGCGCGCTGGCAGTCAATTTCGGCCATTCGCCCTCGCGGAAGGCGGACTTGGCCGCGGCCACCGCGCGTTCGACGTCTTCTTTCCCTCCCCGTGGAATAAGCGCCCACGGGGCCGCAGTGTAGGGATTCACGGATTCAAAATATGCACCGGAAGCCGGCTCGACCCATCGGCCTCCCACCAGCATTGCGTACTGTTTCATGCCCCTGTCTCCGGAAGAAACCTGCCCAGCGGGGAATGACCGGCAACACCCTGCTAGCCCCGCCATCCCGCAAAAGCGCAGCTTTTTTTCTTAAGTCTTTCCCGTGCCACACAGCCAGCTATTTGGATCCGACCTGCACTCCCGCCCACTCCTCAATGGGTTTCACCATTGCGGTCATATCCGCGTCGAAGCCCTCCGTAGCGGCAACGATGGAAAGCAACTGGCGCACGGCGCTGCCCACGACCATCGGGACGCCGAGGGCATCCGCTTCAGCCATGCACAAGCGAATGTCCTTGTCCAGGAGTCCCAGTTGAAAGCCATAGGCGAAGGTTCGCGGCAGGATATGCTGCTTGACCTTATCCAGCGTCGCGCTGTTGCGGGCCGTTCCGGCGTTAAAAACGTCCACCACCAGCCTCGGATCGAGCCCGGCCTTGACTCCCATCACCAGCGCCTCGGAGGTGATGGCCATAGCCGACGCCGAGAGCAGATTATTCAGAAGCTTCATCGTCTGCCCCTGGCCCGGCTCCCCGCCAACGTAGAAGGGCTTGCCGATCACCTCGAGCATTGGCTTCACCACTGCAAAGACATCCTGCCGGCAGGATACCATCACCGCGAGCGTTCCCTTCTCCGCGCCGCCAATTCCGCCGCTCACCGGCGCATCCACGGCGGAAATTTTCCGGGCCCCCAGCTCTCGGGCGACGAGTTGGGCCGTGGTCGCGCCCGTCGTGGACATATCGACAAAAATTTTCACACGGCTGCCGTGAATCACGCCTTGCGCGCCCAGAGCCACCTCCTGCACTACCGCGGGAACCGGCAGGCTCGCAAAAACCACTTCCGCAGCGGATGCGACAGCGGCGGGGGAATCGGCGGGTGCGGCGCCTAGATCAATAAGCGGGCGCATCGATATCTCCTGCGTGTCATGGATCGTTACCGCATAGCCAGCCTCGATGAGCCGCCGTGCCATGCGCGAGCCCATCCTCCCGACTCCTACAAATCCGACGTTCTGCCTCGCCATCATCTTCCCTCCGCGCCTTCCACGCGAGCAGCGCGGAATGGCCTCCTCGCGATCCGATTATCCGCAGCTCAGCTTTCAGAGCAAACGTATCATGCCCCAGGGAGCGGCCACGTAGCAATTGACCTTCTGCTCGCCCTTGGGTCATGCTAGGCCGCCGTCGAGCTAGCCTGATCCGAGAGGCGCCGCATGCCCCCCGAACCATTCGAGGTCTTTGCCATCCGCTATGCCCGCGCGGACAATCGCCACCCCGGTGAAAATTTTCTCCTGGCGGACCCGCATGAATTCGCCTCAGCCCTCGATTACTTCGTGTGGCTGCTGCGGAGGCGCGATGGCTGCTACCTGGTGGATACCGGATTCAGCAAGGAAGCCGCCGCGCAGCGCGGGCGCGAATGGCTGCGCTGCCCGGTGGATTCCCTGCACCTGCTGGGAGAGGACCCGATTCGGATTCGCGACGTAATCCTCACTCACCTTCACTACGACCATGCCGGCAATTTCGACCGCCTGCCCGCCGCGCGGTTTCACCTCCAAGACCGGGAAATGGCCTACGCGACGGGGCGACTCATGCGACACCCGGCGCAACGCGCCCCCTTCGACCCGGAAAACGTCGTCGCCATGGTCCGGCATGTCTATTCCGAGAAGGCGGTTTTCCACGATGGCGATGCGGAACTCGCCTCCGGATTAAGCCTGCACTGCATCGGCGGACATTCGGCCGGCCTGCAGGCGGTGCGCATCTGGACGCGCCGCGGCTGGCTCGTTCTCGCCTCCGACGCGTCTCATCTCTACGCGCACTTCGAGAAGAGGCGCATCTTTCCCATTGTGTACAACATCAGCGAAATGCTGGAGGGATATGATCGCCTGCTCCAACTGGCGGACTCGCCAGACCACATCATTCCCGGACACGATCCGCTGGTCATGGAGTTTTATCCGGCGGCGAAGTCCGGACTCGAAGGCATTGCGGTGCGACTGGATGCTGATCCACGACGTCCCATAGCGTAGAGCGGGCACACTGGGCGCAGAAGCCGCTTGGCGATGCGGCAGATCAGGGGATGACCGCGGTCTTGAGCTCGCCGTTGCGGTTCTTCATATGCCGGAAGACGCTCGGCAGCTCCACCAGCGGCACTTCGCCGGTAATGAAGTCTTGCGCGCGAATCTCACCGCGGAGGATTGCGTCCAGCGCTTCGCGGATAAACCGCGGGGTGTGATGAAAACTGGAGAGGATCGTGACCTCGGAATAGTGGAGCGCCGCGGGATCAATTTTCACCTCTGACCCGCGCGGGCAGCCACCAAACAGGTTCACAGTTCCGCCCTTGCGGACGGTCCGCAAGGCCCACTGCCACGTCACCGGCTGGCCAACGGCCTCGATGACGGCATCGGCGCCGTACCCGCCTTCGGTCAACTGGCGGACACGGGTCACCGGGTCTTCCAGTTCGGCAACATCGAAGGCCGCCACTGCGCCCAGGCGCTCGGCGGCCTTAACCTGGCTCGCGCGTTTGCCAATGGCGATTACCCGCACCTGCCGCGTCGAAAGAATCCGAATAAATTTCAGGCCAATCGGCCCGCAACCGATGACCACCGCCGTGTCCCCCGGCTGAATCCCCGTTTCATGCACGCCGCGGAGCACGCATGCCAGCGGCTCGACCATCGCCGCGTCCAGAAAGGAGACACTTTCGGGAATCTCCAGCATGTTCTGGCGCACAATCCTGCCAGGAATGCGGATGTATTCGGCATAGGCGCCGTTGTTGAAGAGCAGATCCTCGCAGAGGTTGGGCTGGCCTTTGCGGCAGAAAAAGCACTGATTGCAGGGAGCTGAATTCGAGGGCACCACGCGCATGCCCTTACGAATATTGCCATTCACGGCGCTGCCCTTCTCCTCAATCACGCCGGAGAGTTCGTGCCCAAAAAGCGCCGGAGGCTGAATCATCCGCGCGTGGAATCCCTGCTTCCACACCTTCAGGTCGGTGCCACAGGTGAGTGCAACGTGGACGCGCACGAGCACGTCGTCTTCCTGCAGGCGCGGAATGTCCACGCGTTCAATCTTAACGTCCTCGCTGCCATAGAGGACCGCAGCCGTCATATGCCCGTTGTCAGAAGCTTCTCTCATTCGTGCGTAACCAGTACCTTCAAAGTATTCTCTCCGGGATGCGCCGCCAAATGCAAGGCGTCGCCGATCCGTTCCAGCGGGAAACGGTCGGAAATCATCTCCCCCAGCGGCAGCCGGCCGTCAAAGATAAGCGCCGCCGATTTCTCCTGCTCGTCCAGTGAAGCGCTGTAACTTCCCAGAATCTCTCTCTCCTCGACCCCTATGGCGGCAGCGGGAAATTCCAGACGCAGCACCGGGTCGTTATGCGCAAACAATAGCACGCGCCCGCCCGGCCGGGCGATAGCCAGCGCCTCGACTACCGATGCCGGGTTGGGCACAGCCAATAGGACCGCATCTGCTCCCCGGCCGGAGGTTCGCGCGCGGATTTCCTCCGTCAGGTTCACCGTCCGCGGATTGAACGACTCCGCCGCGCCGAACCGAGCACTCGCCGCACGTCGCCCGGCGAGCGGATCGCTCGTATACACCGTGGCGCCTTCGAGCCGCGCCAGAATCGCCAGTAGCATTCCGATGGGCCCCTGGCCAACGACCAGTACAGTCTCACCGGGCGCAACTCGCGCCTTGTGCACTGCCTTCAGGCAAGTGTTCACAGGTTCCACGAACGTCGCATCCTCAAAACTCACGCCGGGCGGCAGGGGGATCATTCCGCGCTCGACGATTCGCGGCATGGCCCGGACATACTGGCCGAAACCGCCTCCATTCGGATCAAAGCCGGCCGTCAACCCGGTCTTCTTGTAGACCGCGCACTGGGAGAATAGCTTTCGCTCGCAGTAGAAGCATTCGCCGCACGGAATGTGATGGAAGGCCACAACCCGGTCGCCAGGCTTGAAGCGGGTGACTCCGGGGCCCGTCTTCACAACCGTCCCGGATAACTCATGGCCGAGAATTTGAGGCGGCTGAATGAAGCCGTGCTGAATCTTCTTGATGTCCGTCCCGCAGATCCCGCAAGCCGCCACACGAAACAGGACCTCTCCCTCGCCGATCTCCGGGACAGGCACTTCCTCGACACGGACCAGCCCTTCGCCCCGGTAAACACCGGCGAGCATCTTTCGCCGGACCGGCGCAACGGCCTCGCGCGATCCCGTTTGTGCGATGGCCTGTGACATAGGCTCCTATTGCCTCGCGGCGTCTGCCCGCGTCTCCAGCGTTCCTGCGGCCTCGCTGACCCGCGCGACAAAGCGGTCCAGGAATCGGCTCAATTCCGCCGCCGCGGCCTTGCTGTCCTGCCCCAACTTCATCACGGCCGGCAGCGCATTCGGATGGCGAGCCATCAGAGCCAGGACGCGCGGTACGCTCACCTGTCCATTTTCAGTAAAAATCTCGTTCATGTCGAACGGTAAGTCCTGGTCCGCCAAATCGCTCACCGCCCGGATCGCCACGGCGGGGATGCCGCATTCCTCCGCGCGGCGCAGGATCTCGAAGCTTTCCATCTCGACCGCTTCGCCTTCTGCGCCAAGCCGTCGCTTTTCGGCCGCCGTGGAAAGCACGCGTCCGGAGGTGCACAACATCTCTACCAGCGTCGCACCGGATTCCGCGGCAAAAGAGAGCAGCGCCGGGCTGCTCTTCAGCGGTTCAAGTGAGCCGCCTCCGCGATCAAAATGCGGGCGCACTGCCCGGGCCGCGAGGATTTGGCCAACCCGGTATTCGGGGCGCAACGCGCCGGCCAGTCCCGAGGAAACACAGAGTCCAATCGCGTCGTGCTCGCCCTGCAGCACATGGAACGCCGCCGCAGCGGCGTGCTTCGGCCCGGCCCCCGTCAGCACCACGCCGACTTCCGCTCCGCGGAATTCCGTGACGAAGACTTCTCCCCCACCCCACCGCGCGGGACGAAACTCGTGCGCCTCGCGCCAGGGCGCGAACTCATTCTCGATCGCAAACGTGACCAGAATCTTCACAGCGATTTCTAGGCTGCCTCGGGGCGCACATGGAGGCGTGCGTTCCCAGCATAACCATTTTCCGCATACCAGTTCACCGCTCGCCTCAGGGCGGCTTCCACCGGCCCCGGCTGGTATCCGAGTTCCCTCTCCGCTTTTCCGCTCCGGATAAACATGCGATGGCGCGACATCTTCACGCCCTCGACCGGGATGCGCGGCGTGCGTCCCGCCATGCGGGAGAACCACTCATCCGCATACCCCGCGGCGAGGGCGACCACGTGCGGCAACCGGACGCGCGGTGCGGGGCGCCCGGTAATTTCAGCCAGTGCCTCGAGAATCTGTTTGAGCGTCATGTTGCGTGCACCGAGAATGTAGCGTTCCCCGATCCTCCCTCGTTCCGCGGCCAGCAAATGGCCGGCGGCCACATCCTCCACGCCTACGAGATTCAACCCGGTGTCCACATATGCCGGCATCTTGCCGCGAAGAAAATCCACGATGATTTGCCCGGTTGGCGTCGGCTTCCAATCGCCCGGCCCCACCGGAGCGGTTGGGTTCACAATCACAACGGGCAGTCCCGAGGTGGCCGCCTTGATGGCTTCAACCTCCGCCAGAAATTTTGACCGCTTGTAGTGGCCGATCATCTGGCCGACGGTCGCGCGCGTTTCCTCGTCCGGCAGATCGCTGCCGTGAGCAGGCACTGCGATGGTGGCCACCGTGCTGGTGTAAACAACTCTTGCGACGCCCGCCTGGCCCGCGATCTCGAAAAGGCGCCGCGTGCCCTCCACGTTGCTCTCGTACATCTCCCGCGGATCGCGGACGCCAAGGCGATAGTCCGCGGCCACGTGGAAGACCCAGCGAACTCCCCTCATGGCCCGATCGAGCGAGACCACGTCGCGCAAGTCGCCCTCAACGCGTTCGACCGCCAGCCCCTCCAGCGATTGGATCCGGCTGTTTCGACGCACCAGCACGCGGACAGGATGGCCGGCGGCAACAAGTTGGCGCGCCACATGGCTACCGACAAAACCCGTCGCGCCGGTGACCAGCGTGGTCATAAGTCGAGGGAAACCTCGAATCTACGAAGGCCGATCGGAGCCCCTGCCCGGATGGCCTTCGGCTGTCTTTCTCTTCGCGTGCAAGAAGTCTTCATGGCGTTATTCGCGAGCACCGCGCGGCAAGGCAGCTTCCTCCGGCCCCACTCGCATCCCGCCGAAACAACGGCGCCCCTTGCGCAGATTATCGTAGCGCGCCAGCGCGTACACCGGGAAGGAATTCCGGTAGAGGTGATAGTTCATGTAGAAAACACAAGGAAATCCGGTGCCTGTATATTCGTCTTCGTCCCATGTGCCGTCCGCATTCTGATGCGCCACAAGCCACGCCACGGCACGCTCGGCCGCCGGGTCGTCCGGACCAGCGGCCGCGAGCAATCCGATCAGGCCCCAGGCCGTCTGCGAAGCCGTGCTTTTACCCTTGCCCTTGAGCTGCGAGTCGGCGTAAGAGAGCACGGATTCTCCGAAGCTGCCATCTTCATTTTGAACCGACCGCAACCAGGCGGCGCCGCGCTGGCATTCCGCGCTGGACGCAAGGCCGCCTGCCTGCAGCGCCCGCAGGACGCCGCTGGTGCCGTAGATATAATTCACGCCCCAGCGGCCGAACCACGCGCCTTCCGCAGTCTGTTCCCGCCGGAGAAATGCCCGGGCGCGCTGAAGCACCGGATGATCGGCGGGCCACCCCAATTGCGCCAGACACTCAAGCGCCCGCGCGGTGACATCCGCCGTCGAGGGATCGAGCATGGCGTTGTGATCGGCAAAGGGAATGTGATTGAGGAAGTGCAGGTTATTTTCGTGATCGAACGCGCCCCAACCACCGTCAGCGTTCTGCATGCTGACGAGCCAGGCCACGCCGCGCCGGATCGCGCCGCGCAGGCGCTCCGGCTGGGAATCGGCCACGCGCGCCAGGGCCATCAGAACGAATCCGGTATCGTCCACGTCCGGATACGCGTCGTTGCGGAACTCGAACGCCCACCCTCCGGGATCCCCCTTCGTATTCTTAATCTGCCAATCGCCCGGCCCGAGAATCTGCTTCTCCGAAAGCCAGCGCGCGGCAGCCAGTAGCGCCGGATGCGCGGCGTCAACGCCGGCTTCCTCGAGGGAGACCATGGCGATGGCCGTGTCCCACACCGGGGAGATGCACGGCTGCATGCGCATCGAATCAGACTCCTCGATCTCATAGCGGGACAAAAAGCCCATCTCGCGCGCCACGAGAGGATCGGTTACCGGATACCCCTCGGCCAATTGCGCCAGGATCGAATTCACCATGGCGGGGAAAATCGCCCCGAGGCCCTCGCTGCCCTCCATCCGCTGGAACATCCATTTTCGGCAACTCGCTAGCGCCGCCTTCCGGAATGGCTTCCAGGGAGATTTTTCATACAGCTTCACCGTGCGGTCCAGCACCAAGAAAAAATTCTTCCAGGACACGATGCGAGCGTCCCACGTCAGCGACCGCGGCTTGGCACCCGGCGTGGCAAAGAGCGAATCCACGGTGATGCCAGGATGCAGGCGCCAGTCCGGTTTCATCGCGCGGATAATCGTCAGCGGAACGATGATCCCACGCGTCCAGGAGGACATCTCATAGATGTTCAGAGGAAACCATCTGGGAAGAAGAATCAACTCCGGCGGGACAGCGGGGACAAATTCCTCGCCCAGCGCGCCAACTATGGTCAGATAGAAGCGGACGTAGGAATTTGTCGCCTCGACACCGCCCAGTTCGATGATCTTCCGCCGGGCGCGCTCGAGATGAGGAGCCGAAGCCTCGTCCCCGGCAATCCGCAGCGCCACCCAAGCCTTGACCGTGGCGTTCAGCTCCGCCTGACTTCCGAAATAGATGCCCCACCCGCCGTCAGGGAGTTGCCGGCTGCGGATGCTCTTCGCCAGCTTGGCTGCCTTTTCAGACCGCGCCTGACCAAGAATGTGCTGGAACAGGATGTAGTCCGACTCGAGAGTGGTGTCCGCTTCGAGTTCCCCCCACCAGTAGCCGTCCTGGCTCTGCGCGGAAAGAAGCCAATCCACACCACGGCGGATGGCCCGCTCAACCTGCGGAGTTGCGCCCTGCGTAGGAGCTTCCGCCGCTCCGTACGCACCGCTCGGGCGCAAACCTGCTCCTGGTGTCATTAGCCCCTCAGACATTTTTCGTCAGCGACATGCTGCACTTCTTCGCGTCCCAGAACCCTACACTGCCGCTCCGGCGCAATGGACCTCCCAAACCACAACCCATCCCTATGGAGTTTAAGCCAGCAGGCAGCAGTAAGAATCCAAACCCCTGAACCGCGGCAGATCACCCCATCTTCCCGCATTACAGGCATTTAGAAGGGCTCGCCCGGATATTTTCGCTTGTATCTTCCTTAGGGTCAACAACAAAAGCACCCCCCTGCGACCCAATAGCGAACAGACCCGCAATCGTTGGATGTGGGCGATCCCCTCATCGGCTGCCTGGAACTAAACCCTCCCGCCTGCGAGCGTGCTTACCAAGATGCTCGGGGTGCCCGCTGCCTGCCAGGCTATTTCTTCTCCAGCCGGCGAACGCGCTCCGCCAGTTCCGGCAAGCGCGCGAACTGCCCATACTGCCGCTTGAACTGATCGAGAGGCCGCGCCGGCGTTCCCCACACCACCTGGCCGCTTCGAATCGTCTTTCCCGAGAGGATTCCCGCCTGCCCGCCGATTATGGCGCTGTCCTCAATGTGGCAGTGATCACCGATGCCGACTTGTCCGCCCGCAATCACGCGCTGGCCCACGGAGGAACTTCCGGAAATGCCGGTCTGCGCGGCCAGCACACAATGCTCCCCGACCGTCACGTTATGCGCGATCTGAACAAGGTTGTCGATTTTGACGCCGTTGCCGATGCGCGTCGTCTCGAGCGAGCCCCGATCAATCGTGGTGTTCGCGCCGATTTCGACATCGTCGCCAATTTCGACTTCGCCGATCTGCGGAAACTTCCAGTGGCGCCCCTCACCGAAAACGTAACCGAACCCGTCAGCACCAATCACGGCGCCCGAATGCACCTCCACTCGGGTCCCCAGGCGCACTCCCGCGTACAGCGTGACCCGCGGGTGAAGCCGGCAATCGCTGCCCAGGCGCACGCCGCGGCCCAGAAAACAAAACGCGCCAACCAACGTCCCGGAGCCGATTTCGACGTCGTCCTCGATCACCGCATAGGCCGCCACGGAGACATCCTTCGCCAACTTGGCGCTCGGCGCCACGATGGCGGAAGGATGAATCGCCGGAGGCAGGGCTGTTCTCTCCAGAATCCAGCCTGCAGCCTTGGCAAAGGCAAACTTCGGATCAGTTGCCTCGAGAATCGTCTTCCCCGAGATGCGCGTGCCCGCCTCCGCAATCACGCATCGCGCGGCGGAGGAGGACACTCTCCCTCGCCGCCGCGGCGACGCGAGATAGATCAAATCGGCCGGAGCAGCCCGCTCAGGGCTGGCGACGCCTGCAATTTCAATCCCGGGATCGCCTGCAAGCGGAATGTTCAAGTATTGCGCGAGGTCACCGGCGGTGCGGATCATGGCTGCATCTCCTTGCCCGGTTCAGCCCGGACGGAGCAGATTTTCTACAGTGAATAAAGCGGCTTTCCCCCCGGCGGGCGCGTCTTCCATCGCTTGTGAACCCACAGCCACTGGTCTGGATGTTCCCGTACATAGGCTTCCACCACGCGAGTGAAGCGCGCCGTGTTTCCCACGACATCGGATTCCTCATTGCCAGTTCGCACAAGCTCGAGCGCTGGACCGAAACAAAGCCGGTATCTCCCCATGCGCTCGTCCCAATGGAGGAATCCGGGAACAACTGCGGCATCAGTGCGCAGGGCGATCCGCGCCAGCCCCGATGTGGTCGAAGCGGGCACCCCGAAAAAATCCACGAAGACGCCCTCCTCGAGACCGGTGTTGTGATCGGAGAGAATTCCTACGGTCCCACCCTCCGCAAGTACCCGGAGAACGGCCCTCGCCGCCCGGTTCTTGTCTATCGCCTGATTTCCCGACCAGCAGCGATACGCGTTGATCAATGCGTCCACGCGTCGATTCGCAATCGGGCGAACCAGGAAATGCAGCGGCGAGGCGAGAAGAGCGTGCGCAAAGGGCGCAAGTTCCCAGGCGCTCATGTGTCCGGTGAGAAAGAGCACTCCCTTGCCCCGGCGACGCGCGGCGTCAAAATTCTCAAACCCCTCGACCACGACGACGCGCTGGATATTCTCACGCGTGTACTTCGGGAATTGCGAGAATTCGCCCGCCATCCAACCGACCTGACGGATCATTCCCCGGATCACGCGCTTTCGCTCCGCGTCGCTCCATTCCGGAAAAGCAAGGCGAAGGTTGAACATCGCCGCACGCCGCAGAGGTGGGCGCAATGCATAGGCCGCCTCTGCAAAGCCTACACCAACGGCTCGCGCCGCCGGTCTGGGCAAAAGCCCCAGCGCTTTCAGCCCTGCCCATGCCCCGGCGTATTCCAGCCACTCGCGCATAGCACGCCATTATGCGGGAGGCCCGGCGGCGGACGCTAGAGTCGCACACCAGAACTTGTCTCACGAGTCCATCCGGGTCATTCCCGCGCTGGATTTCCGCAAAGCAACCTGGCCCATCTGATGCTAGACTCGCGCCTGTCTTGAGCGAGACGAAGAATCCAATCCCCAGAGAAGCGCCCGCGGAGTGGTTCCTCGCGGCGGCCTCCATTGCCATTTGTCTATTTGGACAGCTCGGTGCCCTCGGACTGATGGGGCCGGATGAGCCCCGTTACGCGTGGATCGCCCGGGCGATGGCCCAGACTGGCGACTGGGTGACACCGCGCCTGTATGGCCAGCCGTGGTTCGAGAAGCCGATTCTGTATTACTGGGCCGCGGGCCTCGGATTCGCCGCTCATCTCCCGGCCGAATGGGCCGCGCGCCTGCCCTCCGCAGTGGCGGCGCTTGCGGCGGCCATCGCAATTGGGTGGCTCGGCAAAAAGCACTACGGAGGAACTGCCGCTTCGCTTCGCAGCCCTGCTCTGCTCGCTCCCGTTGTCTTCTCGACAAGCGTTGCGGCAATCGGCTTTGCGCGCGCCGCCGGGCCGGACATGCTGTTCAGCGCCTCCATCACGCTCGCCATGGCAGCCGCCGCCGCTATCCTCCGTCGCTCCGGAGCGCTCCGGGGAGATGTCGAGCAAACGGTCTTTGGCAAGCGTGGCGATTACGGTCCGCTGTCTCTATTTGGGATTTTTCTTGGATTGGGGGTCCTGGCCAAAGGCCCGGCCGCCGTCCTGCTGGCCGGAGGCGCGGTTGCGCTATGGGCTGCCACCGCGGGGCGATGGAGAGTGGCGCTCCGTCTCGCACATCCGCTAGCCATTGGCGCATTTTGCGTTGTGGCGCTTCCCTGGTACGTCATATGTGCCCGGCGAAATCCGGATTTTCTGCGGGTTTTTATCCTGCAGCATAATTTCGAACGATATCTGACCCCAGCCTTTCACCACCAGCAGCCTATCTGGTTCTTCGGGCCGATTGTGCTCCTCGCGCTGCTTCCCTGGACGGCGCTCCTTTGGCCCGCCCTGGGCGAGGGCGCCCGATCTCAACGGGAGCGGGCATGGCGCGATTCTCCCGGCCTCTTTTTCGCCTGCTGGGGGGCCTTTCCGATAGTTTTCTTCAGCCTCTCGCAGTCCAAGCTTCCCAGCTATATCCTTCCCTCGATCCCTCCGATGGCGCTGATCTGTTCGATTGCAGCGGTCCGCACATTCGACCGCGGCCGTCGCACCGCGCTCGTTGCTTCCGCAGGGATCGGAGCCACCTGGGTAGCTCTTGCCATCGCGAGCGCCTATCTAGCCTGGAAATTCGCGCGAAAGGAGGCTATCCCGGATCTCAGCCCACGTGCGGTTTATCTCTGGGCCGCTGCCGTCGTGCTCATGGCCTTGGTCGCGGGGTTGGTCATCGCGGGTGCGGGATTCCGCCAGAGGCTTGCGGCCGCAGCAGGTCTTTGCGCCTTATGCGCCGCGCTCGCCGTCGAGGCCACGAACATCGGCGTTCTTCCGCTTCTTGATCCGGTCTATTCCGCGCGCTCCCATGCGGAATTCATGCGTTACGACCGGCACCCGGAGCGAATCTTTACCTACCAGCTGAACCGCTCGTGGAACTTCGGCCTCGCGTTTTATTTCGGCCGCCAGCTCCCGGAATGGGTGCCTACCGATGCTCAGCCTGCACTCGTGCTGACCACTGCGCAAGGATTCCAGGACATTCTTCGCCGCGGTCGGACGCAAGGAGACTTGCAGGAGCGGCGCCCGGGACTAATCTACGTGCCAATCTCTTCCGCACCACGCTAGGAAGCGATGACCGCAGCTACCGGGGCGCCGGCGGCAGGAATTGCAGGAAGAAGTTGACAATCTGATTCTCGTAATTCCGCCGGTTATCGTCGGACATATCGCGGTAGCTGACGCTTTCCTGCAGCATCTGCTTCGGATCCGGGGCTTCGGTGAAAAGCTGCTGAGTGGCGGCTGCCAAGGCCGGCCGGTCTGCGGAGATTATAAAAAGCTTCGGTATTCCGCGCGTCGAACCCAGGCGAGAGGAAACGGGAGGAGTCAGCCGGTCCGAATAGTTCGACATGCGAAACAGGAAGTCCGAAACGCGCACCACACCCGGCACGGCATTCAGCCCGGACTTCCTGACCTCGGTGCGCAGCAGGTAGCGCGGGTCGTCATACGCATCATCCACGGCAAACGCTGCAATGCGCGGGTCTCTGCTGGCAACTTCGAGCGCGGCATAGCCACCCATGTCCATGCCCCACAGCCCAAAATGGTGTGGATCCACATCGTCACGGGTGGAGAGCGCCTGGACAGCGGAAGCGAGCTCATCCGTCTCCCGGTAACCGAGGGTGGTCCGGCCTGCATTCGTCCCATGCCCCGCGAAATCGAATATGAACACGTTGAACTGGTGGTCCTGCAGGGAGCTGACCAGAGTCAGGACATC
>JAJXZD010000163.1 GCA_021780215.1 Acidobacteriota bacterium
CGCCTACAACGCCGAGACGGGCAAGCAGGTCTGGCGGTTCTATACGGTTCCCGGCGACCCCTCGAAGCCCTTCGAGAACAAGGCCATGAAGATGGCCGCCAAAACCTGGAATGGCGACTGGTACAAATGGGGCGGCGGCGGCAATGCCTGGAATGCGATTTCCTACGATCCCAAGCTCAACCTCTTGTACATCGGCACGGGGCAGGGTGGCCCGTGGGTGGTGAAATATCGCAGCCCGCATGACGGCGACAATCTGTTCATCTGCTCGATCATTGCCTTGCGCGCCGACACGGGCAAATACGTCTGGCATTTCCAGACTACCCCGGCCGACGAATGGGATTACGATTCCACCGCGGACATAACCCTCGCGGACATCAAGATCAATGGGAAGGTTCACCACGTCCTGATGCAGGCGCCGAAGAACGGATTTTTTTACGTTCTCGACCGCAAGACCGGAAAATTCATCTCCGGCACTGCCCTGCAGAAAATCACCTGGAACAAGGGCCTCGATCCCAAGACCGGGCGGCCCATCCCCAATCCCGACGCAAATTACGACAACAAGGACGTCATGGTGTGGCCCGGCCCGGGTGGCGGGCACGTTTGGCAAACGATGTCCTTCAATCCCAGCACGGGCCTTGTCTACGTCACACCAGGAATGGCCACAGGTTTCCTTTACGTCCATGCGCCCACATTCAAATACGAAGTTGGCGAGTACAACTGGGGCATCATCTTCCGGCGGCCCACGCCGACTCCCGGCGCCCCACCGACTCCCCCGCCCACGTCCCCGTCGGGCGGAGTGCTCCTGGCTTTTGATCCGGCCACGCATACGGAGCGCTGGAAGGTTCCTCAGATGAACGGCGGCGGCACACTGACCACGGCCGGGAATCTGGTCTTTGCCGAATCGAACGCTGGAGAACTCGAAGCTTTCAGCGCGGATCAAGGGAAGGAACTCTGGAAGGTGAAGCTCTTCCCGGGTTTCGCCAATCCAGTCACCTATATGGTTGACGGGAAACAGTACGTCTCGATTCTCGACGGGCGCACCGGGAGGAGCCGCATCTACACGTTCGCACTCGATGGGAAGGAGCCAATTCCGCCGTCGCCGTTCGCGGCTTCACAGAAATAAATATTGGCGGTTCGTCGGAGAATCCCGATGTTCGTGGGAACGTGCTGGAGGCGCGGGTGGGAATCGAACCCACGGATAAAGGTTTTGCAGACCTCTCCCTTGCCACTTGGGTACCGCGCCCTTGAAGAAATCAGTATAGCGAAATCGCACGGAAGATTCAGCGCCGCAGCGGGGAATTCCGGCCCGGAGCGCGTCCCGCGGAGTGCAGGCTAACGGATTCGCAGCACCTCAGGCACACGCGCCTGCACCAGATCAGTCACTCCGGTCGCTTGCCGCACCGCGTCGTCGAGCGAAGGGGTCTGGCTGTGCATCAGGTCGGCCTCCCGCTCGAACAACTGTTCGAACAGATTTTTCTGGCGTGGCAGGCGAAGGAGATGGACCGGCTCGCTCGCCGGAATGTGAGCAAGCTGCTTGGCAACACCGATGGCTCGGTCGAGGCCTCCCAGTTCGTCCACCAGTCCCAGTTCCTTGGCCTGCGCCCCAGTCCACACGCGGCCCTTGGCAATCTTCTCCACGGCGTCGAGCGATAGGTGTCGGCCGGCGGCCACGCCGCGGGTGAAGTCGGCGTAAGTCTGCTGCAATGTCTTCTGGATGAAGGCGCGTTGCGCGGGTGTGAAATTCTGCTGATCGGAAAAGAGGGTAGCGTTCTCGCTGGTAGTCACGCGATCGGTGCTCAGGCCAAGGAGATTGTAGAGGCCGGCAAGATTCAATTTCCCTGCAAGGACGCCGATGGATCCTGTTTCCGTGTCCGGCTCGGCGATAATCTTCGCCGCCGGAGCGGAGATCCAGTATCCGCCGGAAGCCGCCAGATCAGACATGGAAACCACGACCGGCTTCTGGTCCATCGCCAGCTCGACTTCGCGCCGGATGACCTCGCTCGCGACCACGGAACCGCCGCCGGAATCCACGCGCAGGACGATCGCTGCGACCGCAGGATTCCTCCGCGCTTCGCGAAGATCGCGCGCCACCGAATCACCGCCCATGATCGTCGTGCCGGAGGAGGTGGTTCCCGACGTGCCCGAAGTGATCTCGCCGGTGGCGTAAACCACGGCAATTACTTTTCCGGGCGGATTGCCGATATAAGAACGGTAGCGATTGAGCGTGATCGGATTCCATCCTCCACGGCTGCTGAAATAGTCTTGCACCTGATCCCAATAGCCGAGGCGATCCACCAGCCCGGCCTCGGCAGCCTCACTCGCCGTAAACGGGCCGCGCCGCACGAGCGCTTCGAAGGCCAGCGTCTCCATGCCGCGAGCCGCCGCCGCGTCCGTGACGTAGCGGGAGTAGACCGCCTCGAGGATGGAATTCACTTCCTCGCGGTGCGGGGCTGTGAATTTCTTCTCGGTGTAGGTGTTGTAGGCGGTTTTGTACTCCGCGATGTGGTAGACCTCGGGGATGATCTTCAGCTTATCGAGCGTGCCGCGAAGAAAGAGGGCCTCCGCCATCATCCCGGTCACACCCAGGGGCGTGGTGGGAACGAGCCAGATCCGTCGGCAGGCTGTAGCCAGGTAGTATTCCGGGTTGCCGATGCCGTCGTAACCGAGGTAACAGAGACTGGGCTTTCCGCTGCGCTCGAAGGCCAGCAGGTGCGCGCGCAGTTCTTCGATTTTGGCCCAGCCGGTATCCAGCGGTCCAATGCGTACGACCAGCCCGGTGATGCGCGGATCGGTCCGCGCGGAATCCATTGCGTCGAGGTAATCGTGCAGGACCGGCACGGTGCGGCCACTGAGCGCGCCGAGGATTCCGGGCAGGCGCTGGTCGTCAATAGAGCCGCTGGCGTCAATCACCAGCACGGAGCGCCGGCCAAGCCTCTGCGGCTTCATCAGCGCCCAGACGCCCAGGATCACAACAAGGACCATCGCGCCGATTATGATGATGCGCCGTTTGCCCCAGCTCATCGGTGTTCCCCTCCTGGCCATTCTGCGCGGGCCAGCCGCCCTGCCCGCCGCACAACTCGACAGAGAAGCGTTTTGCCTTGATTTTAGGCATCGTTTGATATTTCCACAATATCCTGTGAATTCCACAGACGGCTTGCGGCGATGGGCCAAAAATACTTCTACTGGCGACTTGACGTTTGGAGAAAGGTTGATATAATCTCCTGATGTTGGTGGCGCCCTGATTCGCAGGGAAGTCTGCTGACGAACCGGACCTGCCGACTCACACGAGGTGATGTTGGTCACGAATACCGGGTAGCAGGAAATCGAGCATCGAGCCACTCCGTCCGAGGGGGCGAGGTCAGACCCCCCGCTGGAAGGACGGAATCACCCGGCGCTCGACGCCGGGTTTTTTGTTGTATGCAGCTCTCGCCAAGTCGGCTCCAAACCGGCTGGGCGCTCCGCCGGGAGCGGAGATGTTCCGATCAGCAGCAGTGGAACGGAACAACGATCTTTGACAACTGAAGGAAGCTGGCATTGCGTTGCGCGGATGAAATGATTCGCGCGGCGCAGTAAACCGCAAGTTTTGCTCGAGAGTAGCGCAAGTGGAAAGGCGAACTTAGCCCCACGCGCGGTGTCGTGCGCTTCAACCCGGTTGCGGGGGAGGCGTGCGGCGAAGGCGACGTGCCGGGTAAGTTTTATGGTCAAGCTACTAAGGGCGTACGGTGGATGCCTTGGCGCCAACAGGCGAAGAAGGACGTGGTAAGCTGCGAAAAGCCCCGGGGAGCCGCAAACAGGCTTTGATCCGAGGATATCCGAATGGGGAAACCCCATCTGGTAAAACCAGATGACGGCCCGCTGAATACATAGGCGGGTACGAGCCAACCCAGGGAAGTGAACCATCTCAGTACCTGGAGGAAGAGAAATCAAACGAGATTCCGAGAGTAGCGGCGAGCGAAATCG
>JAJXZD010000054.1 GCA_021780215.1 Acidobacteriota bacterium
CCCTGAAAATCTACGCCTGGACCGGAGTGATTCTGGCCGCCGCGGCGAGCGTGGCCCTCGCCATACTGCTTCAGCATTGGCGGATCAGCGAGGATGGCACGGAAGGGCTGCTGATGCTGGTGGCGGCGGCTCTCGTCGTGTCCGTTATTATTTGGATGAACCGCGTTGCGCGCAACCTGCGTCGCGAGATTGAGGAGCGCGTCGAGGCCTACGCTCAGCGGACCACCCGGGCAGCGGGGTGGGGCGTGGGAGCGTTTGTCTTTTTCATGGTGGTGCGGGAGGGAGCAGAATTGGTGCTCATCCTCCGCGCCGTGGAGTTCTCGACCGCGGGATTGCAGGTGTGGATCGGCACGCTCCTGGGCGTCGCCATCGCTGTTGCGGTGGGGCTGTTCTTCTTCGAGGGAACCCTGCGGATTCCCCTGCATCGCTTCTTCAAGGCCACCAGCGTGATTTTGATGGTGGTCGCGTTCCAGCTTGCACTAACGGGCCTGCACGAGCTGAGCGAGGCCATGTGGATCTGGTCGAGCAAGGCGGAGATGGCTACCATTGGCCCCATCGTGCGCAATGAGGTGTTCTTCTTTGCGGTGATTCTGGGCGCGGCGGCGATGGTGGTGCTGCGCGAGTGGTTCTCCGCGCGGCACCCAGAAGTGAACGCGGAGCTGAACCCGGCCGAGAGGCGGATGAGGGAGTGGGAATTCCGCCGGCAGCGCCGCTGGAGCTTCGCGGCAGCGATTCTCTGCACGCTGGTGGTGGTGGCGCTCGCGACGGACTACGCCTACGCGCGGGCCAAGAACGCGCCGTCGCCGGCAATGATGCTGGTCGCGCAGAACGGCCAGGTCCGCATCCCGCTGTCGGATCTCACCGACATGAGCTTGCACTTCTATACCGCCAATGTGAACGGGACGGCGATCCGCTTTCTCGTGATTCACCAGACCACCGGCAATTACGCCGTCGCTCTGGATGCCTGCCAGATTTGCGGGCGCGCCGGATACCGGCAAGAAGGGCAAAATGTGATCTGCCGCAATTGCGGCGCGACGATCTACATCCCTTCGATTGGGGAGCACGGCGGCTGCAATCCGATTCCGGTAAAATCAGTAGTCGAGGGAGGAGAGGTAATCGTCGACCTTTCGGCACTTGCCAGTGCTGACGCGACGATTCATTCCTAAAATGTTCGCCCGGCTGGTTCGCGAATCGTTCCTGCGCAATCCGAAGCGGAAGTCCCTGACGGCGGCCGCGTTGATGGTAGGGATGGCCGTCACGACGGCGACTCTGACGGTAGCCCTCGATGTGGGCGACCGCATGGCGCGGGAATTCCGCAGCCTGGGCGCCAACCTGATGATCACACCACAATCCGATACCCTGCCCGTGAATATTGGCGGCGTGGATTATCGCCCGGTGGACGAAGGCGCCTACCTGAACCAGGCGGACCTCGGCAAGCTCAAGATGATTTTCTGGCGGCACAATATCCTCGGCATTACCCCATTCCTCGATGTTCCGGCCGAGATTCAGGGCAGCCAGCCGATTCGCACCACGCTGATCGGCACGTGGTATGAGCATTCCCTGCCCGTGCCCGACGGGACGACATTCAAAACTGGACTCAGCGTCACTCATCCGTGGTGGAAGGTGCAGGGCCGGTGGTTCGAGAGCGGCGCGAAGGAATGCGTAGTAGGAACGTCGCTCGCCGCCTCCTACCCGGGCGGAATGCGCCCCGGGATGACGATTTCCCTCGCGGCGCGCGATAGCACTTCGCCCGGAGCCGCTCAAGCAATTCCTCTGCTGGTCACGGGCATTGCCTCGACCGGCGGCGCAGAGGACAAGGCCGTGCTGGCGCCGCTCTCTGTTGCCCAGGACCTCTCCGGCCATCCCGGAAAGGTCCGGCAAGTGTTCGTCAGCGCATTGACCAAACCGGAAGACTCGCTCGCGGGCCGCGACCCCAAAACTCTGACGGCCACAGAATACGATCAGTGGTTCTGCTCGCCGTACATTTCCTCGATCCAATTTCAGATCAAGCAATCGCTGCCCGGCACCGACGTGCGGGCGATCCGCCGGGTGGCCGACACGGAAGGCCGCATTCTGTCACGGATCAGCACCCTGCTCTGGATTGTGACCCTGGCCGCACTCACAGCCGCGGGGTTGGCGGTTGCGTCCACCGCCGCAACCGCGATTCTTCGCCGGCGCGCCGAAATCGGCATCATGAAGGCCATCGGCGGGACCAACGGCATGGTTTCTTCCATCTTTCTTGTCGAGCAGATGATTCTGGCTACTTTGGGAGGCGCGATCGGATACTTCATTGGGACTGGCTTGGCACGAATTCTGGGAAAAAGTGTCTTCGGTGTCCCGGCCACGCCCCGCTTGATTTTGCTTCCGATCGTGCTGGGCCTGGCGGCGCTGGTGGCCGTGGTGGGCAGCGTCATCCCCCTGCGGCAGGCGGCGCATTATGATCCTGCGCCGATCTTGAGGGGTGAGTAATGTTCGGGCGGCTCTTGTGGCGTCTAGTTGTCGGCAGCCGGGGACGCCTGGTGATGGCGCTACTGGCGGTCACAGGCGGTGCGGCGGTGATATCAGGACTGCTGAATCTGGACTTCGACATCGAGCACAAGCTGGCGCAGGAGTTTCGACTGCTGGGCCCTAATCTCGTAATCGCCCGAGAAGGTGAAGGGCAGCCGCAGGGAGAGGGCGCTTCGCCGGCGCTGCTGATGGACGAATCCGCCGTGACCCGCGCTCTTAACGCAATGTCCACTTCCGATCTGGCCGGCGCCGCGCCGTATTTGTACATCGTGGGGCGCGTGGCTGATACACCCGTAGTGGTCGCCGGCACGGAAATCAAAGAAGCACGCGCGCTCAACCCCACTTGGAAAATCGAGGGGAGCCCCGCCGAGGGACAATGCCTGGTGGGCCGCAACGTGGCCAGACAATTTAACCTGGCCCCTTCCAGCTCGCTGCAACTGAGCTATATGGGGCGCACGACGAACCTGACAGTAGGAGCTGTGCTGGATTCGGGAGGGGCGGAGGACGATCAACTTTTCGCCGCTCTGCCCTCAGTACAATCACTTGCCGGCATGCCCGGCCAAATCGAGCTGGAACAATTGCGAGTAAAGGGGCAGCCCAAGGCCATCGCCGCCTTTGCAGACGCCTTGCAGGATTCCCTGCCCGCCTACACGGTCCGGCCGATCCCTCAGGCAACAGCGGCAGAGGGCAATCTCCTGCACCGCACGAAGCTGCTCATTGTTTCCATGGTGCTGCTGATTTTGACTCTCACGACGCTCTGCGTTCTGGCGACGATGTCCGCACTCGCGCTCGAGAGACGAATCGACGTTGGGCTGATGAAAGCTCTTGGCGGATCGATTGGACGCATTATGGCTTTGTTCTTTGCTGAGGCAAGCGTCGTGGGAGCAGCAGGAGGATGCGCCGGAAGCCTGATCGGCATTCTCCTGGCGCGCTGGATGGGTGAGCGGGTCTTCCATGCCGCCATCGCGCCGAACTGGAAGGTGTACCCAATGACGATTGGTTTGATGGTCGTCGCGGCCGTATTGGGGGCTCTGCCGCTGCGCCTGTTGGGAAGCGTCAAGCCGGCATTCATACTGCGGGGTGAATAGTGCCCGACCTGGTCCAAGTTGAAGATCTCAGTATGCGATATGGAAACGTGCGCGCGCTCGACGGCGTGACGTTCAGCGTGAAATCCGGAGAGTGGATCGCCATCATGGGCCCTTCAGGCTCGGGCAAGACCACCCTGATCAATATTCTCGGCGGGCTGGATACACCTACCTCCGGGCGGGCGCTGGTGGATGGCACCGACGTAGCGCGCCTGAACGAGCGGGGCCTGACGCGATTCCGCGCCGAAAAGATCGGCTTCGTCTTCCAGCAATTTCACCTCGTGCCCTATTTGACCGCCCTCGAAAATGTAATGCTGGCGCAATACTTTCACAGCACGACGGATGAGAAGGAGGCGCGCGAGGCATTGGCGCGCGTGGGGCTGGCCGAGCGCTTCCATCATCTGCCGCGGCAGCTCTCCGGAGGCGAGCAGCAGCGTGTGGCTGTGGCGCGCGCCCTGATCAACCACCCGAAGCTGATTCTCGCCGATGAGCCGACAGGAAATCTGGATGAGTCCAACGAAGCGGTGGTCATTCGCCTGCTGCGCGAGCTGCACGGCGAGGGGCACACCATCCTGATGGTGACGCACGCCGCCTCCATCGGCCAGCTTGCCGACCGCCGGATCGAGCTGGCGCACGGCCGTCTGGCTCAGATCACAGTTGCCTCGATGGAAGACGAGGAGCGCTTCGATCACCTGCTCGAGCAAGTCTGGATTTCCGCCGAAGAGGGAGCCACGCCCGAACTCAGCCGTATGCGGCGTTCGGGCGTGAAGGACCCCGCCACCCTTGTGGCACGGCTGAAGGACCTGGGGCTGCTCGTGGTTCACGACAGCGAGCTTTCGCTCACCACGAGCGGGGCAAGCCGGGCGCGCGATATCGTCCGCCGCCGGAGACTGGCCGAGCGACTTCTGACCGACACATTTTCGGTGGCCGATACGGAAGCTGACTCGCACGCCTGCAAATTCGAGCACATCATCAGCCCCGATCTCGACCAGCGCATCTGCACATTCCTCGGCCATCCCAAAACTTGCCCTCACGGCAACCCGATCCCGCCGGGTCTTTGCTGCCCCGCCCGATGAGGCACAGCCCCGCCGGACCCGGATGCCATCTGCTAAAATAGTCGTGCCATGCCGCTGCCCCTGGATTCCCGGAGAATTCCCGCCAGCGTAAAGGTGCACGTGACGACCGGAGAAGGCGTCGAAATTCTCTGGTCCGACGGGCACGCCAGCCGGTACGACTTCCCGTACTTGCGCGATCACTGCCCTTGTGCGACGTGCAACGACGAACGCGAGAAGAAGGCATCCGGGAAGGCCCAAGGCATCCAGAGCGACGTCCTGCCCATGTTTAAGCCGAAGGCGAAGGCCAGCAGCGCCAAAGCTGTGGGAAATTACGCGATTCAGATCGAATTTTCCGATGGGCATGCAACGGGAATCTACAGCTTTTCCTGGCTGAGGGAGATGTGCCCTTGCGAATCCTGCACGCGAAGCGGGGGCGTTTAGCCAGCAGTTCCGCGGACAGAAAATTCTTTCGTCATCGCAGCCTCACCAGCTCGCGAGCTCCGATCAATCGAAAGTCAAGTAAAATAACGATTCAAATCAGGGATACGAGCCATCCGCAAAGATTATTGAGGCGAACTATTCTCTTTTGCGGCGTTTTCGAAGTATAGTTAATCCCCGCAGGCTCAACCGAAACCTTCATGGGATCAAAAAACATCGGTTCCACTGCGCCCCCAGCGGGCCGCCCGGCTGCCAAAGTGCTTGTGGCCACCACGGCCATGCTGGCCTTCATTTCCTACTGGCGGGCCGCCGCGATCGTCCTGAACGACTTGGCGTCGTCGGCCTACTATGCCGGAGGCGAGGCGGAACAGTTCATCGGAAAGTCCGCCCCCTGGTTCATCCTAGGAACCATGCTGCTCTCCTACGCGGTTTCCCAGGTGTACGTCGAGAGCTGCAGCATGTTTGTGCGCGGGGGCGTCTATCGCGTGGTGAAGGAGGCAATGGGCGGGGCCTTGGCCAAGTTCTCCGTATCCGCGCTGATGTTCGACTACGTCCTGACTGGCCCCATCAGCGGCGTGTCCGCCGGCCAGTATCTGGCCGGTCTCCTGAACGAATTGTTCGCCTACGCCCACCTCCGGATCACTTTGCAGCCCAATGCCGCCGCAGCCGCCTTCGCCATTCTAGTGACCGCCTATTTTTGGTGGGAAAATATCAAGGGAATTCCCGAATCGAGCGAGAAGGCTCTTTGGATCATGCAATTGACCACCGTGATGGTGGTGATGCTGATCGCCTGGTGCAGCTATACGGTCCTGGTCCGCGGGGCGCACCTGCCTCCCGCACCCCTGCCGCGCAACATCCTGCTGACCAAGCACTCGCTCGGATGGCTCTACGGCTCGCACATCGTGCACACGATCACGCTCGTGGCCGTATTCGTCGGCCTGGGACATTCGGTCCTGGCCATGAGCGGAGAGGAATCGCTCGCCCAGGTATACCGGGAAATCGAGCATCCCAAGCTGCCCAACCTGAAGAAGGCCGCCTTCGTCATTTTCCTGTACAGCATGGTGTTCACCTCGCTCGTATCGTTTTTTGCTGTGATGATCATTTCGGATAAGAACCGTCCGCAGTATTTCGAAAATCTGATCGGCGGCTTGGCCATGAATTTGACCGGCCCATTCGTCGCGCGGCTGGCCTTTCACGTCTTCGTTGTCGTGGTTGGAACGCTGATTCTCTCCGGCGCGGTCAATACGGCCATTGTAGGTTCCAATGGAGTTCTGAACCGGGTGTCGGAGAATAGGGTTATTTCCGATTGGTTCCGCGCACCTCATCCCCGCTTTGGGACCTCCTACAGGATCATCAATCTGATCGTCCTCTTGCAGATTGTGACCATATTGATCAGCCGGGGCGATGTGACGTTTCTCGCCAACCTTTATGCCTTCGGCGTTATCTGGAGCTTCGCCCTCAAGGGCATTGCCGTATTGGTTCTCCGCTATACGCACCCCCAGGACCGCGAATTCCGCGTGCCGTTGAATTTTCACATTGCAGGGAAGGAAATCCCGCTCGGGCTGGCGCTGATCACTCTGGTCCTGCTCGGCATCGCCGTCGTGAACCTTTTCACCAAGCCGGCAGCTACCGTTTCAGGCGTCATTTTTTCCTTTGTGCTCTTTGCTGGATTTGAAATTTCGGAAAGAAGAATTCAAGCTGCTCGCCTTCGCCGGGGAGAAGGGCATGTGGAACTTGATCAGTTCAACCTGGCGCAAGAGGCCGACCTGACCCCTTCCAACGTGGGCGTGCAGCCGGGAAACGTGCTGGTGCCGGTGAGCAACTACTACGCGCTCTACCCACTCGAGGCAGCGTTGCGCCGAGCCAAGCGCCGGGAGGCGGAGATCGTAGTCCTGCACGTGCGCATGTTGCGTCGGGCTTCTTCCGGCGAATATGATCTGGCCCCGGACCAGCTCTTTACAACCATTGAACAATTGCTCTTTACAAAGGTCCTGTCCATTGCCGAAAAGGAAGGCAAGCCCGTGCGTCTGACTGTGGCCGCTTCCAACGACCTTTGGGACGGCATCCTCCGCACCGCGGCAAACTTGCAATCCAGCTCAATCGTTGCCGGCAGTTCCTCGAAGACTTCTATCGCCGAGCAGGCCCGGCAGATCGGAATCTCGTGGGAAAAGATGTCTGATCCGAAGCCGCGGGTCTCCCTCGAGCTATTCTCTCCCTCGGGACAGGAGCAGATTTTTTATCTGGGGCCGCATGCGCCGCGCATGACCCAGAAGGAAATTGACCTACTGCACAAGGTGTGGCTGGAACTGAGCGATCAGCTGCCCGGGCAGGAAGTTCATCACCACGATATTGTCCACTTCGCACTGGACGAACTGGAAAGAGAGTTTACGCAGGGGAATGAAGATGTAATCCGCCGTCTGCGCGAGCACCTCTCTAACATTCAGAACCGCCGCCTCACTCCCTAAGCCCGATACCCTGCTCCCAGCTATCCCATCCTCTGCGCCTGGCAGCCCGAAGGATCCCCTGCCGCGTCTTAAGCCGCCATTCAGCTTGCGCGCAGCTCGGAAGTGCAATGCGGGCATCGCGTGGCCTTCAGCGGAATCGGCGAAAAGCAGTACGGGCAATCCCTTGTAGTGGGCGCGGAGGCTGGCTCCGGAGGCATCCAATGATTGATTTGACGCACTATCAAAAAGATCACAAAGGCCACTATCAAAAAGTCCACCACGGTATTGAGGAACGTTCCGTAGTTGATTGTCGCCGCCCCCGCTGCTTTGGCTTCGGCGAGTGTGGCATAGGATTTTCCGGAGATATTCAGGAAGAGGCTCGAGAAGTCCACTTTGCCAAGCAAGCGACCGATAGGCGGCATGATAATGTCGCTCACCAGCGAGGTGACGATGCGACCAAATGCGGCCCCGATGATGATACCAACCGCCATGTCCATCACATTCCCGCGCATCGCAAACGCCTTGAATTCTTTCAGCATGATTTTCCTCCTGATAACAACTCCCACGTCGGATAGGCAGACCCCAACGGACGACTCCCGCGGTGTCTCAAATTCCCCCGCCCCCGATGGTTGGCAAGGATAGCCAGAACTGCCATCCATCGCAAGCAGATTGGGCGATGAAACCCTGCAGGCCGAGCACGGCTGCGACATCCCGGCACGCGCGGAAAATTGAGGCGTGGACACCCATGAGGATGCTAAGATGATGGGCGATTTGCGGGTCTGGCGCGGTCGCCAAGTGGCAAGGCAAAGGTCTGCAAAACCTTTAACGGCGGTTCGATTCCGCCCCGCGCCTCCAGGCCTTTCGACGTGCTCGCAGCTTCTTCTGCCCGCACGTCCCCTCGTGCGGGCAGTTGCTTGGCTGACGCACGTCCCGGACACACTCAGATGCTGGTCGTGATGCAATCCCATGCCACCGAGGAAGAGGTCCGCGCCGTCTGCGCGCGGATCGAGGCGCTCGGCTTTCGCGCGCATCCGATTCCCGGGGCGGCCCGCACGGCCATCGGAATCACGGGAAACAGCGGGGCGATGGATATCGGCTCGCTCGAATCCATGCCCGGCGTCGCCGAATGCATACAAGTCAGCAAGCCATACAAACTGGTAAGCCGCGACGCAAAGCCCGAGAATACGGTGGTCCGGGTTCCCGCGCCCTGCGGCGATGTGACCTTTGGCGGGCAAGCCATTGCCATCATTGCCGGACCATGCGCCATTGAAACCCGCGAGCAGGCCCTGACGATTGCCGAGCAGGTCCGCCATGCGGGGGCGCGCCTGTTTCGCGGAGGAGCCTTCAAACCGCGCACATCGCCATACAGCTTCCAAGGGCTTGGGCTGGCCGGACTCGAGATCCTGGCAGAGGTGCGCGACCGCTTCGGAATGGGCATCGTCACCGAGGCCGTGGACAACGAATCGCTCGACCTGGTGGAAGAACATGCCGACGTCATCCAGATCGGGGCGCGCAACATGCAGAATTTCTCCCTGCTGAAGCGTGCGGGACGCGCCCGGAAGCCTGTACTGCTGAAGCGCGGACTCTCGGCCACGCTGGATGAATTCCTGATGGCGGCCGAATACATTTTGTCCGAGGGAAACTACAACGTCATCCTCTGCGAGCGCGGTGTGCGGACATTCACTGATCATACCCGCAATACGCTGGATCTGAGCGTAATTCCCGCGGTGCAGCGCCTCAGCCACCTGCCAATCATCGTGGACCCCTCCCACGGGACCGGCCGCCGCAACAAGGTGCTGCCGCTTTCCCGCGCGGCCGTCGCCGTTGGCGCCGATGGAATCATCGCGGAAGTGCACCACGATCCCGACCGTGCGCTTTCCGACGGGCCGCAGTCCATCCTTCCCGGGGAGTTCGCCCGCCTGGTGGAGGAAGTCCGGGCCATCGCCTCCGTGCTCGGCCGCACGGTGGGCTGAATCCGCCGCGAGCCGTGCTTTCGCGATCCACATGAAGATTTCCCTGAACTACCGCCTGATAATTCTGCTCGCGCTGCTCTGCATCCTGGGAGTGCGCGAAGTGGCGCTTGAGCTTCGCCCGTCGTATCTGAGCTCCGGCATGCACCTTTTTGCATACGTCGCCAATGCCGGGGATGGCACGCTGGCCGCCATTGATCTGGTCAAGCTCGCACCGGTTGCCACGATTTCGGTCGGCGAAGAGCCGGTATCCGTGCGCTCCCATCCGTTCCGCAAGGAGATCTGGGGGCTGAGCGCTGCGGGAGGCTATGCTTGGATTCTGGATGCGCCGGCAAGCCGCATTGTCGCACGCATCCCGCTGGGTTCCGAACCCTCTTCCCTCGATTTTTCTCCTGACGGCACTCGCGCCTACGCGGCGGTTCCGGGAAGCGGCGCAGTCGAAGCCATCGAATGCGCTACGCGGCAGGTGGTCGCACGCGCCCGGACAGGAGGCAGGCCTTCGCAGGTTCGCGTATCGCCCGATGGAAAGCGGATCGTGGTCTCCGACAGGGAGCGCTCGGAGGTCTTCATCCTCGACGCGGCAACTCTGAGCACGCTCGGCGCAGTTCCGGTCGCGCCCGATCCCGGGCAGATTGTGATTTTGCCGGACAGCTCGAAGGCCTTCGTTGCCTCCTCCTCCACGAATGAAGTTTCCGCCGTGGATTTGAAGAGGAAAGAACTGGTGGCCAATCTTGTCCTCGGGGGAAAGCCGGACGACATGGTTTTGAAGCCGGATGGGGGGGAGCTTTACATCACCTCCGGCAGCGCGCACGGATTGCTCATCGTCAACACACAGACAAACGAAGTCGCGGACTTTTTTCTTTTGGGCATGCAGCCCTCCACCGCCACGCTCTCCGACGACGGCTCCACGCTCTATGTCTCCGATTTGGCAGCCGCCCGCGTGATCCCGGTGGCGATTGTCACGCGCCAGACCGGAGGCCCTATCTCGGTTGGTCAGGGCCCGCAGGCATGCCAGCTCACTCCCGGCAACGATATGCTCCTCGTGGTGGATACGCTTTCAGACGATCTTGCGGTGATCCGATCAAGGACGGGAAGCCTCATTACCCTGATTTCGACCGGCTCTCGCCCGAGCGATCTTGCCGTGAAGACCTTCTAGACGCGCCAGCCTCCCGCGCGACACCCCTCAGTGAACAATCAGAACGAGCGGAATGGACCGGGAGGTTCCATTGGCCGCAGTCGCGGTCAGCGTGAGCGTATAGGTCGCGGGCGGGGTGAAATTGACTGGAGACGGGTCGGAGGCACTCCCTCCCCCGCAAGCCGCCATGGACACACCCGCAATTGCCAGAAGAGCTCCGGTTTGGAGCAGCCGTGACCAGCACCCCTTCCGGAAGCGGCTGTGCCGTCTTGGCAATATAGCCACCAAAGCAACCAAGACGACCATTAATTGCCATGTGGGATTTGAGACAGCCTTCCCAGGCGCAACTGGCCGGGCCTGAAGGATCGTTGGCGGGTCGTTCCCGCAGAGCGAACACGCAAGACTCGCCGTGGTCGTCACGGAGACGGTAAACGTTTGACCGGCCGAGACGGAGACCGGCGCGGCGCACGTTGCTCCCAAGGGCGCCCCGCTGCAGGAGAGAGAGAGGGCGCCGGAGAAATTGTCCGCAGAAAAGAGTTCCACAGAATAGTAGGCCGTCTGGCCGGCGGATACCGTCGTGCTGCCAGGCGAAGCAAAGCAGAAATCGCCGGAGGCCGTGCCCGAAAGGGCGATGCTCTGGGGATTGCCGGGCGCGTTGTCCGACAGAACGAGCGCGCCGGATCGAGCGGCAGGAGCGTTCACGCAGGTGGGCGCGAAGGTCAGCTGGATTGTGCACGTCCCACCCGGCGCGACGCTGCCGGACGCGCAGGTATCCGATCCGAGGATGAAGTCGGCGCGGTTCGTGCCCGTCACGCTGACGCCGCTGAACATCAAGCCGCCCGCATATGGTCCACTGCTCGAGTTCGTCACCGTCACGGTGACGAGCGTCCCCGAGGCAACGGAGGCACCCTCAGTCTGGCTTCCAAAATTTATGCTCGTGCTCGACGGAGCGATCGAAATTGCCGCCTGGCCGGCGGTCCCGGAAAGGGAGACTGCCGCGGGATTGCCGTTGGAAATCGTGAGCGAGGCCGAACGCGGGCCCGGCCTCTGCGACGCAGCGGGGCTGAACGTGACGCTAAGCTGGCAGCTTTTGCCGGCGCCGAGGCTGGGTGCGCACGGATTCCCCAGAGTGAAATCGCCGGGATTTTCTCCGCTAAGGGCAATGGCGCCGATGGAAGCGGTGGCCTGGCTTGTATTGGAAATTGTGACCATCTGCGCGGCGCTCGCGGTTCCCTCACTTTCCAGAGAGAACGTGAGGCTCGGCGGGGAAACCTGAAGAGCCGGAGTGCCGGTGGCTGTACCGCTGAGCACCACTTGCTGCGGGCTGCCGGTGGCATTGTCCGTGAAGACGAGGCTGGCGGTCTTCGATACCCCCGTGGACTGCGGTGCGAATTGAACCGCCACCGTGCAGTTCGCTCCCGCCGCCACGAGGCCGCCCGTAAGCGGGCAGGTAGTTCCCGTCGTCGCAATGACAAAATCAGGGGCATTCGTGCCGCTGATGGCAATGCTCGAAATCTGCAGGCCGGCACTTCCCTGGTTGACGAGCGTGACGCTCTGCGCGCCGCTGGTCGTGCCGGTCGCAACGCTTCCGAAGGCCAGGCTCATCGAGGCCGGCAGGATTTCGACCACCGGCACAGCAGGAGTCCCGCTCCCGCTCAGGGGAATTGCCTGCTGGTTGTTCGTAATCAAATCCGAATTGTCATCGACATACAGGTTTGTGCTGAGCGAGCCGGTCGCGGTCGGAGCGAAAACCACCGTGAGGGCACAATTCCCTCCCGGAGCCAACTGTATCCCGGCGGTGCAGGTGTTCGCCTGCACGGAAAACTGCCCGGCATTTCCGCCTTGGATCGCGACGCTGGAGATGGCCAACGGCTGGTTGCCCGTATTGGTGACCGTGACGGGATCCCCCTTGCTCGTCGTGCTCACCGCCTGATTCCCGAAGCTTACACTGGCGGGTGAAATCGAGGCGTGCGGCCCCTGCCCGGCTCCCCTCAGTTCCAACAGCTGAGGGCTTCCTGGTCCATTGTCCGTGACGGCCAGAACTGCTGCCTCCGGGCCGGCTCGTGATGGAGTAAAGCTCACGTCAAAGGAGCAACCGGACGTACTTCCGGGACTGATCGGCGAGCCGACGCATCCTGTGTAGCCGACCAGGGAGAAGTCTGGTGCATCCGCGCCTAAAATGGCCAAGCTCGAAATCGTCAGCGAGGCCTCGCCGCCGTTGGCAAGCCCGGCAGTCTCAGGAGCGCTGGGCGTGCCGATCGCCGTAGGAGAAAAACTCAGTGAGCCGACGCTGAAATAAACACTGGGCATAGGAGTCGAATTTTCCACGATCTCCGTAATAAAAGCGTCCGGCGCAGGCTGGGTCTGCTGGCAACTAGTGCAAGTTTGCTGAAAACCGTTCATGCTTCCGCTGGTTGTCAGGGCCGTAGGAAAATTGGCGGCTGTGGTCTCGCCCGCCAGGTAGACATGGCCTGAACCGTCTGCCGCGATGCCATTCGCCGTGGCGCTGACGGAGAATCCCGCCGGAGCAGTTCCTCCCAGCGGCGTCGCATAGATGAGGGAGGCCAAGCTGGGCGATGTTGGGTCGAGCCGGGCGATAAACGCGTCGGCGGACCCGTTGAAGGCCTGCAGATTGTCGTGCCACGGAAAATCAAAGGACGTAGTCGTGCCGGCAACATAGACAACATTGGGCGCATTGACCGCCAGCGTCTGCCCGGCATCAGTGGCCGATCCGCCGAGGTAGGTCGAATAGTTAAGCGACGTCGCTCCTGAGCCGGCGTCCTCGGCAACGACGGAGAGAAAGGCATTCGCACCGCCGCTCTGATTCAAATTGGCCTGAAGCAATGACTGATACGCGGCCACGGCCCCGTTCACGGGGAAATTTGCCGATTGCGTGGTTCCCGTAACGTAAGCGCGCGGCGGAACGGAAGAATCCACCGCGACGGCCATGGCCTTGTCCATTCCGCTGCCTCCCAGCAGCGTCGCGTACATCAGATCGGCCGCACCTTGCCCTGCCGGCGAAATCTTCATCAGAAACGCATCGGAGGATCCGCCTCCATAACTAGCCTGAAAAGCCAATTTCGCCGGGAACATGTTCACGCTGTTTTGGGTTGAGCCGGCGATATAGGCGTCGCCGGATGAATCCGCCGCGACCCCGCCGACACTCACTGGGCCGCTCGATTGTGTCCCGAGATACGAGCAATACTTCAGCACAGGCGCGCCGCCCGCCGTTGCGGGCGGCTGAAAGATAGCGAGAAACGCATCACTCCCATATCCGTCCCAGGTCGTTTGGAGCGCTCCCGCCGTCACCGGGAGGTCGGGGGAAAGCGTGTTAACAGCTGTGGGGCTTGTGTCGGAGGCAATGTACACGTCGCCTAAGGAGTCGAGAGCGATCCCGCCCGCGCCGTTTTGCGATTCTGCCCCGCTGCCACCAAATAACGTGGAGAAGACGAGTTTGCTCCCATTTGGGTCTATCTCCGACACAGCCACATCGTTGCCATCGCCGCTCGTCAGGCCAGTCGTAGGTTGGCTCGAATCGGTCACAGGAAAATCCGAGGAGGTCGTCGTCCCGGTAATCGCCGCGTCCCCCGCCGAGTCAATCGCCAGCAGCCCTCCGGCTTGCGTCCCGCTGCCCCCGAGAAACGTCAGGTACACCAGAGAATTCGCGCCAGCCACTGCCGGATTGATCTTGGCGATGTAGAATTGCGAAGGCCCGCTGACCGACCCGAGTTGCGTGCTGGACGTCTCGGGAAAGCTCGATGCCGAAGTGGTCGTGCCACCTATATAGACATTTCCCGAACTGTCCAATCCCAGGTTTCCTGCCGTCTCGGGTCCGGTCCCGCCGAGAAACGAGGAATAGGCGACAGAGAGTGACGGATCCATGACCAATGTGGCGCCGGCATCACGCGGTACCGTCCATATTCCTAGTGTGCCATCGGCCTCGAGGATGTATCCTCCACGAATCGCCTTCCGCCCACTCGCCTGCGTAGCCGCGGACGCGCCCCGCTGCCACATTTCATAAAACTCCGGCCGCTTCATGCGCAGTTCGCCGGACCCGGCGCTCAAAATGAGATCGCCAGTCCGCGTAAGTCGCATTCGTCGAGTCCCCGAAAAGACGAGCCGCAGCTGCGAAGCATCCTCCCGAGGAGAAAGGAAGAGGTCGTACTCCACTCCCTTGCGATTTCCATAGACCGACATGCCTACGCCACGGTCACGATGCGCCGCAATCGCACGCGCGAAATGCGGCACGCGGGCGTGCCAGCGGCGGGGATCGCTGCCAATGAAGTAATTGCTCTCCGTACGGAGTTTTTCGGCCCCGCTCCATGAGAAAGCGATCCTCGAGGGACTTGAGTGCCTTTGCGTGGGCGCCGCTTGCCAGCGGCCGCTTGATCGCCCCTGCTCGGTGTTGAGAGTCGGAGAGAGCCAATCCACGCCCATTCGCACCACGCTGGGCGTTGTGCCTGCTGTGCTCTCCCCGCCGGAGATTTCAAAGGCGATCTCTCGATGGGTCAGAAACACGACCAGGCCCCGCCCGCGCCCTAGAAATTCCACCGACGCATTCGCCTGTCCCATATTCGGTTCAAAGCTGATGGGGATAGAGAACGGCGATGCGAAGGGACGCCTTGGGTCATGTCCGCGCGCGCCTGGCCGGAGGGATTCATCGGCCCTGACAGCAGACAACCGGCTTTCGGGGCGCGTGTGAAGCGAGCGCATAGACGAGGCCCGAGCGGCAGGAATTCCCTCAATCCTCGTCCGGCACAGGAGAGATGTTCCCCAGCCTCCTGCCATCGCAAGAAGACACACAATGAGATACTTCGTTCTCATCAAGGACTCGTTCGAGAGGGACGGCAACTCACGCGTCCGACGGGTGCGCCATAGTTAGAATAGCGTCAACCTGTGTATACTTATATAGCAACAGTTATTCCTGAAAATGACGACGTGACTATCGCCCTAGTATCAGCACTTGTCAATATATGCCTCACAAAATATTCTGCCTTCCACCCACCACAGTGGAAGGCCTGTCACAAATCCCGGCGCAACATTCCCAGCTGGCTATTGCAATCAATACATTCATTTAGCGAATGACTGCCATTCGCGGTTAGAATTTGACGCAAAGGCAGCGCATGGGGTAGATTCGGCGGCTTAAAG
>JAJXZD010000209.1:0-11589 GCA_021780215.1 Acidobacteriota bacterium
GTCTGCATTGATAGGCTTACTGGAAAGTCCGAGCTGCAGGACCTGGATTTGGCTCGAGCGATCAAACACTTTTCCGGGCAGCGCGCGCTTCACCAGGAGCCGGAAGCCCCCGAATGCCAGGCTGGCCACAAGCGTGAAGGCGCAGAGAATGCTGGTACCGATGATCGTTCCTACGACGATTGTAAAGATGTTTGGCTGCGTAGCAGAAAAGGTCGGCTCATTCCACGTCAGCACTTCCCCGGATTGAACCTGATTCAACAAGGCACTTGCCGCTGCCTGGTTGGGGGCGCCGGAGACGATGGCGACCAGGGTCACCGAGCGCCGCGCAAAGAGGGCCGGAGAGCCTGCCCCGGCATTGGAGCCGTTGACGTTGAATTTCTTGGCGACTTTCGTCAGCTGCTGCGCCGCGATCTGCGGCGTCGGATAGTCCACAAGTAAGAGCGCGGCCTCGCCAGTTCCCAGATGATACCGCGCCATCTCGGCTTCGGCCCCATTGGAAAAACCGAGCGAATCGCCCAGCGGCACCGGGAAGAGTTGATCGAGAGCTTGCGGACCGAGGATGTAGCGGTCCGTACCTGGCAGCAGATGCTGCGCCGGAAGATACTGCCAAAGAGTGGGAAGCACGCCCGTCTCCCCGTGGGCGGAGATGGTCTTGGCCAGAGCTCGCAAGTCGGCAGCGATCTTCGCCAGATTGTTTCCTCGAATGTCCGCCACCAGATTTCCCGCGAGCGCCAGGGCACGATTGTCCGACATTGTGGAATGGGCCGTGAGATCCGCGCGAACCATTTCCGAGGAGCGCAGGTAGGAATAGATCCCATAGGCCCCGCTCGGATCGCTCATTACGTAGAGGTTCACCTGCAGCGGCGTGATTTCGGCTCCGGCCTTGCATTCATAGCTCGCCTGTTCCGAGGCCTTCCAGCCATATTCCAAAAGGATGGCTGACGGGGGTGCCGTGGCGCTGATTGACAATGGCGCAACAGAGGAAGTGCCTCCTGTGCACTGCCCAACCGAGAGCGGAAGAATCCGTTGCCCGAAAATGGGGTTTCCAGTCCCCAGCAGAATCAGCGCGGACACAAGTAGAAGCGGACGCATCACAAACCTTCGCTCAATAATTCAATTTTACTTGGAGTTTCCCCGCGGCGCCACTGCCGCCGTAGGTTCGAGGCCGTTTGGGGGATAGTGGTTGTCCGAAATGAGACGTCGCTGATCATAGGAAAGGCTATTCAGGCTTCGGAGATAATCGGAGATTCCTCGATACAGGCCGTCCGCAATTCGCTGGCGCTGTTCGGGCCTGCGGAGCAGCCGCTCGTCATTCGGATTGCTGACGAATGAAATTTCCGAAAGCACCGATGGCATATTGGCTCCGATGAGCACGACAAAAGGAGCCCGCTTGACGCCGCGGTTCCGCTCGCTCCGGCTGACGACTTGCAGCCGCTGGCTGAGTGTGTCCTGAATATCTTCGGCTAGTTCCTTCGATTCCGCAATCTTGTCGTTGCGCGCGATTTTGCGGATCAGATCCTGCAGATCATGCAGCGATTCCTGGGATTCCGCGTTTTCGCGCGCCGCGACTTCCATGGATTCGGGCGAGGCGGAGAAATTCAGGTAGTAGGTCTCGATGCCCCGCGCTGTCGAATCATGGCTTGAGTTGGCATGGATGGAAATGAATAGATCGGCTTTGGCCCGGTTGGCAATCGCCGTCCGCTCCTCGAGGGGGACAAATGTGTCGTCCTTGCGCGTGTAGATGACTTCCGCTCCGGGCAGCTTCTGGCGGATCAGCCGGCCCAACCGCAGTGCTACGTCCAGGCACAGGTCCTTCTCCATCAGGCCATGAGGGCCGATCGTTCCGGTGTCATGCCCTCCGTGGCCCGGATCAATGACGATGCGATTGATCTTCAGCCCTAGAATCCGCGTCAAGGATTGCTGTCCGTCCCGAGTCGGCCGCGCCTCCGGCAACGGCTGCGCAACGATAGCCGCGGAAGCACCATGCTTTCCTCGCGCAACCGCGGGGGCATCCGAAATCCCCGCCGCTTGCTTCGAGCTGGCTTTGAGCTTGTTGCGACTTCCCGAGGCAACTATTCCAGGACTCATCCCGCCATCGGACTCAGAACGGGCAAGTGTCTTCGCGGAAACCTGGCTGGAGTCCTCCGGGGCGGCAGTGGCGACTTCCGGAGCGCTACTCACATGGCCGGAGGATTGTGCGCTCATCTCGATGACGAGCCGATATGGATTGGACAGCAAATAAGCCGAATAGCCCCCTTCGTCCTTGACATCGAGAACCAGACGCACGACTCCCTGTTTGTTCTGAGCCAAACGCATCACTTGCACCAGCCCCCCATGCATTGAAATGGATTTGGCGGCCAGTTTGGCGCTGAGCTGCGCCTTATAGAGATCAAAATAGATACGGTCGGGCGAAGCGATATGCGCCGAGCGATATTGAATCGTATTGCTGACAGTCACGAGAATTCGAGTGGCATCAGGCGTATTCCACGATTGGATGCCGGTCACATTTGCGGCGGGCCCATCCGTTGCGCGAGGAGAGACCTTTTGCCCCTGCAATTCCGGGAGCGCAGAAGGAGCTTTTTGCTGGACAGACGCGGCTTCCCGCAGCATGGCGCGCGCTTCAGCAGACTTTTCGGAGTGAGGAAAGCGGGTCAAATATTCCTGTGCGGTGGCCGCAGCATTGTCCGGTTCATTCAGATTGTCTTTTTGAATCTGCGCGATGGTAAGCAGCGCCTCGCCGCAATATCGGCTGCCGGGATACTGCTTCAAAAGGAAACGATAGGTATCAATGGAGGATTGAAAATATTGCGGGCCGTAAAGCCGCCCCATTTCCTGATAGAGCTCGGCCTCGGCCACAAGCGCCGCGGTCACGTCCTCGGACTGCGGAGAGATGAGATAAACCTTCTGGTATGCCGCGATCGTGCGCTTGTAATCGGAAACGGTGCGGTCCCGCTCAAGGTATCCTTCGAGCATCGTGCGCATCTCAACAGCCCGCTCGAATTGCCCGCGTGCGTCCGAATTCTTCTGTGCTCGCGCCTGCGGAGCCGCGGCAGCCGCCAGCGCAATGCCGAGAATGCCTGCCATCAGTATCCGGCTGGCGCCGAACACCCCTTCTGTTGACCCCATGCGTCTCATTGATTCGTGAAAACAACCTGCCCGTCTGGTCCCACTTCCTTGCGAATACGTCTCTTCGAAGGAGTCGCCGACACCGGAAGATGTCCGGAGTCCGAATCCGATCCGAAGTACGCGTTGGTCACCTTCTGCACATACATTTCCGTTTCCGGATATCGGGGCACACCGCCATATTCATCCACCACCCGCTCGCCGGCGTTGTAGGCTGCCAGCGATTTCGTCAAATCACCGTCATAGTGGTCCAGCAGCGACCGCAAATATGTGGCGCCCCCCTCCACGTTCTGCGCTGGATCATACGGATTGCCCACTCCAAGTCGCTCCGCCGTGGCCGGCACCAACTGCATCAGCCCCATGGCTCCCTTTTGCGAAACGGCGTAGGGATTCCAGCCGGACTCGGTTCCAATCACGGCCTTGACCAATGCCGGATCAAGCTTGTGCCTCTTGGCTGCGGCTTGAACAATCTCCTCCATTTCGGTGTTGGCCCTTCCCGCCCTGGAGGTAACCCCGATACCGCCACCCTTGGCCGCGGTGTTCCGGGTAGCCCCAGAGGGAGAACTAATAGTACTCCCTCGTGCTCTCTTCCCGGAATCCCCGTTAATAAAGACCACCTTGCCCTCTCTGTTCACGTAGGATGCAATTTGCCCGAAGGAAGGCAGGGGTAACACCAGGCAAGACCCCAGCGCCACAAGTCCAATAATTGTCTTCTGGCGAAGTCTCACGGGTATCGCTCCAGCCTGCGGGGAAGGCAAAAGCCCTGGCCGCCGACTCGCACGCACGGGTCAGCGCACGCTTATCTATAGCTCTTCGGGGAACTTCGCTCCCCCGGTCTGCGTTCTGGCGCGGGGGGATTATAACAACCGGTCTAAGAGGGGGTAAATGTGACTAAGTGCTTTTTTTACAGCCGATGTGTCCTTTCCGCCAGCCTCTGCCAAATCGGGCCTTCCACCACCTGAGCCACCTACGAGGCGTGCTATCTCCTGGATAATCTTCCCTGCATGGATTCTGGGGGTCAGATCCTTCGTAACTGCCGCAATTAGAGCGACTTTCCCCTCTTCCTGAGTGGCCAGCAGGACCACGCCGGACCCCAGCTTCTGCCGAAGCGCATCGGCAAGCTGGCGAAGACCCTCCCGGTCATATCCCGTCACCTCTTCGGCAACCACTCGCACCCCCTTTACCTCTCGGGAAGCGTCCACCAATCCCTGGGCCTGGGAGCCGGCCGCCTTGCGTTTGTAGGCCTCGATTTGCTTTTCAAGCTGCCGGGCCGAGTCTATCTGGCGCTCGATCGCGTCAAGAAGCCCCTCTTCCGAAGAGTTCAGGACCCCGGCCGCGGCCCGCAGGATTCCGAGGGCGCGCTGGTAATCGGCCAGCGCCCGGTCTCCGGAAATGGCCTCGATGCGGCGGACCCCCGCGGCAGCCGATTGTTCCGTCATGATCTTTAGGATGCCCACTTCCCCCGTCCGGCTCACGTGCGTGCCGCCGCAGAGCTCCTTGCTATAGAACCCGCGCGGCGAGGATTCGTCGGCGACGGTCACGACGCGGACATTGGCCTCGGGATATCTGTCCCCGAAGAATGCCAGCGCTCCAGAGCCCAGCGCATCGTCGATATTCATGATGTCGGTGCGGAGATCGAGATTCTTCCAGACGGCCTCATTGATCTGCTGCTCGATATCGGCGAGTTCGCTCGATTCCACCGCCGCGAAATGCGAGAAATCGAACCGCAGGCGATCCGGCGCGACCAAAGAGCCCGCCTGCTTCACGTGAGTGCCCAGGATGTTGCGCAAAGCGGCGTTCAGCAGGTGCGTCGCCGTATGATTGCGCATGTTGCGAGCGCGGCGGTCGGCATCGGCGACCGTGGCCACGCGATCTCCCACGTGCAAATCGTCCTTGGCCATGATGCGGTGAGCGATCAAGCCACTCACAGGATAGTAGGCCCCGCGCACCTCCGCGACCTCGAGTGCCTGCGAATCGTCGTAGAAACCGCCGACGTCGGCCACCTGGCCCCCCGATTCGGAGTAGATCGAGGTGCGGTCGAGAACGACCTCCGCTTCCTGCCCCTTGCGGATTTCGTTCACCGGGCCCTGCGCCGTGATGATGGCTTCGATGCGGCAATCGCGCGTGCTGGTGCCGAAATAGAAGTCCAACTCCGTCCGGAAGGTCTCCGCCAGCCTCGCATAGGCGGGATTCGCAATCTCCTTGCCCACGCCTTTCCATGAAGCCCTGGCTCGCGTGCGCTGCTCCTCCATGGCGCATTCGAAGCCTTGCCAATCCACCTTCACGCCGGCATCGCGCGCCACGTCCTCAATGAAATCGCGCGGCAGGCCATACGTGTCATAGAGCTTGAAAGCCTGCTCGCCCGGCAGAACAGCGCCCGCTTCCCGTGCCGGCAGCTCGTGAAAACCGTCCTCGAGCTTCCGCAGGCCGATTTCAATGGTATGCGTGAACCTCCGCTCTTCCTCGGAGACGACCTTGGGGACGTGCGCTCCGGCCGCGCCCATCAGCTCAGGGTAGGCCTCCGCCATGAATTCGCGGACGGCCAGGACCATGTCCGTGAAGAACGGCTTTTCGGGACCGAGCAGCCGCGCATGGCGCATTCCACGGCGCATGATTTTCCGCAACACGTAGCCGCGGCCCTCATTCGAGGGCATCACGCCATCGGCGATCAGGAATGTGGCCGCGCGGGCATGGTCCGCCACGATGCGGAAAGAAGGGTCGAGCCTCGAATCGCGGCCATATCTTGCCGGGACATGCCTCTCGGCTTCATGAATCAGCGGCAGAAACAGGTCCGTGTCGAAATTCGAAATCTTGCCCTGCAACACCGCGGCGAGGCGCTCAAGCCCCATGCCGGTGTCCACCGAAGGCCTGGGCAGAGGGCTGAGCTGGCCGCTCGCGTCGCGATTGAACTGCATGAACACCAGATTCCAGATCTCGACGTAGCGCCCGCATTCGCAGCCGAAGGTGCAATCCTTGTGGCCCTGGTCGGAGGCGGCCGGACCCATGTCGTAATGAATCTCGGTACACGGACCGCAGGGACCCGTGTCACCCATGGCCCAGAAATTCTCCTTCATGCCTGGAATTTCCATGATGCGATCTTTCGGGGCGCCGACAGTGGCCCAACAGTGTGCAGCTTCGTGGTCCGCTGCGAGCTGCTCGCGTGTATGAGTCGCCCGTTCGGACAAACCTCCAAAAACAGTGAAGTACAATTTGTCGATCGGAATGCCGAACCATTTGGGCGAAGTAATGAGTTCCCAGGCGTAGGCGATGGCCTCCGGCTTGAAATAATCGCCGAAGGAAAAATTGCCGAGCATCTCGAAAAATGTGTGGTGGCGATTGGTGAAGCCGACGTTTTCGAGGTCGTTGTGCTTCCCGCCGGCGCGCACGCATTTCTGGCAGGTGGTGGCGCGCGCGTAGTCCCGCGCGTCGAGGCCGAGAAAAACGTCCTTGAACTGGTTCATGCCCGCGTTGGTGAAAAGCAGGGTGGGATCACCCACGGGAACCAGCGAGCTGCTGCGCACCTCGCGGTGTCCCCGCTCCTCGAAAAACTTCAGGAAAGTCCTGCGTGCCTCGTGTCCGGTCAATGGTTTCCCCGAAATGGCGTTTGTGAACGCTCCCCAAATTATATTAGGGACACCCGCACCCATGCGCAAGCAATCCCTGACGCGACTTTTGCGGCGCAATGATATCTCCACGGGGGAGGGTCATCTGGCGGGCCCAGGACGGAAAGGCGGGATCAATTCTCTTCCCCGGCTTCCGAGGGAAGATCGGCCGGGTCGCCGCGGCTCACGCGGCGAAGCTCGGAGCGAATAGCCTCCGCGGAAAAGCCCGCCCTAAGCAGGCTGCGATAGAGACTCGCAAATTGCCGCGGGCCGAATTCGCCGCGAAGGCGCGCCCTCTGGCGAGCAATGCGGGCGCGCAGGAGCTGCGTCTCGCTCTCCTCGGGCAGGATCGCGTCCAGCGCGGCTTCGATGTGGGCATCCCCCACGCCGCGGACCCGCAGTTCCCGGGCGATGCGATACCGCCCCTGGCGCCGGGATTGCGCATGGATGCGGGCGAAGTCTAGAGCGTAGCGGGCGTCGTCGAGATACCGCTGCTCGCGCAGTTTTTGCAGAATGCCACGGACGTGCTCACTGTCTTCCGCGCGGCTCTCGAGATATTCGCGCATCTCGCGGACCGAATGCGCGCGCCGCATCAGCGCGCGCAGCGCGGCGGTATAGAGCTCCGTTTCAGAAAGCAGCCTGGCTGCGCGGGCACGCGAACGCATGGCCGCAGCTTAGCAGGATGGCGGGAAATCCGGGAGCGGGAACACGGGCGCGGCCAGCGGGGCCCGCAACCTCAGCGGCGGCTGCCGAGGCGCTCGAACTCGGTCATGGCGCGCTCCATATCCTCGCGGGCCGCGTCGGCGGAAGAGCGGATGCCCTGGACGCGCAGGCGGAAATCGTCCGGGTTGGAGGCGCGCATCAAGGCCTCTTCGAGAGTGATGAGATTGCGCGAGTACAGGTCGAAGAGGGATTGATCGAAAGTCTGCATGCCGTACTGGCTGGTGCCGGCGGCAATCGCGTCGCGAATCATGCGGGTTTTGTCCGGGTTCATGATGCAGTCGCGAATGTAGCCGGTCGAAACCATCACCTCGACGGCCGGCACGCGCCCCTGGCCGTCGCTCTTGCGCACTAATCGCTGGCTGATGACCGCCTTGAGCGTGGAGGCCAGTTGCAGGCGGATCTGCTTCTGCTCCGGCGGAGGAAAGACGGCGATGATGCGCTGGATGGTTTCGGTCGCATCGAGGGTGTGCAGGGTCGAGAGCACCAGGTGGCCGGTTTCGGCGGCCAGCAGCGCCGTGGAAATGGTTTCCAGGTCGCGCATTTCGCCGACTAGAATGACGTCCGGGTCCTGGCGGAGCGCGGCTCGCAGCGCGGTGGAAAACGACGAGGTGTCCACCTCCACTTCGCGCTGGTTGATGAAGCCCTTCTTATCGCGGTGCAGATACTCGATGGGGTCCTCGATGGTGATGATGTGCTCGGGCCGCAGCGAGTTGATGCGATCAATCATGGCGGCGAGCGTCGTGGACTTGCCCGAACCGGTGGTTCCGGTGGTCAGCACGAGGCCGCGCTGCTCCTCGCACACCTGCGCCAGGATGCGGGGAAGCTCAAGCTCCTCAATCGTGCGAATCTTCGTGGGAATGACGCGAAGCACCATGCCGACGTTGCCGCGCTGCTGGAAGACGTTGACGCGGAAGCGGCCCAGTCCGGCAACGCCGTACGCCATGTCGAGCTCGGCGGTCTCCTTGAACTTCTGCTTCTGCCGGTTGGTCATCATGCTGAAGGCCATCGAGAGCATCTCTTCCGGAGTGATTCGGGGCACGTCGGAGAGAGGGTTCAGCAGGCCATCAATGCGCAGATAGGGATGGTTGCCGACCTTCAGGTGCAGGTCGGAGGCGCGGCTTTCGGCCGCGCGGCGCAATAGATCATCAATCACGATAGGCATAGGAGACTCTTTGTCACGCTAGCATGCGGCCCCGAGCGCGGCAACCATGGCATGGAGGAGGATTTCTAGGCGAGCAACGGGGGAGCGGCGGGAAAGGCAGCCACGGAAACCTGGCTTAGGCAGGCGACCGGTCGCGCCGGAACGCCCAATCATAGAGGACCGCGGCGAGCACGCCTCCCAAAAGGGGGCCGACCCAGTAGACTCCGTGATTATCCCAATGGCGGGTGACAAAGGCGGGGCCGAAAGATCGCGCCGGATTCAGCGAACCGCCCGTGAACGGACCCGCCATCAGAACGGCGGCCACGAGCGCCCCGCCGGCGGCAAAACCGCCGGCGCGGCCGATCTCTGCCTGAGCGTCGGCGGTAGTGGCAAACACCACAAACACGAGGAGAAACGTCAACACTCCCTCAATCGCCATCCCCTGCATGCGGGTCACCCCAGAGGCCAGGTCCGGTGTGATCGCGCCAAGGGCTCTCTCCCTCCAGCCGGCATCCGGAAGAATGGCGACAAGCAGATAGGCCGCGACGAGACTTCCTAGGATTTGCGCCCCCCAATAGCCAATGCTCTGGAGCGTGCCCAGGCGCCGCGTCACCCAGAAGCCAGCCGTCACCGCTGGATTCAGATGAGCACCGGAAATGCGCGCCACCGCAACCCGCAGGACGCCGTAGGAGAGCCCGTAAGCCGCCGCGGCGACCAGCCAATCCGGACTGCCCTGCCCTTGAGACGCCAGACATTGGCTTGCGGAAATCGTCCCCGCTGCGACGAAGACCACGGCAAAAGTGCCGAAAAATTCGGCCAGGAGTTTTTGCGGGAGGTTGTACATGCGTTGCTTCGCCGGACGCGCTCGCCGTTTGCCCGAAAAAATCCGGCGAAACGAAGCGCGGATTGTAATGGATTTGCCGGGCGGAGTCAAAAATCGGCGGGCGCTTTTCCGAAACTGACGGACGGGTTAGCGCGGGTGCGCCGAACGTGGTCCCGCAAGGGGGCGCGCCGCGGGAGTCTCAGCGGGCGGCCGCACCGCTGGGAACGCTCACCGGCGAAAGCCAACCATGGCGATCAGGCTTACTGCCGCTCGTCAGCGCGAAAAACTCTTCCTGGATGCGCTTGGCCACGGGCCCGCGCGAGCCGGCGCCGATCTTGATGCGGTCCACCGAGCGAATCGGCGTGATTTCCGCGGCCGTGCCGCTGAAAAAGACCTCGTCGGCAATGTACAGCATCTCCCGGGGAATCATCTGCTCGGCGATAGGAATGCCCAGATCACGGCAGATCGTAAACACGGAATCGCGCGTGATGCCGGGAAGCGCGGAATTCGCCACAGGCGGCGTGTACACGGTCCCATTCATCACCACGAAGACATTTTCCCCAGAGCCTTCGCTGACGTAACCGCTCACATCGAGCGCAAGGCCCTCGGCATATCCATTGACCACCGCTTCCATATGGATGAGCTGCGAATTCATGTAGTTCGCCGCGGCCTTGGCCATCTGCGGAAGGGTGTTCGGCGCGGGACGATTCCAGGAGCTGATGCAGATATCCACGCCGCTGCGCATGGCCTCCTCGCCGAGGTACTTTCCCCACTCCCAGCACGCCAGGTAGACATCCACCGGGCAACCCTGCGGATCCACGCCCATCCGGCCATAGCCGCGCAGGACAATCGGACGGATGTAACACGCGGCGAGCTTGTTGGCGCTGACCAGATCAAGAGCGGCCTGGCATAGTGCATCCAGCCCGAACGGGACTTCCATGCGGTAGATGTGCGCGGAGTTCAGGAGCCTCTGCATGTGCGGCCGCAGTCGGAAAATCGCCGGCCCCTGGGCCGTCTCGTAGCAGCGGATGCCTTCGAAGACCGCCGAACCGTAGCTCACCACGTGGGAAAGGACGTGAATCTTCGCGTCGTCCCAAGGGATCAGCGCGCCGTTGCGCCAAATCTTTTCTGTCTTGGGAAGTTCCATGGCATCTCTCCGGCCCGCATAAACGTGCGGCACGCCTGGCGCTTGCAAAAGTATAACATACGGGTTTCGGGCCGCCGGACCCAATGGAAAGAAAGCCGCGGGGCAGGCCAAATTGGCAGGCTGCCGGGCAAAGTCAGTCGCTGTGGTCGTCTGTTTCGCTACGGCCCGTCCCGGCGAATCCGGAAATGCGCCCCCAGGCGCTGGTCCGCCAGTTGTCGGCGACCTCTCTGGCCAGAATCCATGGAGGAATCTCCATGGCCAGATAGCGCGCGAGAGTCTGCAGGTAGGGCTCGTACATGGCGCGAAGTTCCGCCAGCCTGCTCTCGGCGGCTTTTCGGTCGCGCAGAGCGAATCCCGCCCCATCGAGCAGGCCGCGCATGCGGTCAAATTCCGCGGCTGGCAGGCGGTCCGCCGCCAGCGGTTGCGGACGCCGCCGCAAGAGTTGTGCCAGATCCACCACCGTGTGCCTGCACATCGCAAAGGTCAGCCGCGCCTGCCGCTGGCACGATCCCTCCGTGCTCGCAATGAGAATGGCGCTTGCGTCCAGGAGGACCGCCAGCGCGGCGATCCAGGATTCATTGCTGTGCTGTGAGCGAAAGTAGCCCACTACGGGATAGGAGATGTGGCTTTCGAGAATTTCCGCCGAGGCCCGCTCCCAATCGCGCAGCAGCCCTTCCAGCGCCGCGATGCCGTGCGGGCCGTTGTGCCGCCGAAGCAGCTCCCCGGCGGTCGGAGGCGATCCTGCCCGCGCATCCAGCAAAACGATGCTGACCTCACGCCGCGAAAATGCCTGGTAAATCACTGGAAGATAGCTGATCACCAGAGCCAAAAATCCAAAGCCCAGTCCGCTTTCGGCAACGGCCAGGAACCGGGCGAAGGGCGCGTGGGGCACGACATCGCCAAGCCCAAGGGTAAACAGTGTGGTCCCGCTCAGATACAGGCACGCGGACAGAGAGGAAACCTGCCCCAAGGCGCCCGGCACACTTTCATAGAGCAGCGCGAACCCTGCAATCAGCCCCATTGCCCAGAG
>JAJXZD010000209.1:11599-15769 GCA_021780215.1 Acidobacteriota bacterium
AGTAGCTTAAAAAGGCCTCCCTCCGCCCCGTCTTCTCGATGCCCCGCGCGAGGGCCTTCCAAGGCGTCCAGGTCGAGCGATAGAAAAACGCCGTCAGGCGGAAGCGGCGCGTCACGCGCCGGGGCAGAACAACGGTTTCAAATGCTTCCCACAGGACGGCCCCGATGATCACGATGCCCGCGGCAGCCGCAAGAATCATGCCGTTTGCCCCTTGACCGCAACCGCCAAGCCCCGCCTCCTCAAAACATTGGATCAGGTCGGTGTCTGCAATGCCTTATGGGAACCTCAGGGTACCAGCACAACCTTGCCGTAGGCTCCGGCCGCCATCACGGCGGCGTGCGCGCGCGGAGCCTCCGAAAGAGGAATCTCCTGCCCAATCACGGGCCGCAGCGCCCCACTCTCCAGGCCGGCGGCAAGCGCGGAGTGAATGCTGAAAAGGTCTTCGGGAGAAGCGTTCCACAGGCTCATGGCAAGAATCGAGCCGTCGCGCATCATGGCGTCGCGTGGCGTCATCTCGACGTTGCCGCGGCTGCCCACCACCACCACGCGCCCGCCCGGCGCCAGAATCGGCAGATCACGCCCCAGATTCACATTGGCGAGCATTTCAACGATCACGTCGAAGCCACGGCCTGCTGTGAAAGCCAGAGCCTCGTTGAAATGTCCGGGGGAATTGTGGTCGAGCGCCAGGTGCGCCCTTTCGGCCGCGACGAGCTGGCGCCCGCGGTCAGACCCCGCCGTCCCGGCCACCTGGAGCCCGGCGGCCCGCGCGAGCTGAACGGCAGCGACTCCCACTCCGCCACTGGCGCCGTGGATCAATGCCGTCTCCCCGCCGCGCGCATGGGCGCGGTGAAAGAGGGCGCGAAAAGCCGTTGCGTACGGGATGTGCATGGCCGCGCCCTGGGCAAAGGAGGCCCGCGCTGGAAGCGCAAACACGCTGCGCTCCTCGCAAAGCGCCTGCGCTGCATAGGTGCCGGTCAGGCTGCCAGCAAGGTAAACGCGGTCGCCCGGCGCAAACCGGGTCACGCCCTTGCCGACGGAGGCAACCACCCCGGCGCCATCCGTGCCTGGCGTGTACGGCAGGGTGGGCACGCGGGCATAGTTGCCGCTCCGGATATACGTCTCCACCGGATTGACGCCTGCCGCGCGGATGCTCACGATCAACTGCCCGGAACCAGCCGCGGGTTCCGGAGCGTCCTCATGCCGCAACACCTCAGGACCGCCAAACTCGTGCACGCGTATGGCCTTCATTGGCTTCTCCCATCGGCTGCTGAAAATAACGCCGGCTCCGGGTCTTGTTTCTCTGCGTTGCCTCGGCCTCCTCGGCGAGTCCCGGGCGGGTCGCGATGAAGACAAATCCGGAAACCGTCATGCCGCGCGAAATTCCTCTCTAGCGCGGCCTTTCCATCCGCAGCGGCATGGCCCGATTATCCAGCATCTGAAAATTCCGGCGGACCTGGCTGAGACGATGCCCGGTCACATTCTCCCAAGCGCCGAAGGCCAAAAAGGGCAGCAGCGCCGCAAGCACCCAGATCTTGGCCCGCCGCGGAACCTTGGCTTCCGGTTCCCAGCGAAAGAGCTGCCGCGAGATCTCGAACGCGACGACGAGCCCGAGCGTGAGCGCCGTAATATCGCCCGCCATCTCTCCCGCGGTGGCCAGATTCGTGGCCGCCGATTCCAGGCCGGTAGCCAGGTACGTCGCCGGAATGAACAGAGCGCAGCGCTGGAGCCAGCCCGGAAACACGGCCAGCGGGACGGTGGCGCCGGAGAGAAAGAGAAAGCCCATCCAGATCAGATTGTTGATCATCTGCGTTTCCTGCATCGTGTTGGTGACGCTGGCCACGATCAGGCCGAAGGCGGCAAAGGCTGCCGATCCGAGTGTCACCAGGACAAAGATGGCACCGAGATTGCCCCACGAGCGCAGGTGAAACGCATACCGGCAAATGATGATTTCGAGAACCACTACCGGCATGGTAAGGAAATAATTGGAGAGGATGCTCGAGGCGAGCATCGCGCTCGCGCCCACCGGCGCCAGCCGGAAACGGCGAAGAATCCCCTGCTCGCGGAACGTCACCAGCTGCACGCTCAGGCCCCAGAAGCTGCCCATGACCGTCAGAGTGAGGATGGCTCCGAGGACATACGCGACAGCGTTCGCCGCCCCCTTGCCGAAAAACATGACAGCCCCGAACAGAAAGATCAGCGGCATCACTAGGCTGAAGAAAAAGAAGGCGCGATTGCGCACCGCCAGGCGCATCCGCATCTTCGTCAATGTCCACGTTGTGCTCATGCTATGCGGGCTCCGTCCGGTCTCGCCTTATTCCCGCAGACGGCGGCCGGTCAGCTCGATGAAAACATCCTCGAGCGAGGGTGAAAAGATTTCCAGGCTATGCAGTTCGTTGTTTTCCGATTCCAGGTGCTTCACCAACGCGACGATGGTCTGCGCCGTGCTGCTTGAATGGAGCACGTAGGACCCGTCAAACTCGCGGCAATCCGCGACGCCATCCAGCCGGCGGAGGGCGCCGTCCCCGACGGGGCGCGCCAGCCGGACTTCGATGCGGGTGGTGCCGGCGGACCCGCGCTTCAGCTCCCGCGGCGTCCCCAGAGCAATGACTTGCCCGTGGTCCACGATGGCCACGCGGTCGCACAGCCGCTCCGCCTCTTCGATGTAATGAGTTGTCAGCAGAACGGTCTTCTTCTCCCGTCGAAGCTGCTCGATGATGTCATAGATTTCGCGCCGCACTTGCGGATCAAGCCCAGCCGTCGGCTCGTCCAGAAACACGACCTGCGGGTTGTTGACCAATGCCATGGCCAGCGCCAGCCGCTGCTTTTGCCCGCCGGAAAGATGGCCATAAAAAGCGCTGCGCTTCTCTTCGAGCTGAAATTGCTTCAGCAGCTGATCGGTGTCTGCCCGGGTGCGATAGAACTGGGCAAACATCTCGATCGCCTCCTTCACACGCAGTTTATCCGGCAGAGAGGTGGACTGCAAAACCGCGCCGACATTCTGCTTGAATGCGTTGCCTGAAGTCTCCGGATCCAATCCGCAAACCCGCACGAGTCCGCGGTCCGGCGTGCGCAATCCTTCCAGGATCTCCACCGTCGAGGTTTTCCCCGCCCCGTTCGGCCCGAGCAAACCGAATACCTCGCCCTGCTCCACGGCGAAGCTCAGTCCGCGCACCGCCTGCACCTCACCGTAGTTTTTATGCAAATCCTCGACTTGAATGATGGGCTGACCCACGGAATAAATTCCTTCCCTCATGGAAAAGCTGTTTTCATCGCAGCCGCGAAGAGGACCCTTTGGGCCTTCGCTGCGCGGCTCGCGCCCTGCCGCGGACCGCTCCCCGCCTGAGCGAAGGGTCCCACCCGCATGCGGACATGTCGACCCGGCCATTGTTCATCATAATCCCCTCGCTTTCCAGCAAGCGGCGCTGCAGGCCGGCGTGCGGCTCGGAAATCAGAAGGTGCCCTTTCGCGCCCACGACCCGATGCCAGGGGATGCCGCATCCAGCAGGACAAGCCGCCATGGCATAACCCGCCGCCCGCGCCCCGCCAGGAAGCTCGAGAGAGCACGCCAAGGCTCCATATGTGGTGACCCGCCCGCGAGGAATGCGCTTCACCAGACGGTACACTGCCTCCCAGGACATTTTCGCTCCTGACATCCCCGCGCCCGCCGTCTTGAGTCCAGCCAGCTCCCAGCGACCTACGGCGCGGCACGCGCATCTAACTTTACATGATGGAGCAGTGTACAACCAGCCGCGGCAACGGAAAGTCGTAAGCAGCTTCCGGGAGCTTTACGGGAGCTCGGGAACACCCTCAAACAGGTTCCTCAAGCGCAATAATCATTTCGATACAACTTTCCACTTCGTGGGGCATCGTACCATTGACGGTGTAGTGGACGGTCCATACACTACGGCGCAGGGGCTTGGGGCCCGCGCGAAGGAGCGGATCGTGGCGTTCGTCCGGCGCAAAGGCAACGCGTACTACCTGGTGCACAACGTGCGACGGGAGGGCAAGGTGCAGCAGTTGCACCTCGCCCGCCTCGGCGAGCGCCCGCACCTCGCGCACGACGTGGTTCGAGAGGTCTCGCGCAATCATCCATTTCTCGATCTCGACTGGTCCCGATTGCGCGAGGCGGTCAACAGCCGGGTCGAGATGTTCGATATTCGCTCGCTATAC
>JAJXZD010000052.1 GCA_021780215.1 Acidobacteriota bacterium
AGGCGGTCATGGAAAAGCCAGTATTTATTCTGGTCGTTGGCGCAGCGCGCCGCCAGGGCCGCTGGCGAGGCGTTGGGATGGGCCTGGGATAGCGGGAAGTCTTTGTAAACCAGACGGATCTGGTTGGGGTAGGCCTGTTTGATCAACGGCCAGATTTCGTTGTGCCACTTCACACAGAATGGACACTCGTAATCGCTGAACACTTCCATGGTGATCGGAGCGCGGCTCGATCCGTAGCTTTTCACCGGGGCCGCGGCAGCTTGGATCTGCTTCACGCGAGCTTGCCTGGTCGTAGGCGCGGAGCGAACGCCGGCCGCCGCGAGCAAAATCCCGAACACGACTATCCCCAGGCTTTTCCCCAGCTTTGTCCCCGTCCGCCAAATCCGCGACATTCTCCTCACATCGTTCCGATTTCGCAACGCAGCCTCCTCAAATTTCCGCCATCATACTTGATATGGACGCATTCTAGCGCGATTTAGCGAATCGACGCTTCCAGGAAGTTTCCATCAGGACGAGAGGGCCTGCCCCCTTTCCAGGTAAGTTGAATTGGAGGGCTGCCACCGGCTCTTATGTGGTTGAGTCTATAGGCTTAACATCGCCAAGGGAAAATATTGCCGACAACCATCCATAAGTAACAGATAATTCAACTCGTTGTATGCAATCAAATAACTTGACAATAATACGCTCAATGTGTATTTTGTGATTTATTGGAGTCAGCGCATGTGGATTTGCTTGGAAGCAAACCCTGAGGAGCGGCCATGAGCAAGATCATCGGCATCGATCTGGGAACCACCAACTCGGTGGTGGCTGTGATGCAAGGGGGCGAGCCGGTCGTTATCCCCAATCAAGAGGGTTCGCGAACCACCCCCTCGGTCGTGGGCATCACGAAAACCGGGGAGCGCCTGGTGGGCCAAGTGGCCAAGCGTCAGGCGATCACCAATCCCGAGAACACGTTTTACTCCATCAAGCGCTTCATGGGCCGGCGCTACGACGAAGTGACCGAAGAGATGAAAATGGTGCCCTATAAGGTGGTCCGCCAGAGCGACCACGTCGCCGCCGTGGGGCAAGGTAAGGAGTTCAGTCCCCCGGAAGTATCGGCCATGATCCTGCAAAAGCTGAAGGCCGCCGCCGAGGACTTCCTCGGCGAGAAGGTGGCCGAAGCGGTGATCACCGTGCCGGCGTATTTCAACGACGCGCAGCGCATCGCGACAAAGGACGCCGGGAAGATCGCCGGGCTCGACGTCAAGCGCATTATCAACGAGCCGACTGCGGCCGCGCTCGCCTACGGCCTGGACAAAAAGAAGGATGAGACCATCGCGGTGTACGACTTCGGCGGCGGCACTTTCGACATCTCGATTCTCGAAGTGGGCGAGGGCGTGATCGAGGTGAAGGCCACCAATGGCGATACGCATCTCGGCGGGGACAATATTGACCAGCGCATCGTGGACTGGCTCATCGAGGAGTTCAAGAAGGACGAAGGCCTCGACCTCCGCGGCAAGGGCAACGAAATGGCCCTGCAACGCCTGCGCGACGCCGCCGAACGCGCCAAGATCGAGCTCTCCACCACCATGGAGACGGAAATCAATCTTCCCTTCGTCACCGCAGATGCCAGCGGCCCCAAGCACCTCGTGAAGAAGCTGACCCGGGCGCGGCTCGAAGCCATGATCGAGGAAATCGTCCGTCGCTCCGTCGATCCCTGCAAGCAGTGCATGAAGGACGCCGGCGTGGACCCGGGCAAGATCAACGAGGTCGTGCTGGTGGGCGGCCAGACGCGCATGCCGATGATCCAGCGCCTGGTGAAGGAGCTTTTCGGACGCGAAGGGCACAAGGGCGTCAATCCGGACGAAGTGGTCGCGGTCGGCGCGGCCATTCAGGGCGGCGTGCTCGGCGGCGAAGTGAAGGACATCCTGCTGCTCGACGTCACCCCTCTCTCGCTCGGTGTGGAGACTCTCGGCGGCGTGATGACCGTGCTCATCCCGCGCAACACCACCATCCCGACGCGCAAATCCGAGGTGTTTTCCACTGCCGCGGACAGCCAGACCTCCGTCGAAATCCACGTGCTGCAGGGCGAGCGCCCGGTGGCCAGCGGCAACCGCTCGCTCGGCAAATTCCACCTGATCGGGATCCCCCCGGCTCCGCGCGGACTGCCGCAAATCGAGGTGACCTTCGACATTGACGCGAACGGCATCTTGAACGTCTCCGCCAAGGACTCGGCCACGAACAAGGAGCAGAAGATCACCATCACTGCCTCAACCGGGCTTACCAAGGAAGAAGCCGAGCGCATGAAATCGGAGGCGGAATCCCACGCCTCGGAAGACAAGGCGCGACTTTCTGAGGTCGAGGCCCGCAACCGCCTCGATAGTCTCGTCTACCAGACCGAAAAACTGGTCAAGGAGAACCGCGAGAAGGTCCCCGAAGCGGACGCCAAGGCTGTCGAGGCGGCCATCGAGGAAGCTCGCCGCGCGCTCGCCGAGGGTGGCGCCGAAAAGATGAATGCGGCAACGGAAGCCCTGACCAAAGCCTCCCACCACGTCGCCGAAGCGCTCTACAAAACGCAGCAGGCCGGAACGGGAGCAGCCCCGGGAGGTCCGGCACCCGGACCGGGAAGCGCCGAAGGGGCCGCGGGCGCCGGGCGCGGACAAGGCGAAGTCGTTGACGCCGAGTTCGTGGACGTTGACGAGTCGAAGAAGCCGAACTGAAATCGGTGTGAAGGACGACCGGAGGGGGCGGCGGCGAGGCGCCGCACCGCTGTCCCCGCCGGGACCCCGATAGCATAGGGACGGGCGCATGCGTATTTGCCGGGTTCGCGGATTCAGAGTGCATATCGCGCGAGCCCGCATCTCGAACCCATGGCGACTGCCGCAAAACAGGACTACTACGAACTGCTGGGAGTTCCGCGCAAGTCCGCGCTGAAGGACATCCGCGCGGCCTACCGAAAGCTTGCCCGCAAGTACCATCCCGACCTCAATCCCGGCGACAAATCCGCCGAGGAAAAGTTCAAGCAGATTCAGGAAGCCTACGAAGTCCTCTCCGACACAAAGAAGCGCCAGATGTACGACCAGTTCGGCTTCAATGCGCCGGGGCCGGGCATGCCGCCGGGCGGGGGCTATGCGGGAGGCGCGCCGGAAGATATTCATTTTGATTTTGGCGGGTTCGATTTTGGCGGAGGCGGCGCCGGTGGAGGCGCCAGTTTCCGCGACCTCTTCAGCCAGTTCTTCCGCGGCGCTTCGGCCGCCCACGCCGGGCGCGAACGCGAGCCGGGCACGGACCTCGAATACCAGATTGACATTGCCTTTGCCGAAGCGATGCACGGGGCGGTAAAAAAGCTGAGCTTCACGCGGCTCGACGCTTGCGGCGTCTGCCATGGCACCGGCTCGGCACCGGGCGACGAGAGGACCTGCCCAACATGCGGCGGAACGGGCCAGGTGACCCAGGTCGGTGGCAAGATGCGCTTTCAGATCACCTGTTCCCGCTGCGGAGGAAGCGGCAAGCTGCACACATTGTGCCGCGCGTGTGGCGGCGAGGGGCGCGTCCAGCGCGCGGAGACGCTCGAAGTGCGGATTCCGCCCGGGGCGCAGACCGGCTCGCGCGTGCGCGTGGCCGGCCGCGGCAATGCGGGCGTCCGCGGCGGCCCTCCCGGGGACCTTTACATCATCACCAGCGTGCAGCCGCATCCCTTCTTCGAGCGGCATGGCGACGACCTCTACACGGTTGTGCCCATCACCGTCGCGGAGGCCTCGCTCGGCGCGAAGGTGGAAGTGCCGACCATTGATGGCCGCGCCCAGGTGCGTATCCCCCCGGGCACGGACAGCGGAAAGCGCCTGCGTCTGCGGGAGAAAGGCGCGCCGTCGGTGCGCCATCCGGGCCGGCGGGGCGATCAGATTGTGGAAGTGCAGGTCGTTGTTCCGCGGCCCGAGGATGAGCGAGTGCGCAACCTGCTGCGCGAACTCAGCAAGGTGGACCACGAGGACCCGCGCAAGGAAATCTTCTCGCGCGCGGCCCTGTGAGGAGTGGCCATGGCGGTTCGTCCCAAAAAGAAGGCAAAAGCCGGCTATATGATCAGCGCGGTGGCGGAGCTCTACCGCGTTCATCCGCAGACGCTGCGGCTCTATGAGCGCGTCGGCCTGCTCAAGCCGTCGCGTTCGGAGGGCAACACCCGCCTGTATACGGACGCCGACCTGGAACGCCTGGAAGTGATCCTCAACCTCACGCGCGAGCTGGGCGTGAATCTGGCCGGCATCGAGATCATTCTGAACATGCGCGACAAAATGGCGGACATGCAATCGCAGATGGAGGCGTTCATCGAGTTCGTGCGAAACGAAGTGGCGCGCGGGTTTCTGGCCTCGACCGAGCACCACGGGCGCCACGCCATCGTCCGCACCGCCCCCCGCCATGCCATCCGCATCGAGAAATAACCGGCTTCGGGAATTCTCCCGTCTGCGAGCGCCGCGCAATAGGTATCGCTATCGAGAAGTCGAAGTCCTGCTTGTGAATTTCCTCTCGGTCCCGGATAATCCTTGGCTTCATGGACCCACACAAACCAATGCGCGCCGAAGCCTGGCTGGAATACGCCGCCGATCTCGGCCTGGATCCGTTCTATCGGGACCGCGCCCGCACGCCCCCCGCGGAAGCCCCGCCGAGCGTCGCGGCCGCACCGCGGCCTGCCAGGAACATCCCTGAGGATCGCCCCCGGGCCGCCCCTGCCTCGCCGATATCTCCCCCCGCCAGCGCATCGCTCTTCGAATCCACCGAGCGCATCGAGGGCGACAACCTGGACCGCATTCGCCAGGACATCGGGCCGGATTGCACACGCTGCAAACTCTGCAAGGGCCGAACACAGATCGTCTTCGGCACAGGCAATCCGGGCGCCGCTCTCGTTTTCGTGGGGGAAGGCCCCGGCCGCGACGAAGATGAGCAGGGTGAACCGTTTGTGGGCCGGGCCGGGAAATTGCTGACGCAGATGATCGAGGCGATGAGCCTTCGCCGTGAGGACGTCTACATCTGCAATGTGGTGAAATGCCGCCCGCCGGAAAACCGCCTGCCGGAAAAAGATGAGATAGCCACCTGCTCGCCTTTCCTGTTGCGGCAGCTTGACGTCATTCACCCCAAGGCGATCTGCTGCCTGGGAAGTTGCGCGGCGCAGACCCTGTTGCAGACGACCCAGGGCATTTCCCGCTTTCGGGGCGAGTGGTTCGACTTTCGCGGCTCGAAGTTGATTGCCACTTATCATCCGGCCTATCTGCTGCGGAATCCAAACGCAAAAGGCGAAGTCTGGAAGGACCTGCAAAAGGTGATGGCGGTTCTTGGTCTTCAGCCGCGGCGGCGCTAGCTCTCCTACTCTGCCAACTTTGCGCCGGCTGCGACCCATCCGGGCCGGCGATTCGCCTTTCGGTTTCACTGCTACACTAGTTCGCGCGTATGCCTGCACGTTGCTGCGAAGTCGCTCTGCCCGTCCCGCTGCGTTCGACGTTTACCTACGCCGTTCCGGCCTCTCTTGAAGGCGAGCCGCTGGTTGGCCGGCGCGTGGTAGTGCCGTTCGGCCGGCGAACTCTGATTGGAGTAGTGCTTGGCGAATCCGATCCGGCTTCGGCCGCGCCCATCGAAGGCCCTCTCAAGGAAATTGCCGAGCTGCCGGACCCGGAGCCGGCTCTTTCACCGGCGCTGCTCGAAATGGGGAGGTGGATCAGCCGGTACTACCTGGCGCCGATCGGCGAAGCGCTTCGCGCCATGCTGCCGCCGGACGTCCGTCTCCGCCACGAGCGCGAATATCTTCTGACCGAAGCCGGACACGGCTGGCTGCGCGAGCTTGAGGAAACCGCAGAGAGGACGGACACCGAGACTGCCGAGCTCAAGCTGCTGCGAGAATGTGTGCGCGCGGAGGGTCTACCCGCCTCGCGGTGGGCCCGCCGGGAGGGAGTCGAGGCCGTCGCGCGGAAGCTGCTTCGCCGCGGTCTCCTATCCGCTCGTGAGAAGCTGCACCATCGCAACGCGCGCATGCAAACCATCGTCGCTTGGAATTCCGCGGCGCCGGAAATCGGCCGCGATGCGGCGGAGCGAGACCGGCCAATGGCTTTGCCGCAACGAGGGTCGCGGGGCGTTTTGCCTGAAGTGCGGGACAAAATCCACGAAATCCTCACGGCTACGCGCGGGCCCATGCCGCTGCCGCTCCTGATGGAGAAGGCTGGCGTCACGCGCGCGGCCCTCCGGCGACTCGAGCAGGCAGGCACCCTTCTGGCCTGGGAGGAGCCTTTCGCCGGGGCTGAGGACTCCTGGGACACGGACTTTCATCCTCCGGCGAACGTCCTCAACGCGGAGCAGAGCGCTGCGCTGGGAGAAATCCAGCGCTGGCTGCAGACGGGAGAATTCGTGGCCGGGCTGCTGCACGGAGTGACCGGCAGCGGCAAGACGGAAGTGTATCTTGGCGCGATTGCCGACTGCCTGGGGCGGGGCAGAACGGCAATTGTCCTGGTGCCGGAAATCGCACTGACGCTCTGGTTGGGGCGGCTGGTCCGCGCGCGGTTTGGAGACCGCGTGGCGGTGCTGCACAGCGCCTTGCCGGAAACGGAGCGAGCGCGGGAATGGTGGCGGGTACGGCGCGGCGGGGCACAGGTGGTTATCGGCACGCGCTCTGCCGTGTTCGCGCCGGTCGAACGCCTGGGCCTGCTCATCGTGGACGAAGAGCAGGAAGCAAGCTACAAGCAGGAGGAGACTCCCCGCTATCATGGCCGCGATACGGCCGTCTATCGCGCGCGGCTGGAGGGAGCGGTCGCGCTGCTCGGTTCGGCCACGCCTTCGCTCGAAACCTACCATAACGCCCGCGAGAGAAAGTACCGGCTGTTGCAGCTCCCGGCGCGGGTGGAGAACCGTCCCCTCGCCGAGGTGCGCATTGTGGACCTGCGCGAGGAATTTCGCCGCGAACATCGCGCACCGCCGGTCTCGGAGAGCTTGCGCGCAGCCATCGCCGAGCATCTCGCAGAGGGAACGCAGGCGCTGGTGCTCATCAACCGGCGGGGCTACTCCTGGTCGCAGCTCTGCCGAAGCTGCGGGGCGTTTCTGCAATGCGAGAACTGCAGTATCGCGCTGACCTACCACAAGAGCCGCCAGCGGCTGGAATGCCACTACTGCGGCCATGCCATCCGCCCGCCCGCACAATGCCCGAAGTGCGCCTCCGAATATCTCTACTATGTGGGCCATGGCGCCGAACACGTCGAAGAATATCTGCACGAAACGTTTCCCTCGGCGCGCGTGGCCCGGCTGGACCGCGACACGGTGCGCACCAAGCGCGAATATCAGCGGGTGCTCGGCGCGTTCGCCCGGGGCGAGATTGACGTCCTTGTGGGAACGCAGATGGTGGCGAAAGGCCACGATTTTCAGCGGGTGACGCTGGTGGGCGTTGTAGCGGCGGATCTGGCGCTGTCGCGTCCCGACTTCCGCGCAGCGGAGCGGACTTTTCAGCTGCTCGCGCAGGTGGCGGGACGCGCGGGGCGCGGCGAATTGCCGGGCGAGGTGCTCGTCGAGACGTATTACCCCGACCACTACGCCATCCAGCACGCCGCGAAGCAGGACTACGCCGCCTTTTATGAGAAGGAGACGCACTTCCGGCGCATGCTCCACTATCCGCCGTACACGGCGCTGGCGCATCTCGTGGTGCGCGACCGCCGGATCGAAAACGCGATTCGCTGGTCGCGCGCTCTGGGGACATACTTCTCCCCCTTTGAAAGCCGCGGGGTGAAGGTTCTCGGTCCGGCCGCCGCGCCGCTCGCCCGCCTGCGCCGCGAATACCGGTTTCAGTTTGTGCTGAAGTCGCCGCAGCGCGCGGCACTCGGAAAGGCTCTGGCGGGATGCCTCGATTTTTGTGAGGCGAAGGAAATCCCCGGCGCCGCCGTGCTGGTGGATGTGGATCCCACCAGCCTATGGTAGAAGATCGCGGAATCCAGAGCGCGCTAGGGAACGACCACCGGCCAGGGCGTGAAGCACAGCAGAAAAATCGCCAGCGCCACCAGAGCCCACGCGCGCCGCGACGCGCCCAGCGGTTCCCAGCGATCGAGCAGCGGGGGATGCCGAAACCGCAGCGACAGCACCAGCAGGATCAGTCCCCACAGTACCCAGCCTTCCCATGCATAGAGGCCGAGCAGAAGCAGCCCCAGCCCCACCGCCAGCGAGATGCGGCGATGATGGCGGCTGGCCAGGCTGTAGACGATGTGCCCCCCATCAAGCTGCCACACCGGAAGCAGATTCATCGCTGTGGCGAAGAGACCAACCCAAGCCGCGCGTCCCACCGGATGCAACAGCAGCCAGCCCGCTCGCACATGCGGATGAAACCACGCGATCAACAGCCGCATGAGCAAAGGATTGCCAAAAAGGACGAAGGCATGCTGCTCGGCCGACGGGACGACCTTCGACACTGCAATCGCCCAGGCCATCGCCGGCAGAGCGATCAGGAAGCCGACCACCGGCCCGGAAATACCTACGTCGAATAGGGCGCGCTTTGTGGGAATCGGCGAGCGAATCGAAATGACCGCGCCGAAGGTGCCAAACAGATTCGGAGCGGGAATAAAATACGGGTAGCTGACGTCAATGCCGTAGTGCCGGCCCGTAAAAAAGTGGCCGAGTTCGTGGGCCAGCAGAATGCCCAGCAGGGTCAGCGAAAACGGTATGCCCGTCGCCAGCAGCGAGGGATGGTGAAAGGCCTGCGCGGCCATCGCCAGCGCGCCCTGGTCTCCGGAAAAGGGTTCCCGGTTCTGCGCGTAGGACTGAGCAAACTCCATGCCGACGATCAGCGTGGAAATCACGGTGAGGGAAAAAAGCAGCAGCGCGGGCCAAAACCGCTGGCGAGGCCTGCGGTATGCCGGGGGAATATCCTCGTCCAGCGGCCGAAACCGCGCATCGAGGATCTGCACGGGGATGCGGCCGTGCCCGTTCCCCTCGCTCATGAGCGGGCCATCCTGTTCGGGTTCATGAAATTGAGATGCTCGCAGAGACAAAAAGATTTCATGCCGGAAAACCGATTGCGATCCAATCCAATGCCGTGCAGGCGCGAAAACGAAGCGGGCAAGACGTCAGGGCTTCGCGGTGGGAGCCGGAAGCGCCTGGAGCTCCTTGCCGGGCTTGAAGCGTACCGCTTTGCCCGGAGGGATATTTACCTGCTGTCCGGTGCGCGGGTTACGGCCGATGCCGGTTTTGCGCGGTTTCACGCTGAAGACGCCAAAGCGGCGCAGCTCGATGCGGCGACCTTTGCCGAGAGCGGTCTTCATGGCCTCGAAGACAGTTTCGACGGCTTGCTCGGCCTTGGTCCGGCTGATGCCGGTCTTTTCAACGATGGCATTGACGATGTCGAGCTTGATCACGATGCCTCCCGCTGGGTGGAAATCTATGCTAGACAGGGGGTTGCACGTTGTCAAGCGCCGCGCCCTGTAATACACTGCGCAACCCCCGCCGCGCAGACTGGGGCGGGCATCGCGGCCCTTATGGGTTCGCACCCGATCGCGCACGCAACTCCCACGGGACCGGCGCGAAGGCTGGCCGTAGTTTTGGAGGAGATGATGTCGGTTAAACCGGACAAATGGATTCGCAAGATGGCACGGGAGCACGGAATGATCGATCCGTTCGAGGACCGCCAGGTGCGCGAGGGCGTGATCAGCTACGGAGTTTCGTCCTATGGGTACGACATGCGCGTCGCCGACGAGTTTCGCATCTTCACCAACGTGAACAGCACGATTGTGGACCCTAAACACTTCGACGCGAAATCGTTCGTCGAGTTCAAGGGGCCGGTCTGCATCGTGCCGCCCAATTCGTTCGCGCTGGCCCGCTCGGTGGAATTTTTCCGCATCCCGCGAAATGTGCTCACCATCTGCGTGGGGAAATCCACCTACGCGCGCTGCGGGATTATCGTCAATGTGACGCCGTTCGAGCCGGAATGGGAGGGCTTCGTGACGCTCGAGATCAGCAACACCACGCCCCTGCCCGCCAAAATTTACGCCAACGAGGGGCTCTGCCAAGTGGTCTTCTTTGAATCCGACGAGGTATGCGAGGTGTCCTACCGCGACAAAAAAGGCAAATACCAGTCGCAGCAAGGCATCGTCTTGCCAAAAATTTAACGCTGCCCAGCACTTCCGGCCGGCACAACATGCCGGCCGGAGGTATTCAGCACTCAACGGGCCGCAGGATAAAAATCGCGCCGGTTAGCTATTTACCGGTGACCGGGTTCTTATAGTGGTAGGGCGGAACGTAGACATCCGGAAACAGCCCGTAGGATTCGGTTGTGGGCCGGTCTGGCGGAAAGCCGGGGATGGGGCCTGGCGGCGGGTCGCCGCCTTTATCCCAGCCCTTGTAATAATCCGCGTAGTAGGTGAAGTAGGCGTGGAGCTTCTTGATCTTCCAAACGCCGTGATCCTTGCTGTACTCGTTTTCGTACGTCGCTTCTCCCCATTGCGCGGATTTGTGCAGGATGCCCACCTGCATGATGGCGCGCCATCGTCCCTTGGCGGTGAGGCCACCGGGATCCACATTGACCACCGGCTGAAGCTGCATGTGATTGAAGACCGTTCCATATTTCAGGGCGGGCAGGTGGTGAAAGTAGGTGCGGATGTGGTCCTGCCCAACATAGACGCCGCGCAACCCGATTTCGAGTGTGGCGTCCTGAGCGAAGAGGTCCGCGGCCTGGTCCCACTGGGCCTTGTCCACGTAGTAACCGTAGGCTCGCTGGAGGTTGCAGATGGCGATGTAATCCTGCGTGCTCTGCACCTCTTGCTCGAGAACGGCGAGCCGAGCCTGGAGAGCCTTGACCTGCGCGGCGAGGTCGCTGGACTTGTCCTTCGCCACAGCCAGCCCGGCGGGAAAAAGAAGGAACAGCAGAAACATGCCGCAAACGGCGCGAATTTGCATGGTGAGTACGCCTCCCTGTATGGCGAGCCGTGGCCCGCGGGCGCGAGCGTACCAGCGGGCGCCCATAGGTGCAAGATATCAGCCAAGATCAGGCGAAAATCCAGTTCCACAGCACAAGGCCATTCTTGCCGCCTTCCCTTTTTGCACTTGAAATGACCCGGCGTATGCTGGCATGGTCAGCATCGTCTCATTGGCTTCTCGAACCTGGCCAGTGCGGCAGAGGTCCCAATCCTGTGTGCAAAGGGAGAAGCCGCCTCCTGCGGAAAGTGAGTCCTGCGGCACGGGCCGGCCTCAGACCTTCCGGAGCTGCCTCGGATGGGGGACCGCGACAGAACCCATGAAGACCAGGCTACTGGAATATTTGGCGTGTCCGGCGTGCTCCAGCACGCTGCGCCTCGCGGAGCCTGCAACTCCTCCGCCGTCGGATCAGGAAATCGACCGGGGCTCGCTCACCTGTGCGGGCTGCGGCGCGACGTACCCAATCGTGCGCTCGATACCGCGATTCGTCGCCTCGGACATGTATGCCGCGTCGTTCGGCTTCCAGTGGAATAAGTTCCCCACCCTGCAACTGGACAGGGAGATGAATAATGACCTGAGCCGCAGGCGTTTCTACGCCACCACAGGGTGGCCGCAGCGGCTCGAGGGCGAATTACTTCTCGAGGCGGGGTGTGGCTCAGGAAGGTTTACACAACTCGCTCTGGAGACTGGCGCAGAGGTGATCTCCTTCGACCTGAGCAGCGCAGTGGACGCCGCCTGGAAAAACCATAAGGGCGCTACCAATCTCCACTTGTTTCAGGCTAGTCTTCTTGCGATTCCCCTTCGGAAGGGTCTGTTTTCCAAGATTTTTTGCCTAGGAGTAATCCAGCACTGCCCTGATCCCAAGCAGGCTTTCCTCTCCCTTGTCCCATTTCTGCGGCCGGGCGGGGAGATTGTGATCGATGTATACCAAAAGACAAGGTGGGTGCCGAGCTTGAAGTACTGGGTGCGCCCTGTCACGCGCCGAATGTCGCCAGAGGCGCTGTATCGTGTGCTCAATGCCACAATTCCCTTGGCGTTCGAGCTGAAGAAGAGAATCCATGCGGTGCCAGGAGTCGGCCCAAAACTGGCGCAACTGATTCCCATCGGGCCGCTTAGCCACGCGAATATCGGGCTGCACTATACGGAAGGTGAGCTCAAACAGGTCAAGGTTCTGAGTGCGTTTGACATGTTGTCTCCAAAGTATGATGCTCCGCAAAGAATCGAAGACGTTCAGCGATGGTTTGAAGAAGCAGGCTTAGTGGAGATCGAGACAAGATTCGGTTATAACGGCATCAATGCAAAGGGCAAAAGGCCGCCGGCAAACTAGGACTAGCCCGATTGGGGCGAGTCCGCAATAGGCGGGCCTTATGGCATCTGAATATGATGTTCATTGGGACCGAACAGTCTTAACGGCACAAATCCACCAGTGAGTCCTGGGTCCGATTGTCCGTGCGGCCCGATTTAGCAAAAGGAGCGTTGACATGAAGCGACGAGCCATTCTCCTCAGCGTGTTCCCCATTCTGGCCGCATTCGCGCTTTCCGCTCCGTCCGCCCGCGGCCAAGCCACTCCGGTCTCGCCCGGACCCAAGGGGCCGATGCTGTACCGGCAGATCTGCGCGACGTGTCACGCGGGTTCGCGGAGCGCCAACGGCGCTCCCTCATTGACTGAGTTGATGGCCCTCTCGCCGGAATCCATCTACGCGACGCTGAGCACCGGAACGATGGCCGTGGTCGGCAAGAAGCTCACGGATGACCAGCGCCGCGCCCTGGCCGCCTACCTGGGCGGGCGCCCGTTCGATCTCACGGATAACGGCAGCGCGGAAAAAATGCCGAATCGGTGCGCCAGCAATCCTCCCTTTGCGGACGCCGCGGGAAGCCCCTCCTGGAATGGCTGGAGCCCGAATTTGCAGAACACGCGGTTCGATCCGGCTGCGAACGCCGGGCTCAGCGCTGCTGACCTACCGCATCTGAAGCTGGCCTGGGCCTTCGGATTTCCAAATGGCGACACGGTTTATAGCCAGCCCACTGTCGTCGGTGGGCGCGTCTTCATCGGCAGCGACATGGCCTATGTCTACTCGCTCGATGCGGAGACCGGCTGCGTCTATTGGTCCTATCGGACCAAGGCGGGCGTGAAATCGGCACCGACGGTAGGACCGCTCAAGGGGGTGGGCGCGGCGCGGTACGGAGTATTTGTTGGCGACTTGCGCGGCAATGTCTACGCTCTCGACGCCGCAACCGGAAAAGAACTGTGGACCGCGCGGCCGGAGCCGCATTATGCCGCGCGCATCGCCGGCGGCCTCGTCTATTACGATGGTGTCGTGTACGTTCCCGGCTCCGCGATTGAGGAAGTGTTCGCTTCGGATGTGTCGTACGCGTGCTGCACGTTTCGCGGCAACGTCGCGGCGCTCGACGCGAATACCGGGAAGAAAGTCTGGAAGACATACGTCATCCCGGAAACGCCGAAGCGCACTCGAAAGAATGTCCGCGGCGTGCAGCTTTGGGCGCCGGCAGGCGCGGCGGTCTGGAACGCGCCGACGATTGACCCGCAGCGCCATGCGCTCTATGTGGGCACGGGCGACGCCTACACCGAGCCGGCGGCAAAAACATCCGATTCCATCGTGGCGATGGACCTGAGGACCGGTAAAATCCTGTGGTCCTTTCAGGCAGTAAAGAACGATGCCTGGGCCGGTGGTTGCTATCCGAAACCGACGGACAACTGCCCGAAGCATCTCGGGCCCGATCATGATTTCGGAGCCTCGCCCGTCCTGGTGAATCTGGCCGGAGGCCGGAGCCTGTTGCTGGGCACGCCGAAGAGCGGAACGGTGTTTGCGCTGGACCCTGACCGCAACGGCGCGCTCGTTTGGAAATTGCCCACTACCGAAACGGTCGCCCCGAACAATGGGCAGATCGCCTTCGGAGGAGCCTCGGACGGCAAGGATGTTTACCTGGCGCTCGAGGACGGCACCTTCATCGCCGTGAACCTCGCCACAGGAAGGCCCGCCTGGCGCGTGCGTCTGGAAGACTTCACCGCGCTTGGCCCGTCAACACCCACCGGCGAATTCCGGACCAAGCAAGGGCTGCGCTTCGGGCAGTCCGCGGCAGTCACGGAAATCCCGGGCGCCGTCCTCACCGGGGGGTGGGACGGCATTCTGCGAGCGCTTTCCCCCACGGACGGCAAGGCCATCTGGCAATTCAACACGGTGCGCAACTACGAAACGGTGAACGGAGTGGCCGGAAAAGGAGGGTCCATGGGCGGGCCGGGCGTGACCGTCGTGAACGGGACGCTCTATGTCGGAAGCGGCTACGCCAACATGGGCGGAGGCTTGCCTGGCAACGTGCTGCTGGCCTTCCGGCCAGCGCCGAGCGCCGCGGGCAATGTCCACTAACGCCAGCGGCGGCTCTCCCTTGTGAACCGCGAGGATCCGAGTGCTAGTGCTTGCCAGCAGGTGCTGGCGTGTAATATTCCCACCGGGTACGAGCGATCAAGTCGGACTTCGCGACGCGAACCTCCAGGTTGTGCAGCTCTTCAGGCTTGCCGCCGGCCGGCGGTTCGAAGGAAATCTCGTAGTACGCTTGGGTATCGGCCAGACACTGTTGCAGCATGGCGCCGGTATCGTTGCTCGAGTTGAGAGTGAGGCCTCCGCTTTGCGTTGCAAACACTTGCAGCGCCAGATTGCCGAACTGAGCATCGCCTGGTTTCGGGACCGGCTTCAACCACTGCCTCCACATGAAAGAGCGCGCTCCCTCAGCGACCATACTGTCTCCACCGACGGTCCTGCTGGGATTGGCAAAGGTGGTGGCGGATCCTCCAACATCCTGCGAGCCCAGAGGATCGATGGCATCCAAGGTGATGTGCCCCTGGACCATTTCAGTCGTCAGACTCGTGATGTCCCCGAAAATCTGCTTCTCCTGCTTGGAGCTAAGCATCATACCGGGCGTATTGATGAGCGACCAGCCGGGAGATATCCAGAGGACCAGTTTGCGCCCCGGTAGGCGAGTCTCCAGAGAGATGATTTGACGAAGGGCGGCAAGAGAGATATTCAGGCGTTCTACGTTTTGATAGAGACCGCCGCGCTCAAATACGCGCTTGGTAATGTCGGACTTGTCCAGCCAGCCGGAAAGAACCTCGCGGTCGGTCGTAAAGCTGTCCTCGATTTTCGTGTGCGTGTCCGTAACGACCACCAGCGTCGTCGGATAATCGAACGGCCCTTTGCCGGCCAGCAGGAATTTGTCCACTTGCTGGCGCTCATAATTCATGTTGTCAATGCCAATATTCACATCATCCACTACGATCGTCACCTCAATGGGCTCCTTCGTCCCGCCGAGAGCCTGAAAGGAAAGAATCTTCTGAGGCACTTTGTTGTCTAATACCGCGAAATCCGCTTGCTGCAGGCCGCTCACCGGAGCACCCGCTTTCGGGGCCACAACTACATCCAACGAAATCGGATTGGAGGCAGATTGCGCCGCGACGCTAACTGTGCAGAGCGCGGAAAAGAGGAGAATAAGGGTCGTGCGTGCAGTGAATGACACTGGATCACCTCACCTTGACAACTTTAGGATATCGACAACCGCAGCCGCCTTGCAATGTTTTCCAGCGGAATGATTGCAATCGAGCGGCTTTCCCAACCGGTAGGTTTATAGCACAGTTACCTGAAATCGTGCAGCTAGGAGTGGGACCATCAGCCGAACCGCGCTGTGGACACATCTAGGTGCCAATTCTTCCGAGCGTCCCTGAAAATGGCCGCTGACGCGGATGGCCGTTTCCCTTGTGAAGTGCACGAAATCGCAGTCTAGTGAGTCACCGCGAGCGATGCCGCGCCGG
>JAJXZD010000131.1 GCA_021780215.1 Acidobacteriota bacterium
ATTCGTTGTTGAGCGCGGCCAGCTTATGGCGGCGCGCATGCGCCAATTCCGCCAGAAAAGCGAGCACCTCAGGAAAAGGCTGCGATTGCTCGAACATGAACTCTTGGAATTCCGCCATCGTGCAGGCCCGTTCCCGGTAGAAGACCGTCCGCCGCAGATATTCCTCGAGCGAGACCTGGCCGCATTCAAAGGCGTTGAGCATCAGTTCGTGGCGGTCTTCGAAATCAGCCCAGTCCAGATGGAACTTCTCGACCGCCTGGCGGCGCGAGCCCCGGTCCCACCCGTTGCTCAGAATCACTCCGCCATTGTCCCAAAAGAGCGTATTGACTTCGGTCATTCGCCCGCGATCCTCGTAGTGGCTGGCTAGCCTTCGGTGCAATTGCCGGTCAGACGCCACCCTCTATTATCCGCGCCCGCTTTCCTCGATAGAAGCGGAATTCTCGACGACCTCGAATTCGCGAAGTATGATGAGCCGGCGGAGGGTCCGGATGCATCGCGCCGGGGACGGCCTCACGGTGTTTACGATTGGGCACTCCACGCGCCCGCTCGGCCAGTTCGTCAATCTTCTTCGCACACACGGGGCCAGGCAGGTCCTCGACGTTCGCGCCGTCCCGAGATCGCGCCGGAATCCCCAATTCAACGGGGATGCTTTGGCTGCGGCCTTGCGCGCGTCGGGCTTTCGCTATGTCCACCTAAAGCAGTTGGGGGGATTGCGCCATGCCCTGCCAAATTCCGCGAATCTCGGCTGGCGCAACCCGAGCTTCCGCGGGTTTGCCGATTATATGCAGACGCCGGAATTTGCGGCCGGGCTTGAGCGGGCTATTCGCCTAGCCCGGTCGCATCCGAGCGCGCTGCTCTGCGCCGAAGCCGTCCCATGGCGCTGCCACCGGTCGCTCGTCGCCGACGCATTGACGGTTCGTGGCGTCATCGTCAAGCACATTATCGGCCAAACCTCTCCGAAGGCTCACAAGCTGACTGCTTTCGCGAAGGTCCGCGGCTCGCATATTAAATACCCGCCAGCCGCAGCCGACGCAACAGAGGGGGTGTGGGCGAGAAAGGAGCACATGATTTTCATCGAACGCATATATGACAAATCCCCGCGGAGGGCGGACACGCGGTTCCTGGTTGAGCGCCTCTGGCCCCGCGGCATCAAAAAGGACGCGCTGCGTCTGGACGGCTGGCTGAAGCACGCCGCACCCAGCAACGCACTCCGAAAATGGTACGGCCACAAACCCGAACGCTGGATAGAATTTCGGAAGCGCTATCTGGCTGAGCTGCGGTCGAATTCCATCTCCTGGAAGCCGATCGTCGAAGCGGCGCGAAAGGGAGATGTTGCTCTCCTCTACAGCGCGCGCGACACGGTGCGCAATAGCGCCAATGTTCTGCTGCAATTTCTAGGCTCGCAAGGTGGCGCCAGGCGACGCCCCGCGGGCCGGCAGGCCGCCGAAAGACGCACGGATTAGTGCGGAGGAGAAGCCGCGGATGCGCGTGTGGCCGGCTTTTTCATGATGAAGGCCAGCGGAATCAGGCAGGCGACGATAACGGCCAGGATCGACACAACATCCTTGAACGCCACCGCCGTGGCCTGCTGCTCCATCAGAAGGCCCAGGCGCCCGTAAGCCTGGCGCGTGGCCGTGGCCGCGCTCAGGCCCCGAGCCCCCAGCGTGGCGGAAAGCCCTTCGACCATCCTTTGGAACCGGGGATTGCCCGGCTGCATGTTCGCCGCCAGGAAATTCTGCCGCACTTGCGCCGTCCGCGTCACCGCTGTGCTGACCACAGCGATGCCGACGCTGCCGCCAATATTGCGGACGAAGTTCATCATGCTGGAGACCTGATTGTTCTTTTCCTGAGGAATGCCGGAATAGCAGAGCACGTTCGAGGGTATGAAAATGAACGCCAGGCCGGCGACCTGATAGACGCGCAGCATCGAGACCGTCGTGAAATCCATGGCCAGATTCAAATGCGTGGCCATGTAATAGAGGCCGATGGATGTTGCGCCAAAGCCGCAGGCCATGAGGATTCGCGGGTCCATGCGCCCCGTCAGTGCGCCGGAAGTCGGCATGGTCAACACCATGATGAAGCCACCCCCGGCCAATGCTTCGCCGGCGATCACCGCTGGATAGCCCATGAGGTTCTGCATGAATTCCGGGAGCAGGACCGTCGTGCCGTAGAGCACCGCTCCCAGGATCAGCATGGAAAACATGGCGGTCGCGAAATTACGCCTCTTCAAGAGCCGCAGCTCGACAATCGGATGAGGATGCTTCCACTCCCAGCGAATCCAGACCAGCAAAACGATCCCTGAAAGGATCGTTCCCGCAGTGATCCAATGCGAAGCGAACCAGTCCACTTCCTGCCCCTTGTCGAGAACCATTTGCAGGCAGCCCACGCCGAGAGCCACGAGCCCCAGCCCGATATAGTCAATATCCACCCCCTTGCGCTTGGCCTGCTCGGCGCGCAGATAAGGAGGGTCCTCAACAAATCGCTGGGACATATAGAGCGACAGGATGCTGATCGGCACATTGATGTAGAAAATCCACCGCCAGCTATAGTTGTCGGTCAACCATCCTCCCAGCGTCGGCCCGATCGCGGGCGCCAGCACCACGGCCATCGCGTAGATGGAAAATGCCATGCCGCGCTGCTCGGGGGTAAAGGTGTCCGCCAGAATGGATTGCTCGCTCGGCTGCAGGCCGCCTCCCCCAATTCCCTGGAGAATCCGGAAAAAGACCAGCATGCTGAGAGTCGGAGCAAGCCCGCACAGGAAGCTGCTCGAGGCAAATAGAGCCACGCACGACATGTAAAAGCGCTTCCGTCCCAGCCGCGTAGCCAGCCAGGCGCTGATGGGCAGTACGATGCCGTTCGATACCAGGTAGCTGGTAAGCACCCAAGTGGATTCGTTGGTGCTGGCGCCGAAGCTGCCGGCGATGTGGGGCAGGGCAATGTTTGCGATGGAGGTGTCGAGAACCTCCATAAATGTTGCCAGGGTGACGGTGAACGCGATAAGCCAGGGATTGTGGCTCGGCCGCCAGCGAGCCACGGCAGTCGGAAGGGCTACCTCGGAGGCCATGGAACCCTCTTGTCAGGCGGGCGCATCGCTATTAATATACATGCATGTATGTATCCTGTAAAGGAAGGCGATGCGAGCCGGCGTAAGAGAAAAAAACGTTCGATGGCCTGCGGCAGAAAAGGGCTCCGCCCCCTCCCGCCAGCGCATGCGCACGGAGGCGACTCGCCGGCGCCTGCTGACCGCTGCGGAGAGAGTTTTCGCGCGCGACGGATTTGACGCGGCGCGGGTAGAGGACATCGCCTCGCTGGCCGGCTACACGCGCGGGGCCTTCTACGCCAACTACCATAGCAAGGAAGACATTTTCTTCGCCCTGCTCGAGCATTGGGTGCAGCGGCGACTGGCGGAAGTGGCTGCCCTGCTCGAAAAGCATGCCAGCCCCGCAGCCCAGCTTCGCGCCCTGCGCAACCATTACGCGCGAGGTGCCAAGGACCGGCGTCTGATGCTTCTCTCCCTGGAGTTCAAGCTCTTCGCCATCCGCCATCCGGGCGCTCATGCCAGGCTGCGGTCCCGGGAACGGCTATTGCGGGCAAGTGCAGGAGACCTGCTTCGGCGAGTGCTAGCGGCTGTCGGGAGGAGGCTGCCGGTTTCAAGTTCGGCTGTGGCTAGGGCATTGGGCGCCTTCTCAAACGTGCTATTGCTGGAGAATCTGGCTGATAGTAAAGCAGTTACAGATTCTGATGTGCGGCACCTTCTGGGAATTTTCTTTGATGCCGTCTTGGGCTCTCAGGTATTACGGCCGAGATTTTGACATGGAGCTTGGGACTAGTACTAATTTGTCTCGGGGTATTGACGGGCTGGCCTCATGATTCTTCGTTGACGGCCTGAGATGGGAAG
>JAJXZD010000196.1:0-470 GCA_021780215.1 Acidobacteriota bacterium
GTAGACGCCGAGGCTGGCAAGACCGAGCGCGAGGGCGCCAAAGAGACTGAGGAGCAGCGTGACGAATCGCCGGTGAGCGAGCGAAGCCGCCGCGAGATCGGTCATCCGGTGCACGCGGACGGGCATATCGGGATCGGCGTCATGAATTGCGGCCGTGGCTCCCGCGATCAGCGCCTGCGGATTCCCCGCCGTGCGTACCACGAAAACTGCTTCGCCTTCGGTCGATTGCGCCAATGGGAAGAACGCCTCGGGCATCTGCGGAACATCCAGGCCGTCCTGGCGCACGTTGGCAACGACGCCGACGATGCGAAATATTTCCCCTTTCCCCTTGGGTTCGCCTACGCGGATCTGGCTCCCCAGAGGGCTGGAGTGCGGCAACTACATCTTCGACATGGCCTCGTTGATGATGGCGAACGGCGTCACCGCGCCGGGCAGCACGCCGAGATAGCGCAGCAGCCGGTCGGCCGAGC
>JAJXZD010000196.1:480-3882 GCA_021780215.1 Acidobacteriota bacterium
TCGTTGATGATGGCGACCGGCGCGGAGGCCGCGTTATCGCTTTCCGAGAACTGGCGGCCGGCGATGAGCGGCGCGCGGAGAGTGGAGAAATAGCCGGGATCCACTTCGCTGAATTCAGCATCCGCGGCCATATCGGTTGGCGCGGGTTTGCCTGGAATGGAATAGAAATAATCCCAACATTCGCCGGCAAGAGGCGGGCACGTGGCTGCCCCGGCGGAAACAACGCCGGGAAGAGCGCGGAGATGGTCGAACGCCGAATGGAGGAATTCGAGTTCGATTGGAGCAGCGCGGGCGCCCTTGGGTGAGGCATAGCGGGAACCGGTCATCGCTACGCTGAGCGCGAGCAGATGGTTCGGGTCGAAGCCGGGATTCGTGTTTTCGGCCGCGGCGAGGCTGCGCAGCATCAAGCCCGCGGCCGTGGCCAGAACCAGCGCGATGGCGATTTCGGCGACGAGAAAGGCGCGGCGTTGGCGTTCGCCCGAGCGCGCGGTGGCGGAGCGGGAGGTTTGTTGGAGCGCGGAAGCGGGGCCAAGCTTCGCCAGTTGCAGCGCCGGCGCGAAGCCGAAGAGTACGCCCGCAGCCACGGCGATCAGGAGATTGAAGGCCAGGACTTGGCCGTTGATCGTGGCATTCATTGCCTGGGGTGACAGGCGGAGCAGCAAGGGCATCGAGACGGTGACTAGGAGCAGACCCACGCCGCCACCCAGGACGGCCAGCAAGAGGCTTTCCGAGAGAAGCTGGCGGAAGAGGCGGCTGCGGGGCGCGCCCATCGCCGAGCGGATGGCAAATTCGCGAAGGCGGGTGGTCGCGCGGGCGAGCTGAAGACTCGCGAGATTGGCGCAGGCGATCAATAGGACCAGGCCGACGGCGGCGAGCAGGAGGAGGAGAAACGGAGCGTTGTCGCCGTGAAGCTCTTGCGCCAGCGGTTCGACGTACGCGCGATGAGCGTGATTCGTGGCCCGGTATTCGCGCGCGAGACGCGCCATGATCGCGTCGAGATCGGCGCGCGCCGCGCCGACTGAAACACCGGGATGCAGACGACCAATACCGGAGAGGCTTCCATGCTGGCCGCGGCTCAGCATTCCCGGAGTCGCGCCCCATAAGCCGATCGGTACGTACACATCCGGTGGACGCCGGAAGTTGAGAAAACGGAAATCGAGCGGAAGAACGCCAATCACGGCATACGGCTTGCCGCTCAGGACGATCGCGTGGCCGAGAATAGCCCGATCGCCGCCGAGACGGTCTTGCCAAAAGCCGTAGCTGACGACGGCCACAGGTGCCGCGGCCGGGCGGTCGTCCGCGGAAGTGAAAACGCGGCCGAGCGTCGGCTTTGCGCCGAGTATCGAGAAGAGAGGAGCGGAAACCCTCATGGAGGTGAGCAGAGTCGGTTGTCCGCGGCCGGTAAGGACAAAACCGGGAAAGTCGAAGACCGCCATCTCCTGGAACGTATGATTCTGCGCCGCGATATCCTGAAAATCTGGCATCGAGAAACTCATCGAGCCCGTGCCGGCATACAACTCGCGCAGAAAAATCAGTTGCTGGGGATTGGGATAAGGCAGCGGCTTCAGCAGGGCGGCGTCAGTGATCGCGAACATCGCGGTATTGGCGCCGATGCCTAGAGAGAGGGTGAGTATGGCTACGGCGGCGAAGCCGGGATTCTTGGCCAGCATGCGGGCACCGTAGCGGAGATCTTGCCAGAAGGTTTCGAGCGCGTCGAAAGTCCAGAGGCTGCGGCTGTCTTCCTTGATGCGGGCGGAGTTGCCGAACTGGCGGCGGGCGGCCTGGCGGGCTTCGGCTGGCGGGAGGCCTTCGGATTGGAGATGCGCCTCGCGCATGGCGATGTGGAATTGGAGTTCGTCTTCGAGGTCTTGGTCGAGGCGGCGGAAGAGGAGCGCTTGCAGCTTCAGACGGATTTGCGAGAACAATGCGCGGGGCATAGATGGATCTCTCCATCGGGGCGGGTCAGCCGCGCCTGCCCCATCAAATGCCTATGGGAGTGTCCGCGTAAATGGGCGGGCTGGCAAGCAAAAACGCGAGGAACATCACCACGGAGAGCCACGGAGGACCACAGAGGAAGAAGAGTTCTCTGCGTGACTCCGTGGTCGCCTTGGTGGAACGGGTCTTCTCTTCGCTCGCGAGCGGCGTGCGGAAATTCATTCAGCCGGGCCGCTACTGCTTGTCGTAGAACGATGTCATGTGAATCTTTTTGCCCTTCGAATCGGTTTCGGTCACCGCGACCGTGCGGGTCTTGCCGTCCGCCGAGATGGCAATGCGCCCAGAGGTCACAACCTTGCCTCCCTTTGTCTCGACGAGGGACAGCGTGTGGGTGCCGATCCGCCGGTAGGACCGCATGTCGGCAGACGAACTGCCGGTCACCGGGTACTCGTGGCCGTCGAACTTGCCGGTCCATTCGGTGTGCATCGGGTTCCCCGCGCTGTCGGTGCCGTCGACTGTTACCTTCATGTCGTCGCCGACAGCCTCATAAACGACGGTTGTGTTCTTCGGCGCCCCTGGACCCAACTTCGATTTCGCCTCGTTCAATTTCCAGGTGCCCATGAAGGGACTCTGGGCGAAGGCCACTGCCGCTCCGAGAAAACACATTGCCGCCAGCGTCAATGCTGTCGTTCTTGCTTTCATATTCGCTCCTGATTGAGAAGCAGGGTATAGGCTTGGGGCGTGTGGGAAATCCGGGCTTACGTTTTGAGCTTCCCCGTTGCTCCATAGGGTACATGGCCGGCCAGTCGTGTCAACGGGAATTTCGGATTTTCCAGGGACCGCCGGGGGGGAGCCGGAGAAGAGCTTGGAAGATTACATGGAGGCCCACGGAGGGGGACACGAAGTTCCACAGAGAAGGGCAGAGATCGGGATTAGAGGACCAGGCGGCGTATCCCTTGCCTCAGGGACGTGACGTTGAAGTTTATCAGGAGACCTACGGAGGAGCCGGAGAGGCGCATGTAAGTGAGGACGATGGCGTCGTGGATGGGAGCGAGGGCATCGATCGACTTCAGTTCGACTACGACCTTTCCGTTGACCAGGAAGTCCATGCGATAGCCGCATTCCAGCCTGCGGTCCTTGTAGACGACAGGGACTGCCTTTTGGCGCTCGAAGGAGATTTGTCGCGCGGACAGTTCGTGAGCGAGACATTCTTCGTAAGCTGATTCCAGGAGGCCGGGGCCTAGAACGCGGTGCACCTCTATGGCGGCGCCTATGATTTCGTGAGTCACTTGGGAGTGGGTGAGCAATTGTGGTGGTGCCTCCAAAGGAAAGTCAAAGGCGAGAAGATTAACACGGAGATCCGCGGAGGGGGCACGGAGTTCCACGGAGGAATTGGGTGAAGGCCAGGAAGACAAGAAAGGAAAGTCAAAGGCGAGAAGATTAACACGGAGGTTCACGGAGGACACG
>JAJXZD010000116.1 GCA_021780215.1 Acidobacteriota bacterium
GGACGATCAAGGCCCTGTTCTCGCGATCGGTCCCGCCGGCGGAAGCTCGGCGCGCCTCCCTGGTCCGCAAGCGCGAAGCCGGTGTCTGGCAACGCCGGTATTGGGAACACACGATTCGCGACGACCAGGATTACGCCGCCCACATGGATGACATTCATTTCAACCCGGTGAAGCACGGCCATGCGCGACACCCCGCCGACTGGCCGTTCTCGAGCTTCGCCAGATGTGTTACGCGCGGGCTGTATCCGATCGAGTGGGCGATCGAAGGCGCGGGATTGGCCGACACTGGCGAGCGGCCGTGACTTGCGACGGTGGGCTGAAGCCCACCCTACGGCTTGCTGTTCGTTTCAATGAGCTTCGCTATACGGAACAATGCCGCCGCCACGTTGTGAATGAGGCGTACGGCCCGGAATAGCGGTGGCTCTTCTTCTGATACGCCAGCGAGTCCGAACGCCTCGCGCAACTTTTCAGACGGAAGATGCGCGTCCCCCAAGCGCAGATCGTAGATGCCCACTAACACCGTCATCGCCGATCTGGCCTCTTGGCTCGACACAAGCGTGCCCAGGCTCTGCTCCAATAATTTCAGTGATCCAAGCTTCTCTCCTTTTGCAATCCCAACAAGAGTTTGAAGCCGTGCCGAGTCAATGCTATCAGCAGTCAGACGTGCAATATCTTTCGCGAGTGCGAGGAAGCCGGGTTCATCGAGCGCGCGATAACGATGGATGCTGAAAGAAATCTTTTCCGTACTGGCATGTTCGCGCAACAAGGGCCAACCCCAACGGGAGGTCGATGCTGCATCGAGTGCTACCAACGCACTTCCAAAAAGCTCCTCGGGTGCTTGGGTGTTAGCAACATCACCACCGACTTGTGCCTGCTTTAGTTCGTCGGGAAGACCGCCATCCGGGGCGACATTGAAGCCTGCCCAAATTACGCGCTCCCACTCAAGCAATCGCGCAACATCCATTGCGTAAGTGACAACAAATCCCTTCGGATTTAGGCCAAAATGAACGGAAAAACTTGCGGGTGATAGCGTAATTGCCGCCGTCATTCGCGTGTACCATTCGATTGAAGCGCCTCGGTGCAGAAGTATTGCGTGTACCACGCCCGGCTTGAACCAGAGCCATTTACCGATATCTTCGTCGTCAAGTTGATCCGCTGACTGCCGGAGTCCTGCGCCATCTACGATGAAGGTCACGGCCGATGGGACCTTCTCATGCCGAACGCGCGGGCTTGATGCGGCTGCCTCTAGCCATTCCACACGGCGGAACTTCCCTTCGACCGCATGGAGACCATGCTGAGGCCGATTAAATGTCCACTGTTCGGAGACGATGTTGCTGTCGGATGGTGGACCCATTTCGGGCAATTCGTCCGAGGACCAACTGTCTGTCCGGCCGACGTGCATGACCATCACAGACTCACCGCCGACCGGCCGAGCGGACCCCACAAAGGAGCCCCCATCACGTTCCTCCAAGAAGCGCTCCTCGACCCAGCCGAACGTTTCGTCGGCCCGCAACGTTGCCAGCCGTTGACGAAATTGCACAATCCGCAGCGCCATTTTTCGCGCTGCCAGGTAATCTTTGAGGTAGTCAGGCTTAATGTAGAGACCAATTGGGGCGCCTGACGCATTTCTTCGAAGTTGGGCCACTTCGATATACCCATCTTGCGGGCTGATCCAAGCATCCTCTTCGCGCAGCAGGCCCAATGCAAAGATGATATCTTGATTGAGATTCCACTGACTTTTCAGATCTCCGGGAAATTCTTGAATCAGCGCGAGACGAACTCCAATCGGCTTTTCGTCGCCGGAGAGAAGCGTTTCCGCTGGGTAATATTTCTTGCCGTAAACGGATGGCCCGTGTGGCTCGGCTGCTTGCGACCAATTAACGGCCTCCGCCGCCACCCTGTCTTTGCGCAGCACCGCGAACGTACGAATACCATTATAGTCAGACCAATGATTTGGATCACCGAAGTCATGTTCCATTGTCTTATCACTGACGTGCAGAGGAATCCAAACTCCCGTCGCAAGACGCGCGCGGGTCAGCTCCCTCATCTCAAGCCATTCTTTCGTACTGCGGCTCTCCATGCTCGTCCGAATCTCTGAATTTGCCCCAACGATAGCCTCTCCAGCGGCGCAAAGAAAATGTCTGGCTTCCGATTGCGCCGCCCCGAAACCGGACCGTCGCAAAACCACCCTTTACCGACATTCAAGCCCCATGCGCGGACAGGGGCGATTGCGGCCGCCTCCGCCACGGCGCAAACATTCAACGCAACCCGCCCCCATCCAATTTTTCGCTACCCCCATCCGAAATGCGCGACCGTCACGGCGCCCCTTCCGCCGCCGCGCCCCCTATGCTCTCCTCCCCTCGTTCGTGGTGCCGGTGCCTCCGCCTGGGGCGCCGGAGAATTGGGAAGCCGGTGAAGACTCCGGCGCTGCCCCCGCAACGGTAGGGAAGAAACGGGCCCGACATCGGCCACTGAACCCAAAAAGTTCGGGAAGGCGTCGGGTTCTGGTGGATCGAGCCGCTTCCGAGCCCGGAAACCAGCCACGAACGAGCCTGATGGATCGCGGTGGGCGGTCCTGGGTCCGGGCTTGGCCGCCACTCGCGCGGCAAGGCCGGCGCCCGGCGTTCGCCCCCCGCAACCGATGCCGACGCAGCGATGGTGACGAGGGACAGGACAATGAGCGCGCACGCCGAGATGCTGAACCAGCTTCGCACCCGCAAGCCGGGCCACACGCTGCCCCGCGAGTTCTACACCGACCCCGGCTACTTCGACCTCGACCTGGAACACATCTGGTATCGCGACTGGCTGTTCGCCGGCCACGACTGCGAACTGGCCAAGCCCGGCAGCTACTTCACGATGCAGATCGGTGCCTATCCGGTGATCGTGCTGCGCGCGCGCGACGGGTCGATCCGCGCCTTCCACAATTCCTGCCGCCATCGCGGCTCCCGCGTCTGTGCCGCCGAGCGCGGCGCGGTGGCCAAGCTGGTCTGTCCGTACCATCAATGGACATACGATCTGGACGGCAGCCTGCAGTTCGCGCGCGACATGGGGCCGGGCTTCGATGCCGCGTCCCACGGCCTCAAGCCGGTGCATTGCGACACCGCCGGCGGCTATATTTTTGTCTGCGTCGGGCGCCAGGCCCCCGATTTCGCCGCCTTCCGCGCCCAGATGGAGCCGTATTTCCTGCCGCACCGGCTGAGCGAGGCGAAACTCGCGGCGGAAAGCACCATCGTCGAGAAGGGCAATTGGAAACTCGTCTGGGAGAACAACCGCGAGTGCTACCACTGCCCCGGCAGCCACCCGGAACTCACCCGCACGTTTCCGGAAACCCCGACCGTCGGCGGGCTTGCCACCGCCGACGCCGATCCGGCGGTTGCCGCCCACGTCGCGCGGATGGAGGCGGCCGGCCTGCCGAGCGCGTTCCGTCTGGCCGAAAGCGGCCAGTTCCGCACCGCGCGCATGCCGCTGCTGCGCGATGCCGTCAGCTACACCATGTCCGGCGAGCCCGCGGTGCGCCGCCCGTTGAGCGAGGCGGTGACGGCGGACAAGATCGGCACGCTGCTGCTGTTCCACTACCCGACCACCTGGAACCACGTGCTCGGCGACCACGCGGTGACGTTCCGCGTGCTGCCGATCGGGCCCACCGAGACGCAGGTGACGACCAAGTGGCTGGTCCACAAGGACGCGGTCGAGGGCGTGGACTACAGCGTCGAGGACTTGACCAAGGTGTGGAACGCCACCAACGACCAGGACCGCCGCATCGTCGAGGAGAACCAGCGCGGGGTGAATTCTCCCGCTTTCGAGCCCGGACCGTACTCGCCCGCGCATGAGGCCA
>JAJXZD010000246.1 GCA_021780215.1 Acidobacteriota bacterium
AGTTTCCCTTCAAGCTGACGGCCCAGACGCCCGGTGGGGGGACCTTTTCGCTCGATGGCCACGCCGGCCCCGTGGACTCAGCCGACGCCTCGCTCACGCTCTTCTCCGCGAAGCTGGATGCACAGCGTGTGGACCTCGCTTCCATCGGATTAGTGGACCCCTCCTCGGGCCTTGCGGGGACTTTGGATTTCAATGGAGATGTCTCCTCCGATGGACAGCAGATGCGGTCCAATGGCACTGCGACAACGGAAAAAATCCGGCTCGTCGCGGGCGGCTCGCCGTCGAGCGTGCCGGTGAACCTCGACTACCAGACCGCCTACGACATGAAGAGGGAAGCGGGCAGTCTGACGCAGGGCAATGTGCATATCGGCAAGGCCCTGGCCCATCTGGCCGGGACGTACGACGCCTCGGGCCCATCCACAACTGTCCAGATGCGGTTGACGGGGCAGAGCATGCCTGTGCCTGATCTCGAAGGCGTGCTCCCGGCAGCCGGCATCACGCTTCCCCGGGGCGCGTCGCTGACGAGCGGCACGCTGGACCTCGATCTCGCGTTGAGCGGCCCGCTGGACGCCTTGGTGATCACCGGCCCCGTCAACCTCTCGAATGGCCGCCTGACGGGTTTCAGCCTTCAATCGAAGCTGGGCGCGCTGTCGTCCTTCGTGGGATTGGGAAGCGGCGGTTCGGACACCGTGATTCAGACGCTCAGTTCCAACTTGAGGGTGGATCCTACGGGCACCCGTGCGGATAATCTGAATCTGGTGGTGCAATCTCTTGGCGCCATCACTGGAAACGGGTTCATCAGCCCGGACGGAAAGCTCGACTGCAGCATGCTGGCGAAGCTGACCGCCTCCGGCGGAGCCATGGGCGCTGTTTCCTCCGCTTTGTCATCCCTTACAGGCGGCGGAAAATCGCAGGGCGGGGGCATTCCCTTCAAGATTCAGGGAACCACATCGGACCCCGTTTTCGTTCCCAACGTGGGGGCGATTGCCCGGGGAGTCCTGGGCGGTTCGCAGGGGAGCGGAAGCACCAGCGGCTCGGGAGGATTTCTGGGCGGCCTGCTGGGCAAGAAAAAGCTGCCGTAACCAGCACCTGGAAACCGGCCGGGCGCCCTTGCGCGCATCCCATTTCGTGCAAGGGCCGCCTCCTCGCTTTTCTCGCGGAAGCGCACTCCCGTTTCTCGCCGTTGCCCGGCTCTTGGGCAGCGCCGCGAGCTTGAGCAGCCCCTACTGAACAACGACCGTCACAGGCACCGTCTGCGTCACGCCATTGATTGTGATTGTGACGGTGACCGGCGTATTGGACGGTGCCGGCGTTCCCGGATTGGTGATCCCGCCGCCTCCGCTTCCTCCGCCGCATCCGGCATTCGCGAAAACGAATGCCAGCGCGATCAGTGCGAAAGCTGCCGCCCACCGCCTCTGGCTGCCGCGAGCCCAAAGGGCGGCGAGCCCAAGCGCCAGGAAGAATGCCAGCGCGATTACTCCTCCCGTGCCCAGCCAGCTTCCAGGATTCTGGCGATGGGTTGCCGTGGGCAGGGCCGCGGATGGCGCCGTGGTCAGGATCGTCAGAGTAGTGGTGGTCGGGGCTCCATTCGATGGAATCGTGATGGACGAGGGAGAGAAGCCGCAGCTTGATTCGGAGGGCAGGCCCATGCAGGCGGATGACGTAAGCGTGGCGCTGCCGCTGAAGCCGTTCTGGGACGTAAAGGTCAGCATCGTGGATCCCGACTGGCCGGGCGCGCTGATGGTGATTGTCGAAGGATAGGCCGCTATTGTGAAAGTCGGGACGGCATTTACCGTTTCCGTGATTGCCGAGGATGTGGAGGTCGAGTAATTCGAATCGCCCATGTAGGTTGCTGTAATCTGGTCGGAACCCGCCGGGAGAGATGTGGTGGTGATTTCTGCTTGCCCGTTGGATATCCCGGCCGAGCCGATGGGCACGTTATTGGAGAAGAATTGGACGTTCCCGGTCATCGCGGGGCCTCCGCTCTGCCCCGGCGTGACCATCGCCGTAAACGTGACGCTCGAGCCTTGCGAAATTGTGCTGTTCGACGACGTTACGGAAGTCGTGGTGCTAATGGTGTTCACCGTCTCCATGAAGCTGCCGCTGGCCGCTGCATAGTTGGTATCCCCGCTGTAATATGCATAGACCCGATACGTTCCGCTCGGCAAGGAAGATGTGTTGATTTGCGCCTGGCCATTGGAGACCACGGGAGAGCTGAGCGACAGGCCGTTTGCCAGGAATTGCACAGTCCCCGTGATGGCCGGACCGCCGGTTTGCGAGGTTGTCACCTGGGCCGCAAACGTCACCGGCGTGCCCACAGTAATAGTCGCCTTCGAGTAGGTGAGCGACATGGCCGTCTGGTAGAGCACGGTGATTGTTTGCGCTGGGGATGGTGAGGCCGCGTAGCTGGCATCACCGCTGTACTGAGCCGTGATGCTATCCTGGCCGTGCGGGAGAGATGTGGTGGTGAGATTGGCGCCCGCGCTCATTTGGTGGGTGTTTGGGTTTACACTCCCGGAAAGCTGAGAGTTGCCGAGCGCCGTGGTTCCGGAATAGAAGGTGACCGTGCCAGTCGGCGCAATGCTGGAAAATATATTCTGAGCCGCGACGACCACACTCAATGACGTGCTCTGGCCAAATATCTCCGTGTTGCTATTAGGAAACAGCACGTTGGTGGTTGGGACCGGAGTAATTGTCAGCGTGCCGTTGGCATTGGTTGCGTTGAAGCTGCTGTCGCCGGGGTACGCCGCCGCCAGGTTGTGCGTGCCGCCGGGAAGGTCAATGGCCTGATCCTCGGTGTAGCCTTCGCTGTTCAGCTTGAATGTTCCGCCATCGAGAAGAGCGGCCGTTCCGCCGTTATAGCTGTCCGTCAGAGTTATGCTGCCCGTCGGACAGCCGTTTGCTCCCGGCGCGTTCGTGACGCAGGCGTCGCCCGCCTGGCTCGCAACGTTGACTCGCAGCAGCGACGGCGTGCCAAAGACGGCGGTGGTGGCGCTCGGGCTGGTTTGGGCTCCGGTTACCGGGTCAAACAGTTCGTACGCGATGGTTGCCTTGCTGGCCTCTGGCGCCACGGTTACGGATGTCCCGGAAGACGCGCTCGACGAAAACGTCCCATCGCCGGCGTATTGCGCCTGCACGGTGTAGGTCCCGCCGGGGAGTGCGTTGGTGGTCCCGGAGGCGCTGCCGTTGCTTAGAATGAGACCCTGGACGCCCTCCTGCCCGTTCGGGCCGGTATTCGCAAGCAGAGAGACGTTCCCGGTGGGCGTGCCGGTTGCTCCCTGGCCCGCCGCCACGCTGGTGGAAACAGTGACGGTCTGGCCATGAACGAGAGTGGTCAGGCTGCCGCCGGAAAGAGGCGTCAGCGTCAGCGCCGTCGTGGACGGCTTCAGATTGAGCACAAAACTCGCCCACTGGCTGATCAGGTTTGCCGCGTTGACCGAGCCAAGGCCGGTCGCCAGATCGTAGCCGGCGGAGGTGGAGAATCCGGAAAGCACTCCGTACTGGTCTCCCGTCCTAATCACGGTGCAATTCGGGGTGCTGGGCTTGCAGGGCATCGCAATCGTGGATCCCGCGGGAATGTCGTAAAAGACGCACGAGCTGGCGGGATTGGCGGCCGATTTGCACGTCGCTCCAGTCTTTGCGGCCAGCGCGTACAGGATGTAGTTCGCATTGCCCTGGCGCGAGCTGGTCGCCTGATTGATGAGCGCCATCATGCCGGCAAATGCGGGCGTGGAAGCCGACGTTCCACCCAAACCGAGGAACGCCGAATTCGGCGTATTCGGATTGCAAGGTGGCGTGCCTGGGAGCGCGTACTGGGTTTGGTCCAGCTCGCAGACAATGTAGAAGCTGCCATTGAAGCCGTTGCTGGCGAAGAGCGAAACGTCCGGCACATCGCGCGCGCTGTCGCGAGGCGTCAGCGAGGTCTGCCACGCAGGCTTGGGGTAGCTCCCGGAGCAGCTCGTCAGATTCTGCCCGTCGGAGCTCGTGCAATTGCTCTTTCCCCCGCTTCCTCCGGTCACAGTGACAAACCCGTACTGCTGCACGAGGGCGCTATTGCAGGTCTGCTCCGCGGTCAGATTGCCCAGTTGTAGCGCGGCGGGAATCTCCTGGTTTGTGCAAGAGTCATTCCAGGTCATCTCCGGGATGTAGCCCAGCGCGGAAGGCTGCGTGGTGGATGTGCTCGGATTGGTATTCCAAAACTGCGCGAAATTATTCAGATCATTGAAGTCCGTTCCGCCCACGGCAATGTTATACGGCGTGGAGGCGAATCCATTCACCGAAAGCCCGTGCGACGCGGCAGTCTGGCCGTAGTCGCAGACCGCCGAGCCCTGATCGCCCGAGGAAATGGTCACGGTGATGCCCTGGGCGGCCGCTTGTTGCCAGAGCTGGCTGTAGAAGGCGTTGCCGGCCGTTCCCAGATAGAACTCACAGAGGCCAAAGCTCTCGCTCAGGATCGGCGCCAGGTTGTTGTCAATCGCATATTCGGCGGAAAGGTCGGGGCCGAGGCTGGTCTCCGTGGACCCGGAAACCACCAGATCAATCGTGGCGTTCGGCGCCACGGCTCCGGCCCACTGCGTGTCGAGGTCGGCTTCGGTTTCCGGCCCGAGGATAATGCCCGGATCGGGGCCATTGAGGATTACGTTCAGATTGCCGGCGGGCAGGCCGAAAAACGACCGAAAATTCGCGAAATCCTGCGGGTTGATGTTGCTTTCGGCGACGATGGCGATTGTTGTGCCGTCACCGTTGTAGACCGTCTTGGGCGCCGGCAGCAGCGCCAGGTTGGGCACATCGTAAATCTTGGCGAAATCCGCCGGAGCGAGCGCGAAATTGCAGAGTGGCTGCGAGAACGTGCTGCAGGGATTGGGAAAGGTATACTGCGGATTCGCAGGCGTCACCATGCCCGTGGCCTTCGAACGTGTGAAGACCCCGGTCGTTTCGTGCATGGCCTGGCGCGGAAAGTTGTACAGGGTGTTGACGCCGACCACCACCGGCGCCAGCGCCGCGGGAATCTGCGGGTCGCTCGAATTCGCCCAGTAGTCCTGCCCATACACGTGATACTGGTGGATGGCGGTGTGAAACGCCTCCTGCACCTCGCTGGCCGTGCCGGAAAATTCAATGGTGGTCCGCCCGTTGGATGCTCCCGCCACCTGAAAGCCGTGCGCTTGCAGCCACTGGGTGATTGTCTGAATGTCTTTGTCCGCAGGGCCGAATTGCTGGCCGAACTGTTGCGGCGTCAGCCAGTGGTGGTAGCTGGGGGAGGCGCCATTCTGCTGCTGCTCGAGCAGCGTCTCCAGCGCCGTTTCCTGCTGCGGGCTGCGCTTCAGAACCAGCAGCATGCGCTCCATCGGCAGCGCGGCCGGCGCGGGGCCGCGGTCGAATTCAGGCCGGGCCAGCGGATGCGTGTTGCCTGAAAGGACGGTCAGGCTGTGCTCGTCAATCGCCTGGGTGATGCGCGCCGGATTGGCGTTGGTCTGCGCGGGGCTGGACGCCGCCCCCGCCAGAAAAAAGATGACCGCAGCCGCAGAAACGCTGAGGAAACGACTCTGCACCCTTTTCATGGCCCACCCTTGTTCCCGCCTGCCCGGCCAGTGCACGTATCAGCGCCATGCTCTCCAGAAGTTGCCCGGAGCTGGGCGGAGCGGTGCGCGCAAAGGTCACTGGTCAGTAACTATGTGCTCCACGTAGCGCGCATTTTGCCGATGAAGGGCATTCACGGTCAAGAACATTTTGCCCTTCTGGGATGCAAGGTCAGGAGGTTCGCTTGGGTTTCGCGGGGCGATTATTTGTCTCGGGAGCCCGGAATTATGGTAGATTCCGGCCAGAAGCAGGCGGCAATCCCAGGGAAAGCCGCCGGATGGTCGGCGAATTCGCCAGCGGGGTACTCAACAGTGATCTGCCCGCAATGTCATGGGCGCATTCCGGCCGGAACGCTCTGGTCCCTTTCGGGCCTGGCACACCTTGCCTGCCCGCGCTGCCACGCCTGCCTTTGTCCCACGGCTGCCTGCGCCATTTTGCTTTTCGGGCTGTCCGTTGGTTTGGGGGATGCCGCGCTGGCCCTTCTGCTGCGGCACGGCGGACAACTGGGGCTTGGCATGAGCGGATTCTTCGTGGCCTTTGCCTGCGCCTACGGTTTGGCAGCGCCCTTCGTGCTGCGGCTGCGCGTCAGGAATGACGACGGACGCGCAGGTCTAGGCCGCCGCTCCTCCCGCCCCACGCAGCTTTCCGGCCGCTAGAGCATCTGGCGGAGGACGTACTGCAGGATTCCGCCGTGCTGGTAGTAAGCGACCTCAAAGGGTGTGTCAATCCGCGCAATGGCCGTGAACTTTTTTTCCTTCCCATCGCTGTGCGCGCGCACGCGAATCTTCGCCCGAGGCTGGAAATTCCCGGCCAGGCCCTCGAAATCGAATGCCTCCTGGCCCGTAAGGCCGAGAGATTTCGGGTCTTCGCCGGGCAGAAACTCGAGTGGCAGGACGCCCATTCCAACCAGATTGCTGCGATGAATGCGCTCGAAGCTCTCCGCCAGCACAGCCCGCACGCCGAGCAGAATCGTGCCCTTGGCGGCCCAATCGCGCGACGAGCCCGAGCCGTACTCCTTGCCGGCGATCACCACGAGCGGGACGCCTTCCTTGCGGTATTGCATGGCCGCATCGTAGATGGTCATTTTTTCGCCGCTGGGCTGATGAATCGTCCATCCGCCCTCCGTGCCGGGCGCGAGCAGGTTCTTCAGGCGAATGTTCGCGAACGTTCCGCGCATCATCACTTCATGGTTGCCGCGGCGCGCGCCATAGGAGTTGAAGTCCTTGGGCTGCACACCGTGAGCGATCAGGTATTTCCCCGCCGGGCTGTCCGCGGGAATCGAGCCGGCCGGGGAGATGTGGTCGGTGGTAATGCTGTCTCCGAGCACGGCGAGCGCCCGCAAGCCGCGAAGGTCGGAGAGAGGCGCCGGCTGCAGGGGCATGTTTTCGAAGTAGGGAGGATTCTTAATGTAGGTCGAGTTCTCGTCCCAGGCGTAAAGGTCTCCGGCGGGAACGGGCAGGGCGCGCCAGCGCTCGTCTCCTGCAAACACATCCGCGTATTCCTTGGCGAACATTTCCCGCGAGACCGAGGACCGCACCGCCGATTCGACCTCCTGTGGAGTCGGCCAGATATCACGCAGAAAGACGGGCTTGCCACGGAGGTCCTGGCCGAGCGGCTCGTTGACAATGTCAAAATCCATGCTTCCGGCCAGCGCATAGGCCACCACCAGCGGTGGCGATGCGAGATAGTTGGCGCGGCAGAGCGGATTAATGCGTCCCTCGAAATTGCGGTTCCCGCTCAGGACGGAAACGGCCATCAGATTGTTGTCTTTGACGGCTTTCCCGACGGCATCCGGCAGAGGCCCGCTGTTGCCGATGCACGTGGTGCACCCGTAGCCGACCAGATGGAAGCGCAGGGCGTTCAGGTAGGGCCACAGCCCGGCCTTCTCAATGTAGTCGGTGACCACCTTCGATCCAGGCGCGAAGCTGGTCTTCACCCAGGGCTTGGCGGAAAGGCCGCGCTCGACCGCCTTCTTCGCCAGCAGGCCCGCGCCCAGCATCAGCGAGGGATTGGATGTATTGGTGCAGCTGGTGATTGCGGCGATCACCACGGAGCCGTCGGCCAGATCGAACTGGTTGCCGTTGTCCTGCACGCGAACGCGGCGGGGCGCTCCGGAGAGCGACTTCTCGAACGCCGCCTTGGCTTGCGTGAGCGGCACGCTATCCTGCGGCCGCTTCGGGCCGGCCATGGTCGGCACGACGTTCGCCAAGTCCAGCTCGAGCGTGTCCGAAAAGACGGGGTCTGGCGTGGCATCGGTGCGGAACAAACCCTGCTCTTTCGCGTAGGCTTCCACCAACTGCACCTGCTCCTCGCTGCGCGCGGTGAAGCGCAGGTAGGCGAGCGTCTCCGCATCCACCGGGAAGAAGCCCATGGTGGCCCCGTATTCCGGCGCCATGTTGGCGATGGTGGCTCGGTCGGGGAGGGTTAGGCTCGACAGGCCGGTCCCGTAGAACTCGACGAACTTTCCAACCACCCCCTTCTTGCGCAGCATCTGCGTGACGGTGAGCACCAGGTCCGTGGCCGTGGCTCCCTCGGGCAGGCGGCCGTGCAGCTTGAAGCCGACCACCGGAGGGATCAGCATCGAGAGCGGCTGGCCGAGCATGGCGGCCTCCGCTTCAATGCCGCCAACGCCCCATCCGAGCACGCCGAGGCCATTGACCATGGTGGTGTGCGAGTCGGTGCCCACGAGCGTATCGGGGAACGCCAGCCACTCGCCGTCCTGCTGCTCGCTGAAGACCACGCGAGCCAGATATTCGAGGTTCACCTGATGGCAGATGCCAGTGTCCGGAGGGACCGCCTTGAAATTCCGCAGCGCCTTCTGCCCCCAGCGCAGGAAGGCGTAGCGCTCCAGATTGCGCTGCATTTCGATCTCGGCGTTGTAGGCGAAGGCATCCGCGGAGCCGAATTTATCCACCTGCACGGAATGGTCTATCACCAGCTCGGCGGGAAGCAATGGATTGATCTTCTTTGGGTCTCCTCCGAGCTTGCGAATGGCATCGCGCATCGCCGCCAGATCCACCACCGCGGGAACGCCGGTGAAGTCTTGCAGCAAGACGCGCGCGGGCATGAAGGAAACTTCCTTTTCGGACGCGGAGCCGGCGCGCGGGTCCCAGTTCGCCAGGGCCCGAATGTCGTCCGCATGCACGAAGCGGCCGTCCTCATGGCGTAATAGATTTTCGAGAAGCACTTTCAGCGAGAAGGGAAGGCGCTCCACGCGGCCCGCGCCGGACTGCGCCAGGGCTTCCAGGCGATAGATGGTGAAGGATTGCTTTCCGGCGCGCAGCGGCGCCCGGCTACCGAATGAATTGCGAGATTGTGTGCTCATGCGAAAAAAGGAGTCTCCTAATTATTGATAAGCTCACCATTCTAACGCACTCGAGGCGCGGCGCTGAGACGTTTCTTGCCGCATTTCCGGCCGCGGCTCCGAACCACGGCCCCCCGCCTCTCGCGCCGCTTGCAGGCAGGGACCGCTATGCTGGTAAGATACGTTGCCCTGGACTTCCGACAGAACGAAAAGGAGAACGTGAATGCTCGAAAAAGAGGTCGAGATTAGGACTGCCGACGGGACTGCGGACGCAGTCCTCTTTCAGCCGCAGGAACGGGGCCAGTGGCCCGGTGTGATTCATCTGCCGGACATCATGGGGGTGCGCCCTTCGCATCGCCAAATGGCCGGGCGGCTGGCCTCGCGGGGCTACACGGTGCTGCTCGTGAACGTCTTCTATCGCACCGGAAAATATCCGCTCTGGACTTTCCCGCTCAAGATGGGCGATGAACAGTCCATGAAGCGCTTTGCCGAGCTGGCCGCGCCGCTTTCCCCGGAGGCGATGGAGCGTGACTCCTCCGCGTACGTGGATTTTCTGGGGCGACAGGAATCTGTGGCTCGCGGCCCGATGGGTGTCGTGGGCTACTGCTTCACCGGGGCCATGGCCATGCGGGCGGCCGCGGCGCGTCCGGACCGAATCGCCGCAATCGCTTCATTTCATGGCGGCAGGCTGTTCACCGACGAGCCCTCCAGCCCTCATACGCTTCTGCCGAGGATCAAGGCGCGGCTCTATTTCGCGCACGCCGTCGAGGACCACTCCATGCCCAAGGAAGCTATCGAGAAGCTGGAAAAGGTGCTCGCCGCGTGGAACGGCCGGTCGGAGAGCGAAACGTACCGTGATGCGCATCACGGCTGGACCGTGCCGGATAGCGCCGCCTTCAACGCGCCGCAAGCCGACCGCGCTCTCGAAAAAATGGCGGGCCTCTTTCAGGCCACCTTGCAGGGTGGCCACTGATCGGATTCCGCGCAGGGAAATGGGGCCGGCACGATTTTTCTTTTGTGACCGGCCCAGCGGGTCCATTATCATCCCGGCGGCGCGACGCACGCCGCAGGAGCACACGGATACACGGAGGCGAACGTGATCAAGAAGAAGCTGGGCAATTCGGGTATGGAAGTGGCGCCTTGGGCGCTGGGCGGCAACGTCTTCGGCTGGACCGCTGATGAAGCGATGTCGTTCAAATTGCTCGATGCCTTCGTGGATGCCGGGCTCAACTTGATTGATACCGCCGACGTGTATTCGAAATGGATTCCCGGCCACCAGGGCGGCGAGTCTGAAACGATCATCGGCAAATGGCTGGCAAAGCGCGGGGGCCGCGAGAAAGTTCTGATCGCCACAAAGCTGGGCGTCGAGATGGGCCCCGGAGAGCAGGGGCTCTCCCGCGCCTATATCTTTCAGGCCGTCGAACGGTCGCTCAAGCGCCTGCAGACGGACTACATCGATCTCTACCAGGCGCACCGCGACGATGAGAACACTCCCATGGAGGAAACTCTGTCGGCGTTCGATGAGCTGATCCGCGCGGGGAAGGTGCGGGCGATTGGAGCGTCAAACTTCAAGGCCCCCCGCCTGGCCGAGGCTCTTCGAGTGAGCGCCAAGAACAGTTTGCCTCGCTACGAGACCCTGCAGCCCTGGTACAACCTGTATGACCGCTTCGAATTTGAAGGCGAGCTGGCGGATCTCTGTAAGCGCGAGAATATCGGCGTGATCCCGTACTTCGGGCTGGCCAGCGGATTTCTGACGGGCAAGTACCGCTCCGAGAAGGATCTGGAGGGCCGCCCGCGCGGCTACCGTGTGAAGGGCATGATGAACGAGCGCGGATTCCGCATCCTCAAGGGGCTGGACACGGTGGCGGCCGAGACCCGCGCGACGCCCGCGCAGGTGGCTCTGGCTTGGCTCGTGGCTCGCGGGGCTACGGCTCCTATTGCGAGCGCGACCACTCTCGATCAATTCCGCGAGCTGCTTGGCGCGACGGAGTTGACGCTGAGCGCCCAGGCAGTGCGTTTGCTCGACGAGGCGAGCGAGGCCAGATCCGCGGAGGAAAAGGGCATCCGCGGCCCCTCCGGCCCGCAGGCTTCCACCCGAAGCTAGGCCAGCGGGATCGCTTTGCGCGATCGAATGCTCGCTGCGGAATCATACGCACGGGCCAGCCAGCTTCCGGACCGTGTCTCCACGCAACGTTGCCGTCCCTAGTGCCGCGCCATCAGCAAATGCAGCTCCGGCGGCAGCGGCGCCACATCAATCGCCACGTTGATGCACGAGGGCTTTCCGCTCGCGAATGCCGCCTTGATGGCGGGCCCCAGGTCCTTGATCTGGGTGACGCGCTGGGCGTGGCATCCGAAAGCCGCAGCTACTTCGTGATAATTGGCGTCGCGGAGCTGCGTGCCTGTCAGGCGGTCCGTGCCGGAGACGATTTCCTGAAAATGCTGCGACGCGGCCCAGCTATGGTTGTTCATCACCACGGCGACGATGGGCAGCTTATGCCGCGCCAGAGTGTCGAACTCAGCGATGGTAAATCCGATCGCGCCGTCTCCCGCCAGGCACAGCACCGGGCGGCGCGGGTGAGCCACCTGGGCGCCGATCGCCAGTCCTAGCCCGAATCCCACCGCGCCGAGAAAACCGTGGGTGATGTAGCTTCCTGGATGATTCTGCCGGACCACCTCGTTGAACCAATGATAAGCCTCGGCTCCATCGCCGATGATGACGGTATCTTCCGGGATGTTGTCCGCAATCGCGGAGACCGCCTGGTAGGGATGAATCGGGGGGCCGCTCTGCTCGAGGATCGGCTGGGCCTTCTTGCGCCTCTCGATTTTCGCGTCGGCGACAGTCTTCTGCCAGGCCGCCCGGCTGGGCCACTGGTGCGAAGCCGCGCCCGCGTTCATCGCGCGCAGGGTTTCGCGCGGGTCGGCCGCGATGCCCACAGCCACCTGCCGCAATCGTCCAATCTCCTTCGGGTCAATTTCCACATGAATGATCTTGGCAGCCAGCGGCACCTCCAGGTCGCTCATGCCCAGAGTGAACAGGCCGAAGCGGACGCCCACCGCCAGCACCCAATCGGGCCGCTGCCCCGGAGCCGACAGGTCGGCCATCTTGTGGAATGTTCCTCCGTAAAGCGGATGGCTGCTCGGCAATAGTCCGTGCGCTTGAAAATCGGAATATACCGGCGTGCCGGTGGCCTCGGCGAATTTGCGCAGCTCTTCGCCGGCATCGGAAAAATATGCTCCGGCCCCGGCCATAATCACCGGCCGGGAGGCTCCGGCCAGCAGACGCAGGGCTTCTTCCACCAGGCCAGGTTGGGGCAGCGACCGCGTCTCCAGAAGAACTTTTTCCGGGATCTGGACAGTCGCCTCGTCCACTTGCGCGGAGAGGACATCAATGGGCAGATCCAGCAAGACCGGTCCGGGAATGCCGGAGGTCGCCAGCCGGACAGCCTGGGCAACCAGCCGGGGAATCTGCTGCGGGACGGTGATCCGGTGCGCCCATTTGGTGATGGGCGTGGCGATGGCGACTTGGTCAATGCCTGCCTGCAAGGTATTGGTCTCCGCCTCCGCCAGTCCGGCGGAGCCGCAGAGATAGAGCACCGGCGTGCGGTCCAGATACGCGTTCGCGACCGATGTGATGATATTGGTGAACCCCGGGCCAGCCGTGGCCATAGCCACTCCGAGGGAACGCGTGGCCCGCGCGTAGCCTTCGGCGGCATGGCCGGCGGCAGCTTCGTGGCGCGTGTCGGTGATGGGAATGCGGTGATTCAGGCAGGCTTGGAAAATTGTTTCCAGGTGCGCCCCGTGCAGGCCGAAGACATTACGCACGTTCGCGCGCGCCAGTGTCCGCACCACCAACTCCCCGCCCGTTACCATTCCCATGTCGGATCTCCTTCGCGGCGCCCGTAACGCGCCGAAGCGCGGCCATTCTAACCCACTCTTCGGGCGGTAAGGCAGGCATTTCAGGCAGGAAATAGAGGGGAAAACAGTTCGCGCGGGTGGCGCTCGGAGCCGCTACTGCTTCGGCGCGACGTAGTTCTCCGGCGGCTTCGCCCCGCTGCCGAAGAAGAACTGCTCCATCTGGTCTTCCATCATTTTTTGCGCCTGAGGATCCAGGGGGTTGAGGCGGAACTCGTTCAGCAGCATCTTCGAGTGGTCCACCCACATCCTCCAGGCTTCCTTGGAGACGTTTTCGTAGATGCGTTTGCCGAGCTCACCCTTCCAGGGCGGCCGGTCCATGCCGGGCAATTCGCGGCCTAGTTTCACGCATTTCACCATGCGAACGCTCTGCGCGGCGTTTTCATCCGCCATTGCTCTCTTCTCCCAGTCAAAAATATCAGCGAAAACTAAGATACTTCATGCAATCCCGAAATTCCACCGCCGGATGAGCAGGCGATTCGGGAACGTCGCACCCTGGCGTGCCGCGCAGGCTCTTACGGCTTCGGTTTTGTTTCGGACTTGCGCCTCCAGGCGTAATAGCCATCGAGCGCCTCGAGCTTGCGCAGATGGGGCACGGGGATGGCCTTCGATGGATCGTTGAGGTTCATCACCTGGGCGTGAGGCTCTTCGAAAGCCGGCCATTGGGGAAGGCCTGCCCCGTTCGGGTTGCCGGTATTGGCAAAATTCACCCAGTAGGAAGAGACCTCGTCGGAAAGTGTGAGGTCCGCGGCGGTGGCAGGCATGGCAGGGATGAAGTTGCCAAACACGTACGAGATTTCCGAGCCGTGGGCTGCCCCCCAATCCTTGTAGCGAGGCTGGTTGGGATATTGCGGCCGGTGGCTGAAATAGTAGACGTAGACCTTGCCCTTGCCGGTGCGGGATTGCAGACGCGCCCACGCCCAGGTATTCCATCCAAACGTCGCGTCGCGAGCCAGATCGCGGTCCGAACGAAGCGCTTGGGCATCCGAATCGGCCGGGTATGCGGCGAGAATTTTGTCCGCATATTCGCCGTAGCCGGATCGAACGGCAGCCTGGTAGGCGGGGAGAGTGGTGCTGGCGACGAAGAGGGCGCCCTCATCCGAATTCGTGCCGATCAGAACGGGAGTATCGTTGTAACGCCCGGCCCTGTAAAGATCGTATTCGTCGCCGGGCAAAACATACCCGTCGAAATTGGGCCACGAGCCTCCCATGCCGGGAGGCGAATGTTTCAGGATGTCCTCGGCGGACATCTTGCGCGCGTCGGCAATGGAAGCCGCTCCGAGCTTGGCGAGAAAAGCTGCTCCGTTGCGCTCGGCGAGGGAAAGCGGAGGCACATTTTCGCCTCCTTCGCGGGCCAGGCGGGCGGGCGCCAGCGAACCGCCGCTCTCCGAGATGGCGCGTTGGAACAGCCCCCCGGCCAGGGGGGAAGCCGCGAGCATGCTGACGGAAATTCCTCCGGCGGATTCGCCAAAGATCGTCACGCGGCTCGGATCGCCCCCGAACGCGGCGATATTGCGCTGAACCCAGCGAAGCCCGGCGATCTGGTCGAGCAGGCCGTAGTTCCCCGAGTGGCCGTGGTTTTCGGCGCTCAGCTCAGGGTGCGCCAGGAAGCCAAACTCGCCAAGGCGATAAGCCACGCTGACCAGGACCACCCCCTTCTTCGCGAGTTTCTCGCCGTCGTATTGCGGCATCGAAGTGCCGCCGATGGTGAAGCCGCCTCCATAAATCCAGACCATCACGGCGTGGCGTTCGCGGGGCGATTTTGCCGGCGTCCAGATGTTGAGATAGAGGCAATCCTCGCTGGTGGTCACGGGTTCGAGGCCCAGGTCCCGATTGACGATGGGAGTCTGCATGCAGGCGGGCGCGTATGCGTCGGTCTTGCGAACACCTTTCCAAGGAATGGGCGGCTGTGGAGCGCGCCAGCGGAGATTGCCGAGCGGCGGGGCGGCGAATGGCACGCCCTTGTACACCGTGATGCCGTCCTCGATGGTTCCTTGCACGAGGCCCGCTTGCGTCCGGACCGGCTTGGGCGCCTGCGCGGCAATCGCAGAAGAAAAGGCGAGCACGCCGAGGAATGCCGAAATTATCCGAATGAGTTTCATAGCTCTCCTTTGGCTGCGGCGCGATATGTTCGGACACCGCATTCTCGCGCGCGGCGTCGGAGGCCTCCCGACGCACGCTGGACCGCGGGCATTCTACTACGCCTCATTGGCAGCGGGATGCCGCAATCTGAAAATCCGTCATCGGCCCGGGAGAAGCTCGGCAGGGCCGGCAATGCTTTCTCAATAGCCGACTGTGAACCGTTCGCGGTGGTGCTTGGGATGCTCGAGTTCATCGAGCATGGCGAAGGCGTAATCATGGAGGGAAATGCTGCTGTTGCCTTTGTCATCGTAGAGGATGTGATCCTTGCCGACGCGGTATCGTCCTGTCCGCGGGCCGGGGGTGATCATCACCGAA
>JAJXZD010000225.1 GCA_021780215.1 Acidobacteriota bacterium
AGGAGCCGGCGTCTTCCACCCAGATGACGCGCACGCGGTCGCGCGGCACGCCCAGCAGTTCGGCAAAGCCTGTTTGCAGCGCGTGCGGCTTCTGCGCCCCGGACCAGACGGTGGTCACGCCATCACGCCGGACATCGGCGACGGCGCAGCCGGGTCCCATCGTGGCGTGCGCTTGGAACGGCCACTCATACGCCGCTTCTACGCGCTTCGCCGCGGCGGCCAGAGCGGCATCCGCATCGCCCGCCTTTGCGGTCTGGCGGCTCGCCTTGGGAGCCACCGAGCGCATTTGTGCGTAAAGGTCCTGCTGTTCGGGAAAGGCGCTCTGCGCCGGGGTCCAGTCAACCTTCAGCGCCTGCGCCACGCGAATCGCGGCCCATTCGTTTTCCGCCACCACGCCCACGAAGTCGCCCCGCACCACCGTCCGCACGTAGCCGGGAATGTCCTGGACGGATTTTTCATCCACGCGCACAAGCTTCGCGCCCGCGCCGGGAGGCCGCACCACGCGCCCGTGCAGCATGCCGGGCACGCGTACGTCGGTGACGTAGCGCCATCGCCCGAGAATTTTGGGCGCCAGGTCCACGCGCGGGACTGGCTGGCCCACCACGGAGTAGCTCGCCGGATCCTTGGGCTTGCCCGCGCCCTCCACGTTCAGCCCGAATCCCTGGCCGGAGACTTTCAGCGGATCCTGCTCGTCAATCGCCCCGGCCAGTTCGCCGTAGGAAACGCTCCGGCCATTCTCTCCCGCGACGCGCACCAATCCATCGCGCACCACCAGCTGCTCGGCAGGCGCGCCGAGGCGCCGAGACGCAAGTTGCATCAGCAAATACCGCGCCGTGGCGGCGACATTACGCAGCGGCTTCGCCCCGAGCATGACGGAGGTGCTGCCGCCCACGCCGCCCTGGTCGGGCGTGGAGGCCGTATCTCCCATCACGAAGGTGACGCGCGCGGGCGCAATGTCCAGCTCCTCGGCCACGATCTGCGCCAGCGCCGTCTCGACGCCCATGCCGATTTCGACCTTGCCCGTGAAGACGTGAATGAGACCGTCACTCTCGATTCGCAGCCAGGAATCGAGTCGGCCCGGCGAGGGTGACGCGAGAGGCTCGCCGGTGGAGGCGTCGAGAAGACGGGGGAGAACCGCGGCGTCAGCAATGCTGAAGCCGATCAGCAGGCCGCCGGCGCCCCGGACGAAATCGCGTCTCGATAGGGATGGCTTGCCGGACATCGTTTCAGCCTCCCGCCTTTGCGGACCCGGCCGCGCGGCGCACCGCATTCAGAATCCCCACGTGGCTGCCGCACCGGCAGACCAGGCCCTCGAAGGCGCGCCGGATTTCAGCCTCGGAAGGATGCGGATTCGCGTCCAGCAGGGCCTTCGCCGTCAGCACCCAGCCGTTCAGGCAATAGCCGCATTGAAACGCCTGCTCCTCGATGAACGCCTGCTGCACGGGATGGGGCTGGCCGGAAGCGGAGAGGCCCTCGAGGGTGACGATCTCTTTTCCCGCGGCCAGCGACACGGGCAGACGGCAGGAGCGCACGGCGCGATTGTCGAGCAGCACCGTGCATGCGCCGCATTGTCCGAGGCCGCATCCGAACCGAGGATTGTCGAGCGCCAGATTGTCGCGCAGGGCATACAGAAGCGGGGTATCCGGATCCACATCCATCTGGTGGATTTTGCCGTTCACTCGCAACGATATGCGCTTCATGCCGGCCTCAGATCCTTGCACGACAGTTTCGGCGGTAGTCTACTCCCTCGGCCCCGGACCGGCCAAGCGGATTGCGCATCGCCAGCCGCGAGACATTGCAGGAGGCGCGATTTGTCGCCACCCGATTCGGCCGGGCCGTCCGCGCGCGGAGGAAAACGCGTCGCAGAGGAAGCCGAACAATTCCGCCCAGCGATTCGCCAGGGTGCTGAGCCGGCTCAGCATGTCACAGATGTACGTGGCCGTGCACTCCTCCGGCATCCGCCTGTTACAATCGCAAGCAAGAGGCGCGGGCGCAGGAGGAACGCGGTGAAAGACCCTGTGTGCGGCATGGAGGTGAATCCGGAAACGGCTCGTTTCCGGACGGAGCACGGGGGGACCACCTACTATTTCTGCGGAGCGAGCTGCCTGCAGAAATTCAACGCCGATCCAGCGAAATATCTGGCCAAGCCTGCGGGGACGGTGCTTATTGCCATGCCCTCGCCCGCACCCGCTCCCGCCCCGGCCCCGCTGCTGCGCATCGAAGCAGCCCGTCCAGTGGAAGTCACCTGCCCGATGCACCCGGACGTGCGCCAGAATCGTCCAGGAGCGTGCCCGCAATGCGGCATGGCGCTCGAGCCGGTGGTTGCCACGGCCCCCGCGACAAAGACCGAATACACCTGCCCGATGCATCCGGAGATCGTGCGTTCGGAGCCGGGCTCGTGCCCGATTTGCGGGATGGCGCTCGAACCTCGGGTGGTTTCCGCGGAAGAGGAAGCGAATCCCGAACTGGCCGACATGACGCGGCGCTTCTGGGCAAGCCTGGCGCTCACCATCCCTGTCGTTCTCGCGGCCATGGGCGAACATCTCCCCGGAAAACCATTCGAAAAATGGCTGGAGCCGCGCGGAGTCATCTGGATGGAGCTGCTGCTGGCGACACCCGTGGTGCTGTGGGGAGGCTGGCCGTTTTTTGTGCGCGGGTGGCAATCGCTGGTCCATCGCAGCCTGAACATGTTTACGCTGATCGGGATGGGCATCGGGGTGGCGTATGGCTACAGCGTGGTTGCGGCTCTGGCGCCGGGAATCTTCCCGCCGTCGTTTCGCGACCCGGAGGGGCTGGTGGCCGTCTATTTCGAGGCTGCAGCGGCCATCACCACGCTGGTCCTGCTTGGACAAGTGCTCGAGCTGCGGGCGCGCAGCCGGACCGGCGCAGCGCTTCGCGCGCTGCTGGGGCTGGCGCCGAAAACGGCGCGGCGCGTCGAGGTGGACGGCTCTGAACACGATGTGCCGCTGGACCAGGTCAGCCGGGGAGACCGGCTGCGGGTCCGGCCCGGCGAAAAAATTCCGGTGGATGGAGTGGTCATCGAGGGAGCGAGTAGCGTGGACGAATCCATGATTACCGGTGAGCCCATTCCGGTGGAAAAGCAGCCAGGCGACCACGTGACCGGAGCAACCGTGAACGGCCTGGGCACGCTCGTGATGCGGTCGGAGCGCGTGGGAAGCGAGACGCTGCTGGCGCAAATCGTCCGCATGGTGGCCGAGGCGCAGCGCAGCCGCGCGCCCATCCAGAAGCTGGCCGACCAGGTGTCCGGCTACTTCGTGCCCATCGTCGCCGGCGCCTCCCTGGTGACTTTCCTTGTGTGGAGCATTTGGGGCCCCGCGCCGCGCATGGCCCACGGCCTGGTGAATGCCGTCGCAGTGCTGATCATCGCCTGCCCCTGCGCGCTGGGACTGGCCACGCCGATGTCCATCATGGTGGCCGCCGGAAAAGGCGCCTCGCTCGGTGTGCTTTTCAAGAACGCCGAAGCCATCGAGCACCTGCGCAAGGTGGATACGCTCGTGGTGGACAAGACCGGCACGCTCACCGAGGGAAAGCCGAAGCTGACTTCCGTCGAACCCGGCGAGGGCATCGAGGCGAAGGAGCTGCTGCGTCTGGCAGCGACGCTCGAACGAGGCAGCGAGCATCCGCTGGCGTCCGCCGTTGTGAAGGGCGCCGAGGAGCGCGGCGTCGCGCTCGGCTCGGCGGAGGCCTTTGAATCGAATCCCGGACGGGGAGTGCGTGGCCGCGTGGACGGCAGGCCCGTCGCTCTCGGAAATCGCAAATTCCTGGAGGATCTCCGCGTGGACCCGGGGCATTGGGCGGACCGGGCCGAGGCTCTGCGCGGCGAAGGCCAGGTGGTGATGTTCGTTGTGGCGGACAGCGCCGTGGCCGGACTGCTCGGCGTAGCCGATCCCATTAAGCAGACGACTCCCGAAGCGATTCGCCAGCTTCAGCAGGACGGCCTGCGCGTGGTGATGCTCACCGGAGACAGCCGCACCACTGCCGAGGCGGTGGCGCGAAAGCTCGGCATGGACGAGGTCATCGCCGAAGTCCTGCCCGAGGACAAGGCCGCCGCGATCAAGCGGCTGCAAGGCGAGGGCCGGTTCGTGGCCATGGCGGGAGACGGCATCAACGACGCACCGGCCCTGGCTCAGGCACAAGTCGGCATCGCCATGGGCACCGGCACGGACGTGGCCATGGAAAGCGCGGGCGTGACGCTGGTGAAGGGGGACCTGCGCGGAATTCTTCGCGCGCGGCGGCTGAGCCGCGCCACGATGCGCAACATCAAGCAGAATCTCTTCTGGGCTTTCATCTACAACTCCATCGGCGTGCCCATTGCTGCCGGCGTGCTCTATCCCTTGTTCGGATTGCTGCTCAGCCCGATGATCGCCGCGGCCGCGATGAGCTTCAGCTCCGTGTCCGTGGTGGGCAATGCCCTGCGCCTGCACCGCGCCAGCCTGTAAGGTAGTGTTCAGCGTTTCACGGGATCTATTCCGGTCCGGAGATGCTTGGGCGCGCTCGGCAGCTCTGGCATGGCATAAAACTGCAAGATGGAATTTGGCCTTTGGCCCGCGGGACCGCGGCTCCAACCATACACTCGCTATGATGCGCCCATTACCTCCTTGCGATCGTGATCTCGTACTGAGGAAACAGGGCGGGTCGCGTCCTAGGGGCGGGGTCGCGCGTTTTTCGCCTCGAGATGCCGTAGCCACATTCCCGTCCGCCGAAGCTGTTATAAGAGCCACCGGGCAGATCGAGATACACGGCGTAGCCTCGCGGATCGCTGTTGAAGTGGTTAAGGACCAAGCCCGCGCGTTCCAGCACGGCCTTGATCCGGGTTTGTAGGTTTTGCTTCAGGCGCTCTTGCCGCTCAGTGAGGCCGACGTTGCAGGCGATCTCGTTCGAACGATTGAGCGAGTTCGCGAGTCTGCAAAGTTCGGTCGCATCTTGGGCAGCATCGCGCGGCGTGCGCTTTCCGACGGAAGCGATGTAGGCAGACAAAACTGCCTCCAGCGTGTTCGTTCGCATGGGTGTTGCTCCTGATTTGTGGATTTGGGGAGAGAGTCCTGGGGGAAAAGGTTTGTGGATTAAATGCTTGAGAGCGCAGCCTGAGTGGTGTCAGACCGGACAGTGCCGATTCTTGCGCTTATAAGGTCACCCCCTTCCCGTCCGGCGGTCAAAGTCCTTCACGAACTGCTCATGCCTCTTGTTTTCCTCCTCTTGCCACTCCGGCGAATACTTCCAGTCGGGTGGTCGCGGCGAGCAATCCGGGCACTTATCGCAAAACTGGCTCATAAAGGCTTGGTAGGTAAGATCTAGGTCAAGACCTTCCACAGCATGCCGGTGCTTAACGCAGTGGATCACTTTTCCCCCAGCCGTGGGAAGCTGAAGCCACTCGGCAGGCAGCCCACGAAAGCTCAGTGTAACGAAGATATGCTCGCAGTTACGGAGGATGCGCGATGGATCGAGGTCTTTCAGGCCGATCCTGACCACCTGCGCGATCTTGTCATTCGGGTCGGAGAGGTCGATCCCTAGGGCCCTCGCCATGTTTTCGTATATTTGCCGAGCCTCCTCGATAGAAAAACGTCGCTCGGCAATTTCAGCCTCGTCGGTTTGCAGGTTCTCCGCGTGGGCCTTCAACCGTCGCTCTGCGTCGTGTTTTATTTTGGGGTCGCTGATTGCCTCCAGCGCTTCAGTCGTGCACTTCCTGGCCTCGCTCCCATCCTCGGGGTCAAGAAGGAACGCGGCGATTGCAGCATCCGCAAGCGCCTCGTCATCCTGGTAACGGGCGGCGATATTCGCCGCGAGTCGGCAGATTGCAAGTGACGACCGTGTAAAGCGCTGTCTCGCGTCCTCCATGCCCTCAAGTTTCAGGCGAAGAATCAGTACCGAACTGGCCACGGCGATTCTTAGCAGTGCCGTTGGAAGTACCCACTGATATTTGTACCGGGCGGCGTACCGCGCCAGACGAATGCATTGATTATACTTGAGCACAATTCCGCGAACGACGGCAGCCCTCTCAAACGTGAGTTGGGTCTTCCAGAACGGATCGCCGCCAGCCTCGTTCACCTTCCAGTTGATATAGAGACCGAAATCTACGGAAATCAAGCTCTCGAGTTCCGCAGCCTTGCGGGCGATTAGAGCATAGAACTTGAGATGGGGCGGGCCATGCCGTGTAACCTGCTGTAATCTCCCAGTGATAGCGAACTGTATTCTCAGCCGCTCGTCTCCGCGACTGGCATTCCCCAGTGCACGAAGCTCAATCTTCTCCGCTATAAGGAGCGCCCAAAACTTCTGTTCGACGAGTGCTGTCGAATCAGCAAGCAATTGCCGAATTCGATCCCGAGCTTCCGCCAGCGAGCCGACTCTAAAAAGTCTCTCGACCAGCTCGACCTGCAGGGCATTGGCTTTGAGCCTTAGCTGGCGTATTACCTCTTCCTCATCAACACGTCCCCTCAGGGACTCCACAAACTCTGGAGTTTCGGCAGCGACGAGAACACGAGAGGCAAGGACCATCTCGGCTGAGCGCACAGCTTCGAGAAGGCGTTCAAGAGTGTCCGGCAGCCGATTCGCGGTTGGAATCCTAAACGTAAAACTCTTTGCGCCAGCGTCCGTCGCGAAAGCCTCTAGAGCGCCAATGTCCAGCTGAGGCGCCGACCAGTAAGTTCGGTCGCTTTGGACATCCGCATGGAAGAGAATTGCCGGTGCGCGAACTTCCTGACACAAGTACTGCACGTTTTTTTTCTTAATCGCCTTCGAAATGAAGCTCCCATCAGCGGAGTATTTAGTTGAATTAGAACTCTTTAACTGTGCCTTGAAATGGGCTCCGGTGGACTTGAAGTTGTGAAAGATTTCAATGTCGTAGTCGCCGCCGTAATCGTTCTCGATCTTCGTCACCGTCCATCCGGCCGGCGTGAACATTGATCGGAGCTGAACATCTCCTTGTGAATCCGTTACGTGTTGTTGCGGTCTTTCCATGTGCCAAGCAAGCAAATCCCTGTGTGTTGGATACTTCAATTCGGCCACTGCCTTCAAACCTGAAACAAATCCAGTGTGCCAGCCCTTTGCACTCCTCTCGAACCAAGCCACCTTCCGATCGTCGGGACGCTGGAGAATAGCTTGCGAAAGCATATAGCACCGTTTGTCGGACTCACAAGACATGGTGACGGTGAGAAATCCGAGTCAGAGAGGCTTTCGTCTCTCTGACTCGGCTAGGTGGATATGGCGCGAGCCGATCATTCGGCAGCTTCGGGCAAGAACTCTTCGATGTTCTTGTATCCGTTGTGGCCCTGACCAACTTTCACCAGGCACGGAAGATGGAGTTCCATCCCGGCTTCGACTTCACTCGCCGGAATGTCGTAACCACTCGCTTCCAGACGCTCCGCCAGCTCTTCGGGACGGCCGAACACGCGCACCGTCTCGCCGCCGGCATCCACCTTGAGAAAAACAGATTGGCCCTGACAGGGCCTCATGCGATCAATCGTTCGGCAAAGTGTCATCATGCAAATTCCATGAGAGAAGGCATCCAAAGCGAGAGATCTTCCGGAAAGGAAAAGCCCGGAGGCGGAAGGCCTCCGGGCTTGAGAAGCGGGAGCGACTGGGCGCGTCAGCGCTGATTCGGCTGATGCGGCTGTTCCGGCGGAGGCGCGGCACTGCTCGCGGCGCCTCCAAACGGCGAGGGCGGAATCGGTTCGTTCGCATCGAGCGCGAAGGTGTAGATGCGGCTTTTCCCGGTGCGCCCGGCAAGAACCGAGACGTACTGCTTCCCGTCGAGCGTATAGGTCATCGGGCTGGCGAATCCCGGGAACAGCTTCACCTTCCAGAGTTCCTTGCCGTCGTCCGCATTGAAGGCTTCAAAATCGCCGCTGGCGGAGGCGCCAAAGACCAGGTTACCGGCTGTTGTCAGCGTGCCGCCGCCGTTCATCAAAGGCAGGCGCCACCGCTGCGTTTCCGTGACGGGGTCCCAAGCCACCAGGAATCCTCCCGGCCGGGCCGCGGGCGGAGGCGTTGCCGGCCTGCCGGGCGCTGGGGTAGGCCGCTGGAATACGATTCCCCAGTTGTATACCCCGAGTTCGTATTTGAACGTGGGCGCGGCAATATAGTCGAAGCTGGTGTCGATCCCGGGAATGTAGACCAGCCCCGTGCTCGGGTTGAAGGACATCGCCGGCCAGACGTGCTCGCCAGCCGGGCCCGGCCAGACGGTCTTGCTCGTCGTGTCGTAATACGCGTCGGGATTATAAATAGGCCGGCCGGTCTTCGGATTGAGACCCTTGGCCCAAGTAACCTTCCCGATGGCCGCGCCGGAGATGAATTTTCCCGTCTTGCGATCGAGAACGTAAAAAAATCCGTTCTTCGGCGCCTGCATCAGGACGTGGCGGACCTTCCCATTGATCTTGATGTCCGCGAGGATCATGCCCTGCACCGAGTCATAGTCCCATTCATCGCCTGGGGTGGTCTGGAAATGCCAGACGTATTTGCCCGTGTCCGGGCGGACGGCAATGATCGAGCAAATGAACAGATTGTCGCCGTCATTGGGGCTGCGATATTTGATCACCCAGGGGCCACCCTGCCCGGTGCCTATATATAAGAGGTTGAGTTTCGGATCGTAGGAGAAGGAATCCCAAGGATTGCCGCCCCCGCCCATCTTGTACCAGTCGCCATGCCAGGTTTTGGCGGCCATCTTCATGGCCTTGTTCTCGAAGGGCTTCGAGGGGTCGCCGGGAACCGTATAGAACCGCCAGACCTGCTTGCCCGTCTCGGCGTTGTAGGCGGTGACGTAGCCGCGCACGGCATATTCGCCGCCCGCGTTGCCGATGATCACGTTTCCGCGCACGATGCGCGGCGCGCCGGTGATGCTGTAGTCGGCATTCTTATCCGCGGTCTGCACTTCCCAGACGACTTTGCCGGTCTCGGCGTCGAGCGCGACCAGGCGCGCGTCCAGCGTTCCGATATAGACCTTGCCGTCGTAGACCGCGACGCCGCGATTGCCCGGGCCGCAGCAGACGCTGGGGCCGGTGCGCACCTTGCTCGGATTCCCTAGGGAGCCGGGCGGAAAATTGTGGTGCACGATGTCCGGATCCCAGGTCCATTTGAGGTGGCCGGTGCGGGCGTCCACGGCATAGAGGGCCCCCCAGGTCACGGTGAAGTACATCGTCCCGTTCGAGACGATGGGAACGGACTCTTCCGTTCCCGGATCGGAGCTGGTCTGGAAATACCAAGCCAGGCCCAGATGGCCGGCATTGCTCGCGTTGATCTGGTTGAGCGGGCTATAGTGCGTCTCGGCGTAGTCGTGGCCGTAGGTCAGCCAGGTGTCGCCGCTCGCGGCGGCGTTCCTGAGCGCGGCGTCGTCCACCTTCTGTGCCCCCTGCGCCAGGACGGGCAAAGCTCCCACGGCGCACAGCAGCACCGCGATGCACCACTTCCTTATACTTGCCTTTATATTCGGAGTACGCATAAGCAAAATTCCTCTCGTAACGGCCGAAGCTCCGGCCGCGAATGCAAAATATCCCTACTGCGCCCGGCAACATACAACCGACAGCCCCGGATTGCAATGGCTGGGACGTGCCATGTGCGACACCATTGCGCCAGGGTTCCCCCAAGCCGAATGGGAGCGGGAAGCCGCGCGCCGGGAGGCCGCATGCGGTGTGGGGACTAATGAGGGGGAGTTTCAGATGAATACCACGTGAATACAAATCCCTTGACTTCATTTTCGTGCCTGTAGTATCAACTGCGCTGCTCTTTGAGGTCTTGGGCCCCCTTTTCTCTAAATGGCTCAAGGATTCAGAGGCAAGGCGGTCAAATAAACAGGGGTGGGGTTATGAAAAAAAGCAGTTCTCTTTTGTGGCGGGCGGGTGTGCTCGTAGCTTTTGCTGCGTTGCTGTCTGTCTGCATTTCCAGCGCGTGGGCGCAGACCTCCAACACCGGCGCGCTGTCCGGAACCGTCACCGACCAAACAGGTGCGGTGATTGCCAATGCTACTGTAACGGTCACGAACCTGGGCACGGGGCAAACGCGCACGACCAAGACCAACGCCAACGGCTCATATACTTTTGGACTTCTTTCCCCGGGAAGCTATTCGGTGAAAATCTCCGCGGCGGGATTCGAGGCCAGCGAGGTGCCATCGGTGGCTGTCAACGTCACGGAAACGGCCTCGCTGAACCGCAGCCTCCAAGTAGGTGCGCAAACGCAGGAAGTGACCGTCACCGCGACGTCCCAAGCCATCCAGACACAGAGCTCGGCCAACGGCGGGCTCGTCAGCGGGCAGGAAATCACCAGTCTTCCTCTCGTCTCCCGCAACTACACGCAGGTGCTCAGCCTTTCGCCCGGCGTCGTCGCCAATGCCTCGAACGCTGCCGCGGTCGGAAACGGAACGGTGGACGTCAGCGCCAATGGCTCGACGGCGAACGAAAACAACTACTCGATGAACGGCTCCTCGGTCGTCAACTACGTCAGCGGCACGGCAGCCCAGGAAGGCAGCTTCCCTGGCATCGTGATTCCCAACCCGGACGCCATTCAGGAGTTCAAGGTGCAGACGTCCCTGTATGACGCCAGCTCGGGCCGCAACCCCGGGGCCAACGTGGACGTGGTCACCAAGACCGGCACGAACAATTTCCACGGCGACCTCTGGGAATTCAACCGCAACAACATGTTCAACGCAAACGACTTCTACTATAAGCACAGCGAGTTGGCCCCCGGCGGGAGCGGCATCAACGCGCCCCAGACGCTGAAGCAGAACACGTTTGGATTCACTCTCGGCGGGCCGATCATCAAGAACAAGCTGTTCTTCTTCGGCTCCTATCAGGGCATCCGCCAGATCAACGGCATCGGCACCAGCGGCTTCGCCGCCGGCTACTCGCCGAACACGCAATTGCTGCCTTGGAACGACTACGCCGATTTCAAGAGCGGCCTTTGCACCGACCTGCGCTGCACCAATAACCCCGCCGCTTACAAGACCTACCTGGGAAGCGTCTTCGGAGGCCAAGGTCTTCCCCCCTTTTATAGTAGCGTTTTTAATACTGGCACCGGCCGAATAGTTGCGGCGAATGGCTCCAACATCTCCAACACGGCGGTCTCGATGCTCCAAGCCCCCGGCGTCGTCAAGGGCGGCTTCAACCAGGGCTTCTACTTCCCGAGCGCGCCGAACGTTGCCGGCTGCCTCGGCGGCACGGGTTGCACGCAGGCCATTTCCGATCCCCTTGTGGCCAACGAAGACCAGTACATCGCCGACAGCCAATATGTGATCAACAGCAAGAACACGATGTATGAGCACTACATCTTCCAGCGCGATCCGCAGTTCCAGCCGTTCAACTGCTTCATTCTTGCCGGAAACTGCAACCCCGGCGCTCCGGTGAATGCCTATTACGGCAACCACGTCGCCCAGTTGCAGTTGACCACCGTGGCCACCAGCAACTTCGTCAATGACCTGCGGTTCGACTTCCACCGGGACATCGAGAACAACGCCGACCCCAACGCGGGGATCGCGGGGCTGAATACCTGCTCGCTTCCGAATGGAGGATCCATCATTCCGATCGTGAACAATGGAAGCCCCTCCTGCCTGCCCACGAGCGGTCCGAATGCCGCTCTATACAAGCGGTTCCCGGAAATGACTCTTCCCCCGATTCTGGACATCGTGGGAGTTTCATCCTCCGCCCCCGGCTACCTCCCCTCCGCTGCCTGGAGCCAGGGCGGCAACTTCTCCATGATCTCCAGCAACTTCATTGACACGTTTCAAGAAGGCGATGACATTTCCTGGACCCACGGAAAGCACACGATTCGCGCGGGTGTTGACGCCGAGCGAATTGATTACAACAACACGATTCCGGCTTCCGGCCGCGGCGAGTTGCTCATGGCGGACACCGCTTCCTTCCTGACCAGCAGCGCCGGCCTTGTTCCAGACGGCACTCCGCAGACGGCGAACGGCGGAATCCTGTTGGGCTTCGGCCTCAAGGGAGCTTTGACGCACTACAATCGCGCCAATGCTTTCGACGGGTACGTGCAGGACGACGTCAAGGCCACTTCGAAGCTCACCCTCAACCTCGGCGTCCGCTGGGAATACGACGGCTTCCCGAACGACATCAGCGGGCAATTCTCGAACGTCTGGGGCAGTCAACTGGGTCTCGTCAACACGGGGTCCGCGTTCAATGCCCTGGGGCCCTATGGCACCTTGGCCGGGTTCGTGGTCCCGTCCAACTTCAATAGGAGCGGCTTCCCGCTCACCGGCCCCCAGGGGCAGTCGGGCGTTCTGGTCAACAACAACCAGACTCTCGTTCCCGGGACGCCGCTGGATATGTTCGAGCCGCGCCTTGGATTTGCCTGGCAGCCGCTGGGCGACCGTTTCGTGGTCCGCGGCGGCTATGGCATCTACTACGACCGTATCTACAGCAACCTGCTGATTGACAACCAGCTCAACCTGCCGCCGTATTCCGGAGCGGCAACCGGGCCATTTCCCGCCAACCTGGCCAACACGCTGCATACCCCGTGGGCGGTCGGTGTTGGCCCGCTTCAGTGGACGCCGCGCTATATGCTTCAAAACACGGCCACTGTCGCCGGCTTGCCCGTGCAAACGCCCATCTCCTCGGGTCTCACGTACACGTCCGATTCACCGCAGATGGCGAGCCGCCTCCCGATGACGCAGCAGTACAGCCTGGACACGCAGTATGAGTTTTACAAGGGCTGGATTGCGGACATCGGCTTTGTCGGCAGCCACAGCACCCATCTCTACAATTGGTCGCAGGATGTGAACGTGGCCAATCTGGTTCCTGGCGCCCCGAACAACCCGACCGCTGCTTCCGGGTACGGAAACCAGGAGATGGTGAAGGCTGTACCGTATAACGACCCAGGCAACGCCAATCCCATCGCGTACAACACCGTGGCGAATACGGATGGCCGCGTGCCCTATCTGGGCTTTGCCCCGGGCGGCGTGGCAACCACCAACTCCTACGGCGACTCGCTCTACGACAGCCTGCAAGCACAGCTCAAGCATGAATTCGCGAATGGCTTGCTCTTGCAGGTGTCCTATACGTGGAGCAAGCTGCTCACCAACGTGGACAGCGCCGTGGCCGGAAGCGGCATCCAGCCTCCGGGCGAGGTGCTCTTCGGCTCCGGCAACAGCAACGATCCGCTGGACATGGCCCAGCAGTACGGGCTGGCGTCCTTCAACCGCCCGCAGCGCGTGGTCATCAGCTACGTCTACAACCTCCCCTACAAAGGCACGGAAGGGTTCAAGGGGAAGATGCTGAGCGGCTGGAGCCTCTCCGGCGTGACCACGATTCAGGACGGCCTGCCGTTCTGGCTCGTGGATAGCGGCGGCGGCTCGATCTATTACGGCACAGGCAGTGGCAACAGCCGCGCGGCGCTTTTTGCCCCCGTCAACTGCAGTGCGGCGACGGGCAATTGCCACTCGGCGATTCCCATCGCCACCTCCGGCAGCACCACCAGCCGCGCGTACCCGGGGAATAACTGGGTGAACCCAAGCGCGTTTACCCCCTTGGCCTCAATCAAAGCGAACTCGCCGTATTGCATCGGCGGCGTGCCGAACCCAGGTGGCCTAGCTACCGACCCCTGCGGCGCGGGTCCGAACCCGTTCACCGGGGATCCGGGAGCTACATTCGTGGGCGCCGGCACCGGCTTCGGCAACTCCCCGATTGGGTCGATCTATGGCCCCGGCCAGTTCAACTTCGATATGTCCCTCATCAAGGACACGAAGGTGACCGAATGGGGCACGCTGGAGTTCCGCATCGAGGCGTACAACCTGTTCAACCACCCGCAATTCGAAATGCCGTTTAACAACAACGTCAACGCCCCAGTGCTGTTCGGCCAGATCACGTCCACGGCGGTGACGCCGCGCGTGTTCCAATTCGGCTTGAAGTTCCTCTTCTAACGATTCCCAAAGTCTTGGGATTCACAACCCGCCCTTCCCGGTGCACCGGGAAGGGCGGTCTTCTTTTCGGCGGAGAAATGCGCTGCATCTCCGCCTGTCCCGCCTGATTTTCGCCGCGCGAGAATCGCCGCTTTCGGTTGTTCCGCGCGAACGTGTCGGCTAGAATAGCCGCTTTGCACGAGACGAGATGATGGAGCCAGTGCGCCTGCACAACACGCTGACCAGCCGGATCGAGCCGCTCGACCCGGTGCATCCCGGCGAGGTGCGCATCTACACCTGCGGGCCGACCGTCTATTCCTTCGCGCACATCGGGAATTTCCGCACCTTCGTGTTTCAGGACGTGCTGCGGCGCTTCCTGCGCCTGCGCGGCTACCGCGTCCTGCAGGTGATGAACGTGACCGACGTGGACGACCGCATCATCCACAACGCGGCCGCCGCCGGGCAGAACATCCGGGATTACACCGAGAAATATATCCAGGCGTTCCTCGAGGACATCGGCGCGCTGCACATCGAGATGCCCGAGGAGCTGGTGCGCGCCACCGACCACATCGAGGACATGGTGACGCTGATCGAACGCCTGCAGGAAAAGGGGCTTACCTACCGGAGCGACGGCTCAATCTACTTCCGCATCGCGAAATTTCCCACGTACGGAAGGCTCTCGAAGATCGCGGTGGCGGGGCTGCAGGCTGGCGCGCGCGTGGACGTGGACCAATACGACAAGGACGACGCGCGCGATTTTGCCTTGTGGAAGGCGCCCAAGCCCGGCGAGCATTTCTGGGAGACGCGCATCGGGCCGGGGCGTCCCGGATGGCACATCGAATGCTCGGCGATGTCCATGAAATATCTCGGCGAGACGCTCGACATCCACACCGGCGGGGTGGACCTGGCGTTTCCGCACCACGAGAACGAAATCGCCCAGAGCGAGGGAGCCACGGGGCATCCCTTCGTGCGGCTGTGGCTGCACGCCGAACACCTGATCATTGACGGGCAGAAGATGTCGAAATCGCTCGGCAATTTCTACACCCTGCGCGACCTCTTTGCCCGCGGGCACAAGCCCTCGACCATCCGCTTTCTCTTGCTGTCGGTGCCCTATCGCCGGCAGCTCAACTTCACCGAGGACGGGCTG
>JAJXZD010000082.1 GCA_021780215.1 Acidobacteriota bacterium
CAGGGTGTTGTCGGCGTTGAACAGCCAATAGCCTTTCTGCGTGATCAGCATTTCGACCTCGGCAATTTTGTCGTGATTCACACGAAGCCGAGTGCCGAAGACGTATGGGTGGGCTTTATCCGTTACGATGATTTCGGTGAACGTCTGGCAGGTTGCCGGATCAATGATGGTTCGGTGAAAATCAATCTTCAGCGGCTTCTGAATGAGGCCTGATTTGATATCCACTTCCTGCATGTTCTCGATATAGGCGAGCCCTTTGGCCAGCGGCAAGCCGGAAGGATCGCCCTTCCCCTGCGCATCGAGGTAGAGATTGGTCGCGGCCTGCAGGCCATCCGGCGTGCAGGCAATCTGCGCGAAACCCGCCATCGGCACCAATAGCCCGGCCAGGAGCACCATCCACTTCCAGACATTCCCTCTCATCGAACCCCTCCATATCGTTCGTCGTTTTCGTGCGAGTCAAGCTGTCCATTACAGGCACTCTAGAACCGTCATAGGGTACCCAAGTCCTCCGTTGCTGTCGATTCTCTCCGGACGTGTTCCGGCTCGGTCTACTGGGTTTTGCGCATACGCTTCGGCCAGATCCCGCACTTTCCGGGCGAAAGGATGCCTTTAGGGTCCACGGCGTCCTTCAATGTCTCCTGCAACCGCCGCAAGGCGTAATTATTGTACGAATAGACGTCGGAGACCGTCTGCATGAAGGCCGTATGCGTGCGGTATTCCCCCCATCCGTGCTCGGCCGCCACCTGGACCAGGCGCTTGAAGTTCGCCCGACTTTTCCGATTCTTTTCGATGTCATGCTCGATGGGGAAACCGAACAGGATGAGGAAGCAGCGCGGGTAGGGAGACCCTGGGCCGAAAAACGTCTGCCCGCCCGGCACGACGGGCAAGCCGAGTTCCCGGTAGGCGTCCGCAAACACTTTCTGCGCCTCGAAGACAGCTTCTCCCGTCATCGGAATTATCGGCGAAAACCAGAGGTGGCCATTGCTGCGCGGGCCGCCGATGCTGAAGATGGCCAGATTCGGCACGCCCAGCAGCACCGGGTTGGGTGTGTCCGCCAGTTCCTTCTGGTCCAAGGGAAAGTGGTACAACTTCCCCGCCTGGAAGCGCGCGCCGGGAATCGAGGAAATCCTGTCCTGCGTGTACTCCCACTGCGCGGCCACCACCTTGGCTGGCCCGTAAAAGGGCAGGTCCACGCTCCAGTAGCTCAGGCCCTTCTCCTGAACGTAGCGGTCCAAATCCGCCGTCGTCGGGCCTCCCGGCTTGGCGCTCAGGGCGGAGAGCGCCGGATCCTCCCCATTGGCGCCAAACAGAGCACTCGAAAACTGCGTCTGGCCGTCGACGATTCCCGAATCCATCAGGTAGCTGATATGCTCGACCAAGGGGATCAGATCGTCGTGCCGCGGGACCGACACGGTCCCCACCATATGCACCTCGGGCTGTGGGTAGAGCCAGAATCCCATCTTCGTGATGACGCCGTAGTTGGACTGCGAAAAGATGCCGTCCACGCAGGGCCCAAAGCCGTACTTGTATTGCTGCCAAGTTTTCGAATTCGGCAGGGCGCCCATGCCGGTGCGCACGACCTCTCCATTCGCCAGCACGATTTCCATGCCACAATGCGCGGCAAAATGGTCGCGCATGGGGGTATGGCCGCCGCCTCGGTCCGAGCCATTTCCCACCAGACTGCCCCATCCCGGATCGGGGGCATCAATCATCACCTTCAAGCCTCTTTCCTGAATGTAGCGGTAGAGATCGAAGTAACTGACCCCGGGCTCGACCAGCGCGTAGTGATTCTTCTCGTTGACTTCGAGGATGCGGTTCATGCGCTTCAGGTCCAGAACCACGCTTCCGGAAAGCAGCGGCGCAGATCCGCCATAGCCCAGATTTTTTCCCGTCGAGATCGTCCAGAGGGGGACCTGATAGGTATTGGCGATACGGAGGACCTTCTGCACTTGCTCCAAACTGTTCGGCGCCAGTGCAGCCGAGGGAACCGGGTCCTCTTCCTCATGCCAGAAGGGCGAGTAGGCGTCGCGATAGGTATCCATGTCCTCAGGCGACGTGAGGACCCATTCCTTGCCGACTACCTCCTCAAACTGCCTCAAAGCCTCCGAAAAATCCTTGCTGCTCATCCCGGGCGGAACTCTCATGACGCACCCCTGAATTGATACCATCCCCGCGAAATGGCCCCGGTCGCGAAAAGGGCACTCCGGCTCTTAATGGAATAGCACGCGGCCGGCGCCAGGGCACCTTAGACCGCAGCCGAGATGGCGAGGTCCGCGAGGCATTGAAACCGCTCGATATTCCTGGCCTCGTTCATAACTCCGGCCGAAAGGCATACGAAGGTTACATCGCGTTCGGGATCTACCCAGAAAATCGTGCTGCCCGCGCCCAAGTTGCCGAAAGTCCTAGGAGAGGTGAGTGTCCCGAAGTGGCTATGGCAGATGGCTTCGCCGCGCAGGAAGAAGCCCAGTCCAAGATAGGCCGGCGAGGGCTCCCAGCCGCACGCGACCGCCAGTTGCTTGAATAGCTCGTTGGGCTTTTCACCCGTCCAGTTTCGCGTCGCCTTATCCAGGATCGCCGGCGAGACGATCCGCGCGCCATCGAGTTCCCCGCCCCGCCGCAGCATTTCGGCGAATCGATACAGATCCGGCACAGTCGAAATCCCGCCAACCCAGGGCATCTCCGCCTCTTCTTCCTCGAACGCGCCGTTGGGGCCGAGGTTGCTGTGGCCGAGATGGTCAATGGGAGATTGATCGAGAAAGATGGGGACGATATGCCGCGCCTTTAGATCGGACCGGACGCCGATCGAGGTATCTTTCATCTGGAGGGGCGTCAGCACCTCGTCCTGCAGCAGCTGGCGGTAAGATCGTTTCTTGGGATCGACGCGGCGAACCGCTTCGCCCATCAGGGCCTGCGCGACCATCGGAGAATAGGTCACCTGCACACCCGGCTCTTCGATCGAATGAACATGCTTGCAGATGGCCTTAATCACCTCATCCAGGCGGTCAATGTACATTCCCGGCTTGGGAATGAAGACGCTCGGAAGGCCGGAGCTGTGCGTGAGAAAGTGAAAGAACGTGATGTGCTGGCGCAGCCCTCCGGAAAATTCCGGAATAATTTCGGACACCTTCGTGGTCAGGGCGAATAGCCCCTTCTCGATCGCGCGGAAGACGAGCATGTTGGTGAAGGCCTTGGTTGTCGAAAAGAGGCTGAAGACGGAATCCTTGCGGAGCGGCCGTTTGTCCTTCGAATTGCCGCAGCCGAGCGCCTCATGCAGCCCTATCACGCCGTGCCGGGCTACCAGGATCACGGCACCATAGTAGAGTCCGCGTTCGATATCGGCCTCGATCGCCGATTTGAGTTGGAGCAGCCGCTCTCGATCCAAGCCGTGCGGGTCATTTCCACCGGTCATTTTTTCTCTCTCCTCAAGGGGGCTCGCGCTTTGCCCAAGGTAAAAAATTGCGTCTGGTGCCTCCAGTTCGGCCAACAACCTACACTCCAACCTCGCCGAATGCAATGGCCGATCCCTGGCGCGGCGCAGAACGGCTCATGCGGCCCAAGAGAGCTCCGGCCCGCTCTCGATGCCCTCGAGATAGTCTTCTCAGCATCGAATCCGCTGTAGCGCATTTGACGTGACTGGCGTTTTTTGTACCAGCGGGAGTGAGCGAGAATCCACTCTGGAGGAACGCTGGTATGCCGATAAAACGATACAAGCCGGAGCAGATCGTGAATCTGCTGCGGCAGATTGAAGTAG
>JAJXZD010000202.1 GCA_021780215.1 Acidobacteriota bacterium
CATGGCGGACCCTCCTCTTACTCCTTGATCGCTGGGGCCAATGACGCGCAGCCTGGCGGACAGGCCGCGGAAGAAAGGCGCATCACTGGCCGTGCGGCGAAAGCCCCGGCATTTTCCGCGCTGATTCCCTTCCCGCGCGCCTTTCTTAACACACGCTGGGGGGACGGTCAAACGCACGGGTGCCGCGGATGCGCTTACCCCGTGCGCCCGTGCGCGGGTATCCGGTCTCCATGTATAATCGAATTGCCTAATACCGCATTCTTGGAGAGCCCTCCATGGCCGATCATTCCGGGAAATCTTCCACAGGCCTTTCTCGCCGTTCCCTGCTGAGCATTCTCGGCGCCGCCGGAGGGGTGCTAGCGCTCGGCGGAGGCGTCCGCGGAGCACAGGAGTTGCAGTCTCAGCCGGCCATTCCCTCCTTCACCGGCCCCGGCGCAAATCCCTACTGGAACTCAGTGGGCCCCTATATTTCCGAGCCGCAGAAGGCACCTCTGATTCTGCTCACTGACCGCGGCGTGCAGTTGGAGACGCCGCGAGCATATTTTCAGACGGCGTTCACGCCCAATCACGCGTTTTACGTTCGCTGGCATCTGGCCGGCATTCCCAACGCCGTGGATTTGAGTACCTGGCGGCTCCACGTGGAGGGAAACGTGGCCCGGCCGCTCTCCTACAGTCTTGCCGAACTGATCCGCCGGTTTCCGCCGGAGACGATCGCCGCCGTCAATCAGTGCTCGGGGAACAGCCGCAGCCGGTTCCAGCCGCGTGTGCCCGGAGGCCAGTGGGGCAACGGCGCGATGGGCAACGCCCGGTGGACGGGGGTTCGCCTGCGCGATCTGCTTCGCGCCGCCGCGCCGAAGACCGGCTCCGCGCAGGTGCAGTTTCAGGGGTTGGAAGAAGGCCCGGGGCCCGAAGGCTACGGCTCTCATTTTTTCCTCAAGTCGCTCGATCTCGATAATCCCGTCCTCGATGAGTGCATCGTCGCCTATGCGATGAATGGCGAGCCGCTCCCCATGCTCAACGGCTTCCCCATCCGGCTGGTCGTCCCGGGTTACTTCGCCACCTACTGGATGAAGTGCCTCACCTGGATACGAGTGCTGGACAAGAGCGACGACAATTTCTGGATGAAGACCGGCTATCGCATTCCCGATACTCCGCGTGGAGACACGACCCCTGCGGCGGTCGCCTCAGGCACGGTGAAGACGATACCGATCAACCGCATGCCCGTGCGCTCGTTCATCGTTTCGCCCGAGAGCGATTCAAAAATTCCGGCGGACCTGCCGGTCCAGGTCCGCGGGTTGGCCTTCAGCGGCCATGGTGGCGTGAACAAAGTCGAGGTTTCGGTGGATGGGCTGAAAACCTGGCAGCCGGCGCGGCTTGGCACCGACTTCGGGCGCTACTCCTTCCGCACATGGGATTTCCCCTGGACGCCGAAGGCGCCCGGTGCCTACACGCTTGCCGTGCGCGCTACCGACAGCGCAGGAAACGTCCAGCCGGACGAGCCCGTCTGGAATCCCGGCGGATTCCTCTGGAACCGGATTGAACGGCAGGAAATTTCCGTCGGCCCTTCAGAATGAGAGGAGAGATTTCCGTGCGATTGGCCAGGCGCCACATTCGATTGCTTCTCGGCGGCACGTTCGCGATGGTTCTGATTGCGGGGTTGGTCTACGCGCAGGCGCAGCGCGGGAAATACGGCTCTACCACGCTGGGCCAGCTCGCGCAGCCCGCTCCGCCCACGCTCACGCCGGATTCCGTCTACCAGGTCTCCGCTTACCCGCTCTATCCTCCGAATCTCGCAGAGGGAGAAGGCCGCCTCGAGACGCAAAGCTATTGCAGCTTGTGCCACAGCACGCGCTACATCACCATGCAAGCTCCGCTGCCCGCGGCCACCTGGGAGACCGAGGTTGGGAAGATGCGAAAGATGTTCGGTGCGCCGATTCCGGATGCTCCGGCCGCAGTGATCGTCAAGTATTTGCAAGCCCATTACACGCCGGAAACTCGCAAGCCCTGACTCTCCCGGGAGTATCCAGGTGCGGCCTTGGAAGGCTTCGGAGTTTTTACAGGGGACGGGGAGTTTTTACCAGTGACAATAATTGGAAGTGTTGTACTTTCAGTTGGTTAGCTTTGGCTTCTGACGTGCCACTAGTAGCGGCGTCAGGGGGAGGAAAGCCGAGGATCCCTTTAGGGGATTGAGGGCTGGGCCGGCTTCCTTCCCCCGGCCACACCTCCCGCCGGTTCGATTTTTATAAACCCCTCCCACAAACGCGGCGGGAGATGTGTATTCGCCTCCTATTCGTCCGCGACCTGCGCTGGCGCGGGAGAATAATTTTTCCGGCGCGGGTTCCCATTGGCGCGAGATTTGTGTAAATTGGAAGAGCGTCAAACGCAACCGGATTGGGGCGTGGTCCAATCGGTAGGACACCTCACTGTTAATGAGGATGGTGCTGGTTCGAGTCCAGCCGCCCCAGCCAGACTTTCTCATTCCCTGGCTTCCCCGCAGGGTTTCCATCCACAGGCTTCCGCGTTGCTGTATTCTCCGGCCGAAACGCAAATTGATGGCGGGGCGCTAGCGCCGGATGACGGGGAAGCCGGCCTCGTTCCATTCGCGCCAGCCGCCGTCCATGGAAATCACGTTGCAATAACCCATCTTTTGCAAGTTGTCCGCGGCAAGCGCAGACCGGTATCCTCCCCCTCAATACAGAATGACGACGGCGTTCTTGTCGGGGATGGACTTCTCGATGTCCCGTTCGATGACGCCGCGGCTCAGGTGGATCGCACCGGGAATATGCCCCGCCGACCATTCGCTTTCCTCGCGCGTGTCCACCAGATGGAAAGCTTCGCCGGCGTCGAGCCGCCTTTTCGTATCGTGAGCGCGCTCCTGCCGGACCCGCGTCTTCGCGTCGTTCACCAGCTTTACAAATGCTTCCGAATGTTGCATCGCCGAATCCTCACTTCGTCTCCGGATGGATGGAACCTGAGCCCACAGTAACATACCGGCTCACTTCATGTCGCTCCAGTTGGGCCCGCTCTTGGTCTCTACGGCCAGCGGAACGCGCAGCGAGTGCGCGTGTTCCATGACTTCCTTGACCAGCGGTGTGAGCCGCGCGAGCTCTTGCTCGGGCACCTCGAGCAGGAGTTCGTCGTGGACCTGGAGAATCATGCGGGCCTGAAAATCCTTCCCGAGCCGTTTATCCAGTTCGATCATCGCGAGCTTGATCAAGTCCGCCGCGGCGCCCTGCATCGGCGTGTTCATCGCCGTACGTTCGGCGAAGCCGCGCAGATTCTGCTGCACGGAATTGATTTCCGGGATCGGACGGATTCGCCCGAAAAGAGTTTTCGTAAAGCCGGCCTGGCGCACTTCGGCAATCTGCCGGTCGAGATATTCCTTCACGCCGCGGTAGCGCGCAAAGTACGCGGAGATGAATTGGGACGCCTCGCGGGTTTCGATTCCCAGCTGCTGGGCCAGGCCAAAGGGTGAGAGGCCGTAGATCACTCCGAAATTGATTGCCTTGGCAGCGCGCCGGTGCTCGGGCGTCTGCGCCAGAGGCCCGGCGCCGAAGACCTCCTCGGCCGTGCGCGCATGAATGTCTTCACCCCTGCGGAACGCGTCGGTCAAAACAGGGTCCCCGGACAGGTGCGCCAGGATCCGCAACTCGATTTGCGAATAATCCGCCGAGAGAAGTAGATGCCCCGGCGAAGCGACAAATGCGGCGCGGATACTCCGGCCTAACTCAGTCCTCACCGGAATATTTTGCAGGTTGGGATTCGAGGAGCTCAGCCGGCCGGTTGCCGTGCCAGTCTGGCTGAACCGAGTGTGCAGGCGGCCGGTTGCCGGATGAATCATTCGCGGCAGGGCGTCCGCATAGGTGGATTTCAGTTTCGCCAGCTCGCGGTATTCGAGCACTTTTTTCGGCAGTTCGTGGTCCGCCGCCATCTCTTCGAGGACGTCCGCGGCAGTCGAGCGCGCCTTTCCCCGGCTCCAGCGCGGGGGTTGCAGGTGCAGCTTGTCAAAGAGCACCTCCGCGAGCTGCTGCGGCGAGCCAATCTTGAACTCGCAGCCGGCCAGCCCGTAAATCTCCTGTTCCAGGCGGGCGATTCCCTCCTGAGCCTGCGAGGAAATCCGGCCCAGCTCGCGCGCGTCCACGCGAATCCCGGCCGCCTCCATGCGCGCCAAGACCGGAGCGAGCGGCAGATCAATCGTTTCGTACAACTCCTGCAATCCCTGCTTCTCGATCTCCTCGCGGAGCAGTGTCCCGAGGCGCAGCAGAAAATCTGCGTGCTCGCCCGGCGCTCCGGCAAGCACGCGATTCAAATGGCGCAGGACGACGTCGCGGAAGGCATGATTGGCGGTGGTGGGCCGCAGGAGATAGGAATAGAGTATCGTCGCGTGGCGAATTGTGACTGCGGGATGCTCGCCTCCCTCGAAGGGCGGCGCCGCCAGCAGATGAAATAATTTGGGATCGTGCACCGTTAGAGCCGGTTTCGCGCGGCCGATCCATTCGCGCACCACGGCCAGCGCGCCCCCGGCGGCTTCGTTTCCCGCCGTTCGTGCCATGTCCGGCCCCGTGGAGATCTCGAAAGACGCGACGCGCGCGCCGAACCTCTCTTCCTCCGGGTCCTCGGAGGCGAGCGCCAGCCACAGCGCCACCTCGCGGCCGCGCGGCACGGAATCGAGGAATGAGCGCAGCGCGGCGGGAGATTCGAGCACCGCGTAATCCGTCGATCGCGACTCGGCGGGCGCTCCCAGCTCGCGCAGCAGAGAAGAGAAGCCCAGCTCGGAGTAAAGCTCGCGCAGCGCGGCGGTGTCCGGCTCGCGAAGTTCGAGCGCCTTCAGATCGAGCGTCACCGGCGCATCCGTGGAAATCCGCGCCAGTTCCTTGCTCAGCTTGACGAACTCCCCGTATTTTTCGAGTGCATCGCGGTAGCCCGCCCGCTTGATTTCTCCCGCGCGCGCCAAGGTTTCCTCGGCGCTGCCGAATTGCTGAATCAACTGCCGCGCGCCCACTTCCCCGATGCCCGCCTTGCGGCGCTCTCCGGGGGCAGGTTTTTCATTCGGGTCACGCGCCCCTGGAATATTGTCAATGGAATCGCCCATCAGGGCCATCAGGTCGGCAACTTTTTCCGGAGGGACGCCAAGAATCTCCTCGACGACCTTCTCATCGGCAATCTGGTCGCCTTTCGAGGGATTGAGGACGCGGATGCGTCCGCCGACAAGCTGCAGCAGGTCCTTGTCGCTGGTCACGATGATGACGTCGAGGTTCTCGCGAGCCGCCTGGCGCGCCAGTGTGCCGATCACGTCGTCGGCCTCGTAGCCGGGATATTCGAGGATGGATAAGCGCATCGCTTCGCAGTAGCGACGGACGTAGGGGAGCTGCGCGGAAAGGTCCTGGGGCATCGGCGGCCGCTGCGCCTTGTAACTGGCGAAGAGCTTGTCGCGAAAGGTCGGCGCGGAAACGTCGAACACCACGGCGAGGTAATCGGGGCGCAGCTCCTTGCTCTTAAGCAGCCGCCGCATCATGCTGGCGAAAAGATACGGCACCTTCGTAGGCATGCCGGAGGGCGTTTGCAGACGCTCCATCGGCGCGTAAAACGCGCGAAAAACGTAGCCCATCGCATCAACCAAGAAGAGGCGTTTTGGCTCTCGAGAAGGCATGTGTGTTCGCGGGGCCGAAGGGTTTCCGCTTGCGAGCGCCCCCGCACAGTGCCGAGCGACCGTCTCGCGAGGGACGGGCGGCAGGAAGTATATCAGAACGCCCGAGCAGGCCCGGGTGCGGCGTGCCGTACGAGAGTGCTATTGGTGAGTCTTGTTCAGAAACTGGCAGACGTCCTTCACCGCATTGCTCAGCAAGGTGGTCTCGGTAGCGTAAATCGTGTCACCCCCGTGGGCGATTACCATGAACCGGTAGCTGCCGGACCATCCGCCGGCATAAAGCATGAAATCCGACTGCCGGGAATTGTTGGTCAAGGTCACGTTGGGGCACTTGCGGCTCAGATGCTTCATGATTTCGACGGGATCCACCGTCGAATGTCGCGAGAGGACCAGCTTCATCGGACGCGGCTCCGGCTGAGCGCAGGCCGCGCCCGCCAGCAGCAGCATCGCCAAGCCGAGCGTGACTGTTCTCATGATCCAATGTCCTTTCGCGTAGCCGCAGGTTCCGAAATCACCGCGGGTGGGCAGGCCCAGACGCTTGCCGCGCCGGCTTCGCACGCGCGGAGACACGTCCGGCCTTGCAAGATAATAAAACACAGTTCGGTGCCGGAAGTTGCGCCCTGCTGGAGACCCGGATCCCCTGGACACTCGTACAGGTCTCCATTCGCGCACCAACTACAAACGGGCCGTTGCGTACCCCCCCCCTTCCCGGCTACGCTCAGATATCAGTCCGCAACCTATTCGGAGGAGATGATGAAGATCACGCGAGGGTTGTGTGTATTCGCGGCGGCTTTGTTCCTGTCGGTCAGCGGCCCCGCCCTGGCTCAGGGCAATGGGCATGGGCACGGGCACGGCCATGGGAATGAGGGTGACCAGGGCTGGCAAGGGGAGGGCGATCAGGGCCAGCATGGCAGGGGACATGGCGGCTACGGACAGTTTTATGGCGAACACGACCGCTACGAGATGCGGCACTGGTATCGCGAAAACTATGGCAACTTGCCTCCCGGACTGGCCCGCAGGGATCAGCTGCCTCCCGGTCTCGAGCGGCAGCTCATGGTTCGGGGAACTCTGCCTCCCGGACTCCGGCGGCGGATCGAGCCTTGCCCCGAGGGCCTTCTGCGTGAACTCCCTCCTCCACCCCCCAACTGCGAGCACGTTCTGATCGGGGGACACGTGGTTCTGATGAACCGCTCCACCTACATGGTTCTGGACATCTTTCACTTCGAGCGCGACTGACGCCGGACGTCTAGCCATTCGGGCGGTTTCTGCAAGGAATGTCCGCCCGAGGGCTCCCTCGGGCGAGCTCGCTTTGTGGCTTTCCGCGGATTGACTTGCAAGGGGTCGCAGCCTAGGATGACGCGCACGGAGGAAATCGCTTGGAGAGAGCCACCGAGCCGGGAATCCTCCGAGCGCTGCTCGGCACAGTAGCTCTGGCGGCCATTTTTTTCCTCTCGCTTTTGGGACTCCAGCCGCCGGGAGCAAAGCCGCGGACAATTCCGGCCGCGCAGTTCTCGGCCCTCCGGGCAATCGATGCCCTGCACCGCGTCCTGAACGGCGATGTGCCCCATCCCGTGGGAAGCCCGGCGAATGATGCGGTGCGCACGCGCCTCATCGCGGAACTCACACAGCTCGGCTATGCGCCGCAGGTGCAGACCGCCTTCGATTGCAATGATTTCGGCGTCTGCGCCAGCGTCAACAATGTGCTCGCGCGGCTCGATGGAAGCTCGCCGGGCGAGGCCGTCCTTCTGTCCGCACATTACGATTCGGTTCCTGCCTCCCCGGGCGATTCCGATGACGGAGCGGGCGTGGCCGCCGTCCTTGAAATCGCCCGCGCCCTCAAATCGCTTTCACAGCGGCGCCATGCCGTGATTCTGTTGCTGGATGACGGCGAGGAGGAGGGCCTCCTCGGCGCACGCGCTTTCGTGGATTCGCACCCCTGGGCCGAGGAGGTCCGAGCGGCGGTCAACCTGGACGCTCGCGGAACCCATGGCCCCAGCCTGCTATTTGAGACCGGCAGCGCCTCCAATTGGGCGGTGCGCCTCTATGCCCGGACTGCCAGACGCCCGGCGACCAGTTCGCTTTACTCCATCGCTTACAAATCCCTTCCCAACGGCACCGATTTCTCGGTCTTCAAGGCCGCAGGCATTCAGGGACTCAATTTTGCATATGTCGGCGGCGAGCCCCAGTACCACACGCCTCTCGACAATTCCGCGAATCTGAACCTTGCCACTCTCCAGCAGCAAGGCGAGAATGCGCTTGCTTCGGTTCTCGCCCTGGCGAATGCGGACCTTTCGCGCATCCCCGCCGGGAACGCCGTGTATTTCGATCTTTTCGGGCGCGCGGTGGTTCACTGGCCAGCGCGGAGGACGTTGGCCTGGGCGCTGTTGGCCGCGCTCCTTCTGCTGGGGCAGATCGCCTACATGGTCTGGGCCCGCCGCCTGTTGCCGCAGGAGTATCTCTGGGGATTGTTGAGCTGGCTGATAATTGTAGCGATCGTCGCCGCGCTGGCCCTGCTCCTGCGCGTCATTCTCGCGCTGGCGGGCGTCACCCCTGTCAACTGGATTGCCCATCCGCTGCCGGCGGAAGTTGCTTTCGCTTCGCTCGCCGCTGCCACCGTCGTAGTTTCAGGAATTCTTCTGGTGCGGCGCACCGGCTTCTGGGGAATGTGGAGCGGGGTGTGGAGCTGGTGGGCAGTCCTGGCGATCTTGATTGGAGCACAGTCCCACGGCCTGGGCTATGTCCTCCTGATTCCCATGGGAGCTGCAGCGCTGGCGGGATTGCCCGCGACCCTGACTCGCGGGGAGAGCATGCTTGCCGCGGGCGCCGCGGCGATTGTCCCGCTCGCTGCGGCGGGCCTGGTCGGTTTTCCTTCCCTCCTGCTGTTATATGACGGCTTTGGCAACCACTCGCTGATCCTGATTGCGCTCGCGGCCGGGCTGCTGCTGACGCCGTTCGCCCCGCTTTGCGCCGACCTGCGGAGGACCACAAGCCTACGGAGCTTGCTGTTTCCCGCCGTGCCGGCCGTGATGACGTTGCTGGCATCTTTTGCCGCGGTCGTTGCACCGGCGTATTCAGCCAAGTCTCCCCAGCGGATGAATATCGCGTACTGGGAGGACTCCGATTCCGGAATGGCCCAGTGGATTGTGCTGCCGGACTCAGGGCGGTTACCGCTCGGGGTCCGCGTGGCCGCCGCCTTCCGGAGCAGCGGGCGAGAAGCGTTTCCCTGGAGTTCCCGGCCGGGATATGTTGCGGACGCCCCGCAACTGAGCCTTGCCGCGCCCACCTTCACGATTCTGGAGTCGTCGGTGAACGGAGACCTGCATAGCTACCGCGCGCTGCTGCGTTCGGAACGGGACGCGCCCTACGCCGCCGTGCTGTTCCCTCGCGATGCGGACATCGAATCGGTGCGCATCTCCGGGCATCCGCTCGCGCGGGAAATCTCGCCGGACGGGGAGGATTCCAACCGGGGTCCCACCTATGCCTGCCCGGCGATGCCGCCCGAGGGGATCGAGATCAGTTTCTCGCTTCCGGTCGGAAGGTCTGTCAAGATCACCGTGGAAGATCGCAGCTACGGACTCCCGCCGGAAGGCGCATTCCTGCTGAATTCGCGCTCCCTGGCGGCCACACCCTCGGGAGACGGTGATCTCACCATCCTCAGCCGGCGCGTGCAGCTTCTTCCGTAACGGTTTTCGGGGACCGCCGCGGGCCTGTCCGCCGGCGGCTTCTCTGTGTTAGCTTTTTGGTCGGCCATGAAGGCGCGTGCGATTCCGGCAAAAACGATCGAGAGCTGGCGCGTGCGAACGCCCGCCGAAGCGGTCAAGTTCATTGATGCCGTCGGATACTGCATGCTCTTTCCGGTGGACAAAATCCCGCTTCCGGCACTGTACAGCGTCGTGGCGCGGCGCAATCCGCGCGACGGCGTCTATTTCGATGAATCGTTCGAAAGAATCTGGCGATGGAAAGATGATCTGCCGCGCCGCCGCCGTGCCTTCTATGGGAAATATTTCCGCGGCAAGGGAACGCTGATCTCCCTCCGGCAATTGCCCCATTTCCTGGCTCTCGAGCAATCCGCCGTTGCGCCCGGTGATTCCCAGTGCTTCTATCGCGCGGGCCGCATTCAAGACGATGCGCGCGCCATCTGGGCCGCTCTGGAGGAGCATGGCCCGCTGGCGACTCTCGAATTGCGGTTCGCCTGCCGCATGGACACGGTCGCAGGCAATGTTCGCTTCAAGCGCGCGATCCTCGATTTGCAGCGCCTGCTGATTGTTTCGCATTTCGGCTCCGAGCAGGAAACCCGCGCGTGGGCTTCTGGCCGCTATGAGCTGACCAGCCGTGCCTTCCCGGAAGAAACCGCCGCCGCTCTGGAAATCGTCCCGGAGCAGGCGCGGAGACAACTGGCCGCCGCGTTCTGGCGGCTGCATCCAAATGAGCCCGCGAGCGCGCTCGCTCGCCTCTTCGGTTGGAGGAAAGAAGAGGCGCTGGCTGCCTCGGCGCGGGAGAAATCTCCGGACGCGGCCGCGAGGGGAATGTGCGGCTGATTCTGGCCTCCGCTTCCCCGCGCCGCGCAGAGATTCTGCGAAACGCCGGAATCGCATTCGAAGTGCGCTCAGCGGTTCTCGATGAAGCGCGGCGCGCCGGCGAACTGCCGGGAGACTATGTCCGCCGGCTGGCAATGGAGAAAGCGCGCGCGGCCGCCGGAGCCGAAGCGGACTGGATTCCCCATCCGGCGATTTTTGTCGGCGCGGACACGACGGTCGTCGCCGGCGAAGAGGTTCTCGGCAAGCCGGAATCCGAGGCGGATGCGGGGCGCATGCTGCGGATGTTGAGCGGCCGCGTCCACGAAGTGCGCACCGGCCTGGCGTTGCTCCGGCGGCCGGATCCGGCCGAACGAGTGCTGGAGGAAATTACCCGTGTCTCCTTCGCCCCGCTCTCTGAAGACGAGATTGCGGCGTACGTTGCCAGCGGCGAGCCGTTTGATAAGGCCGGTGGATACGCAATTCAAGGGCTGGCGGGGCGATACATCACACGCATCGAAGGCTGCTACTTCAACGTCGTGGGGCTGCCGCTGGCGCGGCTTTGGGCGGCCTTGAGGGAGCTCGGCTGGGAAGGCTGACGGCAGGTGTCCGGGAACGGCCCATTGGACCGTCCCCGCAGTGCTGGAAACCGGCTGGCGCGAAAAGTCGCGCTCCGCGTTACTTCTTTTCCTCCGTGGCGACCGCTGCCGGAGGCTGGGCGGCCGGCGGATTGGCCGGCTGGCTCGTCTGCGGGGGCTGCGGCTGGTCGCCGCGCATGCCCTCTTTGAACTCTCTCACACCCTGCCCAAGACCCTTCATGACCTCAGGAATTTTGCGGCCTCCGAAAAGAACCAGAATGACGACCGCGATAATCAGCAAATGCATGGGGCTGTCCCACATCGGGCACCTCCTCCTCACACCCGGCTTCCGCACGATCGGCAGGGCCGGATGCCACATCCCTCAAATTAAAGTATAACACGCTCATCCCCCGACCGCCTCGTCACGTGTTCCCGGTCCAGATACTCCAGCAGCGGAATGGCATACTTGCGGCTGACTCCGGTGAGATCCTTGAAGGCGGTAATGGGCAGCCGCTCTCCCCGCTGCTGGCGATAGCTGGCGATCAATTCGCGCAAACGGGCCACGGCAGCGCGGTGGAAGACCAGTTCGTCCGCCACCTTGATCAGGACGCCTTCGCGAAGGAGAATCTGCAGAATTTTTTGCGCGCGGCGAGCCTCGACGGGCAGCTTTTCGAGCACGGCGGAAACGCTCGGCACAGTGAGTCCCGTGCGCGCGAATTCCTGTTCGATCAGCTCCTTGGCGCGCGCTTCCTCGGGTGAAAGGGAGATTTCGCGCCCGGCACGCTGCACCAGATCGCCCGCCACGGACACGGCCTTCGCCGCCAGCAGGTCCTCCAGGGCAGCCTGGAAAAGCTCCGGGCGCGGATTGCCCGCGCGACCGCGCAGCTCCTGCTTGGGAATTCCGGGCAGCAGCGGATTGGCGCTGTGGAACTGGTCTACGGCGGCGCGAATCGCCGCGGCGCACTGGCGGACCGCCTGCTCCGGCGCCACCACGAAGGACTGTTCATTCAGAACGCGCAGGCGCTTTTCCGCCACGAGCTGCCCGGCGGCTTCCCGGATCTGAGCCTCCGTCCAGCCGGTGCGCGCAAGGATTTCGGCGAGCGAGAGGCCGCGCGGCGCCGCCTCGATCAACGCCGCAAGCGCTTCCTTCAAAGTGCCGCGCTCGAGTGTTTCAAGAAACGCCGGCACGCTGGAATCGCTGCGGCGGTGATGGCGCGCGCCAGAGTCGATCACCATGCCTCCGCCAATGGTCACCACCGGGGAGAACTGACGCAGGATAAAGCGGTCGCCGGGAAACAGCAGCAGCGGATCTTTCAGTTGCAGCTGCGCCAGAGCCTCCTGGCCCGGATCGAGCTGCGAGCGGCCCAGCAAATTGACCGTGGCAATCGTCTCCGCGGAGCCTTGGTGGAAATGGGCCTGTGCGCGATGGCGCAAAGCGCGGGACGCGGGCAGCAGTTGGATGCGCGCATCCACCCGGCGTGTGGGCGAAAACAATCCTGGCGCCGCCAGGACCATGCCGCGACGGACCTCCGCGTGTTCGATGCCCGCGAGGTTCACCGCCGTGCGCTGCCCCGCCACGGCCCGTTCGATCGTCTTCCCGCCGGAGTGCAGGCCTCGCACGCGCACCAGCTTTCGTAGCGGATGCAGCTCGACCTCATCACGCACCTGGACGCTGCCGGACATCAGAGTCCCGGTAACTACCGTGCCGAAGCCCTTGGTTGCGAAGGCGCGGTCAATCGGCAGCCGGAAATGCCGGGTGGCGTCCTTTGCGGGAGCGTCTCTCGCGGCGCGCTGCAGCTCCTGCCGCAGCACGTCAAGCCCCGCGCCGGTCCGCGCGCTGACCGGAACGATCGGCGCACCATCGAGAAAAGAGCTGCGCGCAAATTCCTCGATCTCGAGGCGGACCAGCCCCAGCATCTCCGCGTCCACCAGGTCGGATTTCGTGATGGCCACAATTCCGCGCGGAATGCCAAGCAGCCGGCAAATATCGAAATGCTCGCGGGTCTGCGGCATGAGGGACTCGTCCGCCGAAACGACCAGCAAGACCACGTCGATTCCCCCCGCCCCGGCCAGCATGTTACGCACGAAACGCTCGTGCCCCGGCACGTCCACAAAGCCGATCCGCACATCGTCCAAATCAAGGAAGGCGAAGCCCAGATCGATCGTGATGCCGCGGCGCTTTTCCTCTTCGAGGCGGTCGGGATTGGTTCCCGTCAGGGCCTCAACCAGGGCCGATTTGCCGTGGTCAATATGGCCGGCCGTGCCGACAATGACGTGCTTGGGACCGCTCATTTGCAAGCAATTCCCCGCGGGAAAATGTTCGTTCCCCTGCTTCCTTGAGCGTATCTACCCCGCGAAAAGGATGCAAGCGGAAGCAAACGCGGTGGGCAATCAAGGATTGCGGTTGAACTTCGAATCCGGCTGCGCGGCGGAGGAGATTTCCCTGGCGATGGCGAGAGCTGCGGAGCGCGGGTCGGAGGCCTCCGTAATGGGCCGGCCGACGACCAGATAATTCGCGCCATTGCGAATCGCCTGGGCGGGCGTTGCGACGCGGGCTTGGTCATTCACCGAGGCCTGAGCCGGGCGGATCCCCGGCACCACAATCAGAAAATCCTGCCCGCACGCCTCACGGATGGCACTCGCTTCCTGAGCTGAGGCAACCACCCCGTCAAGACCCGCATTTTGGGCGAGCAGGGCCAGCTCCAAGGCCCGTGAAGCGGGCGTGCCGGAAATGCCCACTTCCTTCAGCGCGCCGGCATCGAGGCTGGTCAGGATGGTCACGCCCAATAACGCAGGCCGGCGCCGGCCGGTGCCTACGGCTTCTCGCGCGGCGCGCATCATGGCAGTCCCGCCGGAGATGTGCAAGGTTATCAGGCGCACGCCAGGCAGCCCGGCAACCGCGGATACCGCCCCGGCCACAGTATTGGGAATGTCATGGAACTTCAGGTCAAGGAAGATGCCAAGACCCATGCCCGCAAGGCGTTGGATAGCTCGGGGACCCTCAGCGGAAAACAGCTGGCTGCCAACCTTCACCATGCCAACTGCGCCTCGAAGCTTTCGCCCCAAGGCGCAGGCCGGCCGCAGGCGGCCGACATCCAGGGCAACGATTAGTTGCGATGATCCGCGGAGGGACGTGAGGGCACCTCGAGAAGTTCCAGCCGGACCTTGGCGAGTCCGCGCTGGTCAAAGCCAAGCTTTCTGGCCACGGCATAGGAGACATCCAGCTCCCGCCCTTCAATGTAGGGGCCTCGGTCGTTGATTCGAACCACCTCACTCCGATGATTCTTCGTATTCACGACCCTTACGATGGACCCGAGGGGGAGAGTCGGGTGGGCGGCAGTGGCCGCATACATGTCATAGGTCTCGCCGGTGGCGGTCGGCAATCCGTCAAAATCCTCCCCGTACCAGCTCGTCATACACTCCCAGACGGCCAGTGGCTTGGAGGATAGGTTGCTTGTTTTTGCCTGGAGGGACAATGGTGCGCTGACCTTTATTGGAGACGGGCTGCTTTCCTCACCGAAGGATGTAGGATTGGCCGACGGGGACAGGATAAGCAAACCCAAACCTAAAAACACCGACTCGAGAATGATAAATAATTTTGTTCTCATTTTCTCCTAACCTCATTTGAATCAGCATAATTTTACCTTTTTCGGGAGCCCCGGGGCAATTGAATTATGCTCCTAAGGCACCCCGTAAGTCGCTGATTCTAGGTATATTTTCCTCATCCAACCATCTCTCCAGGCCATCTACCAGACGCTCCGAAGCCCGCGGATCTGCAAAATGGGCTGTCCCAACCTCTACCGCTGAAGCTCCTGCAAGCATGTACTCGGCCACATCTCCCGGTCTTTCGATCCCGCCAAGCCCAACTATCGGAATCTTGACGGCCCGGCTGGCTTCATAAACCAGCCTCACGGTTATAGGTTTTATCGCTGCCCCAGACAACCCTCCAGTAGTACTCCCAAGGCGGGACTTTCGGGTATGCGGATCAATAGCCATAGCCCGGTA
>JAJXZD010000033.1 GCA_021780215.1 Acidobacteriota bacterium
TGGAACTTGCCGTTCGCTCGGCCCGTCTGATAATCATGCGGACAGGGGACGCCGCTACGGCGCTTGCCGGATGGCACGTCCCGCCTGAGCCAGCCAGATTTTCGGAGGGATAATGGCAATGAAGCGCGCATATCGCAACCCTGCTGTCGCCACGTGTGTGGCGCTTTTCATTTTCGCGGCCGGGCAAGGCATCGCCTCTGCGGCCCAGACACAGAGCAACGGGCCGTTCACAGACTTCCGCGGCGAGCAGCCTGGGAAAGTTCACCACATTACGGTCGCCGATCTGCCGCAGCCCTATGCAACGAAATCCTCGGCGGTCTTTTCTCGCCCCGTGCCTCGGCCGGCAGACGTCTGGCCGCAAGCCCCGGCGGGATTCAAGGTGGAGCTGTTCGCCGAACAGCTCCAAGGACCGCGCGTGATTGTGAAAGCGCCCAATGGCGACCTGTTCGTTTCCGAAACCAATGCCGGGAAGGTGGTAGTGTTTCGAGGCATGGCCCCCGGAGGAAAGTCGCAGCAGATGGAGGAGTTCACCACCGGACTGCGGCTGCCGTTCGGAATCGCTTTCTATCCTCCGGGGCCGAATCCGCAGTATGTCTACATAGCGGATACGAACGCTATCCTGCGTTTCCCCTATCAAAATGGCGATCTGAAGGCGCGAGGGCCCAGCCAAACGATTGTTCCCGATCTTCCCGCCGGCCCCAATCATTTTGCGCGCAACGTGGTGTTTTCGCCGGATGGGAAGCAGATGTACATCGCTGTCGGCTCGCACACCAACGTGACCAACACGGACACCGACAAGAGCGAATATCACCGCGCGGATATCCTGGCAGCCAATCCCGACGGGTCCAATCTCCGCGTCTATGCTTGGGGGATTCGCAACGGTTCCGGCCTGGCCATCAATCCGCGGAACGGCCAGCTGTGGACCTCCGTGAATGAACGCGACGAGCTTGGCGACAATCTTCCGCCGGATTACATCACTCATGTGCAGGAGGGCGGCTACTACGGCTGGCCCTGGTACTACACCGGCGGCCACGAAGATCCCCGCCTGGCCGGCAAGCATCCCGAGCTGAAAGACAAGGCGATTGTGCCCGACGTGCTCCTCGAACCCCATAATGCTTCCCTGAATCTCACCTTCTATGAGGCGAAGAAGTTTCCCAAGGAGTATCGCGGCCAGATATTCGCAGCCGAACACGGCTCGTGGAATCGGTCGGTCCGGACCGGCTACGAGGTGATTTTCGTGCCCTTGAAGGATGGCAAGGCCACGGGCGAATACGTGGATTTTCTCACCGGCTTCGTTCTCCCGGACGGGAGCTGCTGGGGGCGGCCGGTGGGCGTGGCTGTGGCGCAGGACGGCTCGCTGATGGTCACCGACGACGGCTCGAACTCAATCTGGCGCGTAACTTATTCGGAGAAGTAGGCGGGATTCTTCGGTATCCGTCGCTGCCCGCAGATTCGAGTGGTTCATCCCGGGCCGGTCGGGGGCCTGGTCAAAGAGATTGTCAAGGCCCCGGCGCTGGCCTAATATACCCGCTGTTCCGCCGGGCATAGCGGCGCGGCAATGGCTCCCTGCGCCGGTGTGCATGGCAAGCGGGCACTGCGACGGTGCCCCATTTCCTTTCACGGAGTATCGTCTGGCCGTCTAAGGCAACGGTCCCGCTTCACGTTTTCCTGTCAAGCTCTTGGGAACGAAGATCGAATGGCTGAACGTAAGGAGAGATAGAAATGGCCACCGCAACGCAAGCAGTTCGTCTCGATGAGAAGGTCACTCAGTTTGTTTCAAAGCCCCGGAAAATGTTGATCAACGGCAAATGGGTAGAATCCGCCTCGGGGAAGACTTTTCCCAGTTACAATCCGGCGACCGGCGAAATTCTTGCCCACGTCGCGGAGGGAGATCGCGAGGATATCAACCGCGCGGTAGCCGCGGCGCGCGCCGCCTTCGATAGCGGGCCATGGTCCAAGATGACCCCATCGGAGCGCGGCCGCCTGATCTGGAAATTGGCCGACCTGATCGAAAAGCACAGCGAAGCATTCGCCGGGCTCGAATCCCTGGACAACGGCAAACCGCTGGCCATCGCCCGCGTCGCGGATGTTCCCGGCGCCGTGGACATGTTTCGTTACATGGCCGGATGGGCCACCAAGATCGAGGGCAATACCATTCCCATCTCGATGCCTGGGTCGAAATTCCTGGCCTACACGCTGCGGGAGCCGGTCGGCGTGGTGGGGCAGATTATTCCCTGGAATTTTCCGCTGCTGATGGCATCGTGGAAACTTGGACCAGCGCTTGCGGCCGGCTGCACCGTGGTACTGAAGCCCGCCGAGCAGACTCCGCTTTCCGCCCTGCTCCTGGGAGAGCTGGTGCAGGAAGCCGGCATTCCCGACGGTGTAGTGAACATCGTTCCGGGCTACGGCGAGACGGCTGGCGCGGCTCTCGCCTCGCATCCGGACGTGGATAAGATCGCCTTCACCGGTTCGACGGAAGTCGGCAAGCTGATCGTCCAGGCCGCTGCCGGGAACCTGAAAAAGGTCTCTCTCGAACTTGGCGGAAAATCTCCCAACGTTGTCTTTCAGGACGCGGATCTGAACGCTTCGATTGCAGGGGCTTCGCTGGGTATCTTCTTTAACCACGGACAGTGTTGCTGCGCGGGGTCGCGGCTGTATGTCGAGGAGAAGGCCTTCGACGAGGTTGTCGAGGGAGTAGCTGCGGAAGCCTCGAAGATCCGCTTGGGCCCCGGAGTTGAGCCGACGACGGATATGGGCCCACTGGTTTCCGAAGAGCAGCTCAACCGCGTGTGCGGCTATCTCGAGTCCGGGCTGGCCGAAGGCGCTAAGGCCGTGGCCGGTGGCGGCCGTCATGGGGACAAGGGCTACTTCGTGAAGCCTACGGTGCTAGTCAACACCCATGAAAAGATGAAGGTCGTCCGGGAGGAGATTTTTGGGCCGGTCGTGACGGCCATTCCGTTCCGTGATCTGGATGATCTGGTCAGCAAGGCCAACGGTACCGTCTATGGCCTGGCCTCAGGTGTTTGGACACGGGACATTGCTAAGGCGCACCACGTTGCCTCGCGGCTTCGCGCAGGGACGGTCTGGATCAACTGCTATAACGTGTTCGACTCGGCGCTTCCGTTCGGCGGGTACAAGCAATCCGGATGGGGCCGCGAAATGGGGCACGAAGTTCTCGAGCTGTACACCGAGGTGAAATCGGTCTGCCTCCCGATCTCCTAAGGGGGTTGTTTCCGCGTGCTAGGGGACCAAGCAGCCTGCTGCTTCCGGATGCCGGGGGTGGCAGGCGGCTTTTGTTTGCCATTGTCCGCGCAGACACTCCATTTTCTGGGGTTTCAGGCTGCCACGGGGAATGCTCGGAACCTGGCTGAAAATGTCCATGGGAGGGCGGTGGCCAACATGGCGAGGACCGAACCATCGGTGGGCGGCGAGGCCTGGCCCTGGCCGGGCGAACTCGATGCTCTCGTTGCCGCGCCGGAGCATCATCGGCTGCTCTTCGAAAATGAGCGCGTCCGCCTGCTCGAGGTGCGCATTCCGCCTGGTGCATTTGTTCCCGTTCATACGCATCGGTGGCCTAGCATCATGTATGTGGCCGCGCAAAGCGATTTTCTCCGCCGCGACGGACAGGGAAGCCTGCTCTTCGACAGCCGTAAGGCGGGTCCTCCCCCGGACCATCCCGTTGCACAATGGACTCCGCCTCTCCCGCCGCACTCGGTCGAAAACATCGGCAACCGTGAAATTCTGCTCATTGTCACGGAGCTGAAGGAACCTGCCTCGGATGCGCGCGCCCGCCTTGCCGGAGATGGTCGCCCGGCTTGAACGCCGGAGTGGAAGTGCAAAGATGAAGGTGCATGTGGAAGACGTGCTGCGGAATACGCCTCTCTTCGCGAACCTGACCGCGAAGGAAATCCACGCCCTGGCCGCTCGCGTCACCCTCCGGCATTTTCAGCGCGGCGAGCTCCTCTTCGCGGAAGGGGACCGTTGCGCGGGGCTTTTCATCGTGGCCTCCGGGAAAATTCGCATCTTCAAGCTGTCCGCCTCGGGGCGTGAGCAAGTCCTCGCGATCGAAGGGCCGGGCAGCTCCTTTGCGGAAATCCCTGTCTTTGACGGGGGAAACTACCCGGCCGCCGCTTCGGCCATGGAGGATGCCGATGTGCTGTTCATCGCCAGGAAGGACTTCCAGAATTACTGCCGCGAGCATCCCGAAGTGGCGTTGAAGGTGATCGCCGTGACCGGAGCGCGCCTGCGGCGCCTGGTGGCGATTATCGAAGAACTGTCCTTTGCCACGGTCCGCCAGCGTTTGATTGCTCTCCTCCTGCGCCTGGCCGAGGCCGGCCTCCGCTCGGCGGAAGGCGTGCGCATCGAATTGCCGGCCAGTCATCAGGAGCTGGCTTCGGAGCTGGGAACAGTACGGGAATTGCTTTCGCGGAACCTGAGCCGGCTGCAGGCAGAGGGATACATCGAAGTGGATGGCCGCCGAATAGTTGTGAAAGACCTTGCCGGCTTGAAGCGTGAGCAGAGCGCGGAAGAGCCGGAGGGACGCTAACCGGAGTCCGGGTCTTCCTGGCGGCCGGTGCTTCCGGCGATTGTGCGTTGCCCTCCCCCGCGCTTTGAGAATTCCGGCAGACGGATTACCATTGAGATCAGATAGGCGCTGAATGCTTTTCCGCGCAGATTGCCGGAAAGCATCGGTGCGGGGAATGGGCGCTTTCCGTTTGCAACTCTCAGCTTGGTCGGGGATCGGCCTTACCACAGGCAGGCCAGGAGGAAGCCTCCGGCTGTTTGGGGTGAGGGAGCGAAAGCGGGGACACGCGGGGCGTCTCCAGCCATCCGTGCGCGGGGCAAACGAAAAGCCATTTTGCGGAGGAAGATAAGCAGGCTATGACCGATTCGACGCCGGGAAAAGGGAGTGCGCCGGCTTCCTCCTTTGAAGGGCTGCTAAGGTTTTCCCCCGATGCGGTGATTGTTACCGACCGCGATGGAAGGATCGTCGAGAACAACATTGCCGCGGAGGAGATGTTTGGATATTCCGGCGGAGAACTGGTAGGCCAACTGATCGAGGTCCTGATCCCCCAGCGGTTCCATAGCGCTCATCCCGCGCATCGCAGCGACTACAGCGTTCAGCCACGCACACGCTCGATGGGCAGCGGGCTTGAGCTGTATGGCCTGCGCAAGGATGGCACGGAGTTCCCGGTGGACATCATGCTCCGTCCCGCGGACACACCGGAAGGTCCGAAGGTGCTGAGCGTCATCCGGGACGTCACCGATCGCAAGCGTGCCGAGGAAACTCTGCGGCGAAGTGAGCACCAATTCCGGGCGCTCTTCGAGAATTCTCCCGATGCCATCGTGGTGACGGATTCACAGGGAAGAATCCGGGAAATGAACGCCCGCGTCGAACAGTTCTTTGGATACACCCGCGCGGAACTTCTTGGGCAACCGGTCGACATCCTCGTTCCAGAACGTTTTCGCCGCTCTCATCCGCAATACCGGCAGGAATACGACGTGCGTCCGCGCACGCGTCCGATGGGGACCGGGCTTGAACTCTGTGGCCTGCGCAAGGACGGAACGGAATTCCCAGTAGATATCATGCTTAGCCCCGCGGACACGACGGAAGGGCGCGTCATCTTAAGCGTCATCCGAGATCTCACGGAAAAAATCCGCGCCCAGATGGAACTCGAGCGCCGGGAGCATGAAAAACGATATCTCGAGGAGGAGCTCTACACCGAGCACCGCTTCGAGGACATTATCGGGGAAAGCGTTGCGCTGAAGCGGGTGCTGAAGCAGGCCGAAACGGTGGCCGCCACGGATGTCACCGTTCTCATTCTCGGGGAAACCGGGACGGGCAAGGACCTGATTGCCCGCGCTATTCATGAGCTGAGCTCCCGGAGCGCCCGAAGCCTCGTAAAGCTAAATTGCGCCGCCATCCCCACCGGGCTGCTGGAAAGCGAACTTTTCGGACACGAAAAAGGCGCGTTTACCGGCGCGATTTCGCAAAAGGTCGGCCGCCTCGAATTGGCCCACGAGGGAACTTTTTTCCTCGACGAGATTGGGGACCTGCCTCCGGAATTGCAGCCCAAAATTCTGCGAGCGCTTCAGGAGAAGGAGTTCGAAAGGCTTGGTGGCACCCGCACCATCCCTGTCAATATCCGATTGATCGCGGCCACCAATCGCGACCTCCAGCAAATGGTCGCCGATCGCCAATTTCGCAGCGACCTCTACTACCGTCTCCGCGTCTTTCCCATAATTCTTCCGCCCTTGCGCGAACGCCGGGAGGACATTCCTCTCCTGGTCCGCTATTTCGTCAGCAAACACTCGCGCCGCATGGACCGGCACATCGAGACCATCCCCCCGGAAGTGATGAACGCTCTGGTGCGCTGGGATTGGCCGGGCAATATTCGGGAACTGGAGAACTTCATTGAACGAGCCGTGATTTTGTCAAAGGGACCGAGCCTGCGGGCGCCCCTAGCCGAGCTCGAGACTTCAGCGATGCTCCCAGAGCGTGACACTACCCTGGAATCCAATGAAAGAGAACATATTATCCGCGTGCTGCGGGAGGCAAAGGGCATAATTGCGGGGCCGCAAGGGGCAGCTGCACGCCTGGGCCTCAAGAGAACGACTCTGAATTCCAAGTTAAAGAAACTCGGGATTGAGAGAGATGACTATAAATAGTCAGTGCTGACGATATAGCGTCAGTGTTATTCGTCACAATTCTTTGTGAGGATTGACACTTTTTCTCTGTTAATTTCCCCAACCTCTTGTCTGCACGCTGATTAGCCTATTAGCTCCAAAAAATAGCCACATTGGTCCGCGAAATGCCAGTTTCAAAGCAACAATTGATAAGGTGGAAATTTTACGCTGAGAGTCACAGTCCATGATCAGGCAGGAACGATAACGCTCAAGGCCGAGGGGAGACTTTCCGGCCCTTGGGCTGAGGAGTTTGAGCGTGTGTGGCAATCGCTTGCCCCTTCTATCGGGATCAGCAAGCTTTGCGTTGATTTGCGCGGCGTCACACACATGGATGCAAAGGGCCGGCGGATACTTGCCGAAATTCACCGGAAGGCTGGCGCGGATTTCTTAGCGGATACGCCGATGACTAAGTATTTTGCCGAAGAGGCACGGGCCCAAGACTTGAGAGAAACGAAGGAGGGAGAGTAGGATGCGCGGACCATATGGGTTCGAGTTGAACGAAAGCTGCCAGACCTGCAAGGTCAAGGGTGACAACTTTTTCTGCAAATTGTCCTCGCCGGCGCTGAAGAGTTTCGAGCTGATCCGGTCCAGCTCCGCCTATCCGGAAGGGGCGGTGCTGTTTCTCGAGAAACAGGAGGTGCGGGGAGTGTTCGTGCTTTGCGAGGGAGAGGTAAAGCTCTCGATCAGCTCCAGCGAAGGGAAGACGCTCATTCTCCGCATTGCCAAGCCCGGAGAGATTCTCGGGCTGACAGCCGCCCTTTCGGGGATGCCGTACGAGGTGACTGCGGAAACATTGCACCCCTGCCACATCGCCTTCATCCGCCGGGACGACTTTACTCGTTTCATCACCGCTCATCCCGAGGCCTATCAAGGAATCGTCAATCAGCTCAGCGCGAACTACCGGGGAGCATGTGCCCAGTTGCGGACCGTCGGCCTCTCGTCATCGGCGCCGGAAAAATTGGCCAAGTTGCTGCTGGATTGGTCTTCCACGGCGGAACATTCCAAGCCGGGCGCTCGGATCAAGATGCCGCTGACGCATGAAGAGATCGCCGAGTTCATAGGTAGCTCGCGCGAGACGGTCACGCGGGCGCTGGGCGAGTTCAAGACGCGGCGCCTCGTCACGCTGAAGGGTTCCACGCTGACGATTGAGAACCGGGAGGGCCTGCAGAGCTTCGTCAGCGCGGCCTGAGCTTTCCATCAGCCCGGGTTCAATGGCAAGCGCCCACCTTGCCCTGACCTCCTGGCGAAAGCGGGCTGGCAAGCTCGGGTACGCTCAAAATGTGGGAATATCCGTGAGTCGCGTCGCTACCCGCGCACGGTGAGGACCGGGCAAGAGGCATGGGCGACGACCCGGTGTGCGGTGGCCCGATCCAGATGCGTGGCGGCGCTCAAATGCCCCTCCGCGGAACGAACTCCCAGGACAATCAAATCGGCAGCGCGCAGTTTGGCGGCCTCGACAATGCGATCCGCTGGCTTGCCGTACTCCACGGCGACCTCCGGCGGGCAAAACAGCTCCGCGGGATCGGGCACGGTTTCGTAGAGGCGGTGGATGACCTCGGCCACCGACATTTCAAACGCTCCGTCGGCTTCTTCGCCTCGGTGCCCGCGCTTGTGCATCACATGGATCAGGACCAGGCGCGCTCGGTTTTCCTGAGCGAGAGAGACGGCGTACGGAGCGGCCGCCAGAGATTCGGGAGTAAAGTCCGTGGCAAAGAGCACCCGGTGAAACCGCGCGCCACCATGTGCGCTGGTGCGCACGGCGGGCCCGATGGTGACCACCGGGATGCTGGAAAGACGGAAAATCTCCTCAGCCACAGAGCCCATCACCAGTTTCTGAGCGCCGGTCCGGCCGTGCGTCCCGAGAACAATCAAATCGGCGCTGGAATCCCTGAGCGTGCGCTCGACCACCGGCCAGATGGCGGGCCCGCGGTCGACGATCGTTTCGTGCGGCAGCCCCACGAGTTGAGATTCGACCCGTTGCATTTCCACCTGAGCGTGCTCTTCCTCGGCTTCAAAGGTGTTCACCGCCGTCTCCGGCGAGGGATACATGCGCGAAGAGGGAACCAGGATATGCAGAGCGCAGATCTTCGCCCCGTACTTTCGGCTGATCGCCAAGGCAAAAGGGAGCGCTGCCTCGGAGGGTTCGGAAAAATCCGTCAAATAGACGATGGTTTTCAGCCGGACGCCTGCGCCCGCTGGGGCACTTGCCATGAGCCACCTGCCAAAAGTCACATTAAATCAGCGAAAGACGTGCTCACCGTGACCAGCGTCACACTCGAATGTGATGGCCGCATCATTTGTGGCTTTGCTTTTCTAGCCTTTGCAGATAGCGACGAAAAAGGGCTTGGCCGAGCCCCCGTGTTCGCTGCAGTCGAACCCGGAGGACGCAGAAGTGAGGTGATTATTCAGAAACTAGATTTAGTGAGGTGCTGAGGATTGCCCCTCGGCCGGCTTAGTATGCCCAATCTTCGATACCCGGGAGGAGACGCTCGTATGCTATGGCAGGCTCGTACGGGATAAGATTCATATCCCGCTCCACAGCCAGAGAATTGCGCCGAGCACGCCCGCAAGCAGGACCATCCACCGAAGCTGCTTTTTTCGCACGGCCACCACAATGATCGCCAGGACCGAGGCGAGCAGCGCCGCCTCTTTCCAGAGCATCATAGGGCCGAATTTGCTTTGATCTCGGCCCGCTACGTTGTGAAGCCAGGAAGAAACAAACGAAATGGCCGCCGCACCAGAGGCGGCAATCCAGGCGGCGAGCGCCACCCCGCGCACCCAGGACGGAACAAGCTCCTGGCTGCTCGATTCGCGCCAGTCGAGCCATGTCTGAGCGATTACAACACCGACGACGGCCAATACAAACAGCGCCACGCATCCTCCCTGGTTCGTGCCGCCACAGCGTTGCCTCTGCAACCCGCGTGGCGCCAGCGCGAAAAAGCTGGCGCGGAAAAACCGCGGTGCTAAGAAGCTGGCTGAAACGGCACGGCGATCGCTGCCACCGAGTCGCACCCTCAGTGCGTGAGCTGAAATCCTTTCAAGGCTCCCGCTGCTTCGACTGACACCTCCGCCCGCAATATTTCAAAAGCCTCGCCGGGCCCCTTGCTCTAACCGGAGCCTGGCGATTCCACAAATTCCCGCGCCTTCGCTGCCGTCCCCGGGCGCGCTCATACGGGAGTGAACTCCCCTGCCAGGATCATCTTTTCGCTGACAATTCGCGCCTGCTTGAATTCCTCGATGGCCTCCGCCGGCGTGTCCGGAGGAAGCTCGCGCAGGATGCGATCGAGTTGCTCATCGAACAGCCTGGAAATGAGTTCGGGCGTATGGACAGCGGGCTTGCCGGCATCGTCCAGGATTTGCACGGCATCACGATGGCGCATGCGCTGGGCGATCATCAGCCGATAGATGCGGTCTGTCGCCAGGTCCTCCATGTAGCCGTCGAGGAGGCTGGCGCCGCGCCCAGCAAGCACTCCCTGGCGATAACGAATCACCGTGCGGATGGCGGCGATAGTTCCCTGGAGAGACTGCTTGCCCACGCCCGTCGGCACGGGGCGCAGATCAGGCCGCGCGACAGGATTCGCCGGGCGGGCATGGAGCTGGTTGGGAAAAGGGAACTGCTTGACCGCGATTTCATTCTGATCCGGATGTCCGGTCCAAGCCCCGTCCATGAGCGAGAGGGCCTCGTTCCTCTTGTCCTTCTCGAGTACCGCGAGCGCGCGGGCATTCAGCTCGGCATCCACCCGGCTGGGATAGAGCGCGGTCATTCCGCCGATGGCAAGCATGCCGTGCTTGTGGCAGATTTCCGGGATGCGATTCCGCAAGTTCTGGAAGAACGCCACGTCGTGCGGGATCGTGTTGCGGTCTGGAAGCACCCAGTGAGGATCGTGAAGATTGAAATGGATCAGGCTGGCCATATAGTCCCAGCGGCCGAGATTGAGGGCGAGAATGTGATCGCGCAGGTGGTAGGAAAATTCCTCCATCTGGTAGGCGAAGGGATGCGATTCGACCAGCGCCATGCACTTGATGGCATGCTGGGGCCAGCCCTTGGCTCGAGCGACGGCCTGAAACACGTCGCGCCACCAGAGTCCTTCCTCCGCCGCTTCCGTCTTCGGGATGTAGAAGACCAGAGGATGCCGCAGTTCCGAGGGCGCGAGCTGAAAGGCGACCAAGGCCACGTCGAACAGGGAGGCCGACAGCAACTCACCCTTCAGAACGCCGGCCTGATGCAGATGCAGTCCCCGCGGGCGCAGCATGACGACGGTCTTGCTCGGCTGAATCGCGACCGTACCGTTGCGCTTGGCATCGAAGTAGGTGAGCTTGCCGCGCAGGGCCGACAGGATGTTCGAGACGCCGAGCATCAGGTGCGGCCAAGTGTTGGCCATCGAGTCTTCGAGATCCAGCATCACGCCGGGCGCCCCGGAGTTGAGCATCTTGACGACGAGTTCGGCGTCATCTGCCGGTCCGGTCATCTGGTTGCGCTGGTCACGGCACCATTCGGGCAGGTCCACCTGCCAGTTCTCCTGCGTGGCGGGTGAAGGGGGCAGATAATCGGGGAGGTGCCCCTGATGCGCCGCCTGGAGCGCTGTAGTGCGGCGCTCTGCGAGCTCCCGCTGGCGGGGAGAAAACGCCCGGTGCAGGGGAAGAAGAAAATCCAAGAAACCCTTTGGAAGATCGCTTTGAGGATCAAAATTAGCGGGTACGGTATTCATCGGCTGAATGGTGCCGGAGGCCTTCATATGCTCCACCGTCCTGGCAGTAGAATTGGCGGGCGGCAAATGCCGTCCGAACAGGCCATATGATGCCACGGACGATTCGGTTTGCATAAAGGCTTTGACGAATTTCTTCGTCTGCGCACAATCCCAGCCTGGTTGTCCGGGCAATCCGCTTACCAAAAGGCAGTCGAGTGGAGAAAGCCTCGGCAGGGATGCATGTGCCACGGCTGCAGGCAATTGGCGGGCATTTTCACCGGGATGCCGGAAACTTCAGGGTCGGAATACTCGGATGAGCCCTGCCAATGTCCTGCTCGACGGCAAGAGATGGCCTCGAGTGAGAAACGGTTTGCATAAGCGCGCGGCGCTTGCGCAGAAGGGAAGGCTATTAGTTTTAGTACACGCTCTCGCGGCTATTGCGTTTCACGCGCGCTGAGGGTCAAGTCCAGGAAACCGAGCTAGGGAATCTGTTAGGATGGCGAAAATATGCGTGCCCCTTGGATCATCGCTCATCGAGGCGCTTCTGGCCATGCTCCCGAAAACACGTTCGCGGCATTTGAGCGGGCTGTGGAGCTGGGCGCGGGATTCATCGAGACCGACCTGCATCTGACTCGTGACGCACGGTTCGTGGCCATCCATGATGCGACGCTCGCGCGCACCACCAGCGGCACGGGCACAGTGCAGGAGCATACGCTGGCCGAACTGCGGCAACTCGACGCGGGAAAGTGGTTCGACCGCCAGTACGCGGGCCAGCGAATTCCCTCGCTCGAGGAGATCCTGGATTTTTCCCGCAAGCACGACGTGGTGTTCTACTTTGAGATCAAATACAAGGCCGCCTGGGGCATGCACCACGCGCTCGCGGCAGCCTTGCAAAGCCCCGGGAATGCCGCGCGCTCGATTGTGATCTCCTTCGATGCGCCGACCCTGCTCGCGCTCCGGAAGCTGGACGCCTCGGTGATGATGGGACTGCTGGTGGAAGAAGAGGGGGCCGATCCGGTGAAGGCCGCCCTGGATTCGGGCGCACGGCAGATCTGCCCGCGAGGGGATCTGGTCACGCGCGACCTCGTGGACCGCGCCCACCGCGCGGACTTGCACGTAGTGACATGGACCGTGAACACCGCCGAAGACATGCGCGCGGCCATCGCGGCCGGCGTGGACGGAATCATGACGGATTTCCCCGACCGCCTGCGGGCTGTGATCGGGGCTCGGTAGCCTCCGACTGGCCCGGCCTGCTGGCGCTCTTCTCGCAGCACGAAAGTAATGCGGCGAATTGTCCCAGCGAAAGCTGCTCGGCGCGTGCATCCGGCGGCAGGCCGCAGGCTTCGAGCGCGGCCTCGATGCGTCCATCCGGATATCGCGCACGGAGATTGTTGCGCAGGGTTTTGCGCTTCTTTTCAAAGCACGCCGCGACGAAATCCAGGAACTCCTGTTCATTTTCCACCTTGAGGCGGACACGTTCGCCCGGCAGCCGCATGTTCACCAGAGCGGAGATGACGCGCGGCGGCGGGCGAAAAGCCCCCGGAGGAATCCGCAGCGCCATTTCCGGCCGCGCGTAGTACTGGCAGAGCGCGGAGAGATAGCCATACGTACGCGACCCGGGTCGCGCCACGATTCGGGCGGCGACCTCATGCTGGATGACCACGTGGATGGAGGAAATCCCCTCCGCAAAAAGGAACAGGCGGCGGAGAATCGGTGCCGTAATGTAATACGGCAGGCTCCCATAGACCCGGAATCTCGCTCCGCCGAGGGAGGAGAGATTCATGCCCAACACATCTCCCTCGACGATTTCCACTCCTCGCCATTCCTCCGGATGGGCGCGCGCACGGGCGCGCATCTCATCGGCGAGGCGCGGGTCCGCTTCGATGGCGATCACGCGGGCGGCCCGCGCGGCGAGGAGACGGGTCATCTCGCCGTGGCCGGCGCCGATTTCGACCCACACCTCATTTTCCGAGCGCGGCAGAGCGCCCAGAATGCGCGCCTGCCACCCCGGATCGCTCAGAAAGTGCTGCCCCATGCGCTGGCGGGTCATTGGCAAGCCGAGTGTAGCAATGGCGAAGCAAGGCGACAACGCGGCGGTGGGGTAAGAGATAGGAGGCGCCAAAAGTACCACACCCCTGCGCGCGTTCACGTCGGGAAAGTCACTGTCGCGTAAGCCAATTTGACAATGCTTTCGGAGCCGGTACATCCAAGCTCGTAGACCGCCGTCAACGTTTGGCGATAGAATGCTCGCCATTCATGAAACCACGCCTAAATTTGAGCGAATTTGCGCTGGAACCGTCTCCAGTTGCTAAACATTCGGCTCCCTTGCGTGTTCTTCGAAACAGCTTCCTCACGCTTCTAGGTCGACGCTCGACAAGCGAGCAAACTCTACAAGGTTTTCTCGAAACGCATTCTGAGTTGATCCCGGTCCCATGGATGCTCAATCACGGTCTCCATTTCGATGTCGTGATCTCTAAATTCCCGTTAGACACGTCCCTCAGATCGGACTTAGCTTACCTGACAAAGAGCACCGCACAGTGGTACTTGACACTCATCGAATTGGAGCACCCTGCAAAAAAGATTTTTACCGAAAACAAGAAGGTGGCGACGCTCTCGGCTGACTTCAATGCTGCGCTTAGCCAAATAGCGAGCTGGCGAATCTTCACTGAATCCCACGGGGACGAGGTGAAGCGGCGACTTCACCGTCTGATGCTTGGTAAACTTGCCAAGAATCGCGTTCGATTTAGGTTTGTCCTCATTTACGGATGAAACACAGAATTTCAATCGAAAGATCGCGTTGATCGTTTTGCGCATCTGGACGGGCAGGATTTCAAGGTTCTCACCTACGACAGTCTGATTAGAGGTCTTCGGCTCCGTGGAGGACATCGCAAAAACATCCTGACCCTCTCGCGAGATACCTTTAACCTTAAACATTTAAACTGCTATCCGGGGCCACTGTTCGCTTATTTGACTCCGCACGACATCGAAGTTTCTGAGAAGCAGAAAGCAAAATTGATGTCGGCTGGATTTCAGATGGATCGGTGGTCAAAGGGCAAGCTGCTCCGCGTCAGTCATCGGTATGTATTAGTCAAGAGAGATCCCTTACAGGTTCGGATCGGAATGGCTGAGCGAGTTCGCGAACTCGCTCAGCGGGAGTTTTTCCT
>JAJXZD010000216.1 GCA_021780215.1 Acidobacteriota bacterium
GAATCGGCGATGCCCCGGAGGAGATGAGATTATGCTGGCCCTCCTGAGTCTTTGGCAACAGGGTTCCCTCATGTCCCCGGCGGGGTTCCGTTTCGCCTTGGGAGGCTATACTGGGGCATGCCCTCGCGCCGCAGAACGCTCCGAGAAATTGAAATCAAGCTGCGAATCGGCGATCTGGCCGCCCTGCTGAGCCGCTTGCGGCGAATGGGCGCCCGGCCTGGCGGAAGGGTCTTCGAAAGCAACACGCTCTACGATACTCCAGATTCCGATTTCCGCAGCCTCGGGAGGCTCCTGCGGCTTCGGGTGGAAATTCCCGCCCCTTCCCGTTCGATAGGGCCGGGGGCAAAACGCGCCATGATCACGGCGAAGGCGCCTGTTCCGGGATCGTCCTCTTCGGCCTATAAGGAAAAGATGGAGCGGGAGGCGGCAATCCGATTTCCGGGGCGATGGAGACGGATTTTTGGGCGGATCGGCCTGGTTCCGGGGTTTCGCTATGAAAAGTTCCGAACCTCCTTTCTTCTGCCTGGGCTGCATCTGGATCTCGACGAAACGCCCGCAGGCGCCTTTCTCGAGATGGAGGGCGCACCTCGAGCGATTGATCGGGCGGCCAAGGCTCTGGGCTACACCCCTCGCCAATATCTTCAGGGAACCTATTGGGATTTGTATGCCGAGGATTGCCGCAGCCGGGGGCGCCCACGCCGAAATATGCTGTTTCGGGGCTAAAAATCGCATCAGAAGCGCACTCTGCGCTTGACAAAGCATGCGACTGCCTTTACTAGTCAGTGTGGGGAATTGTGCGATCGCCATGAGGAGTTTAGCGAATTCGCGGAATGACAGTAGGCGCCCCGGCGGGCTAGTCCAGATTGTTCGCCGGGGACGACGTGGCATTCCGAGTGTTCTCGACTGGCGGCTGCCTGTCGCCGGTAGGGACAGGGAGGCACGGCCCGGCCTGAAGTAGTCCCAGGGCGGTACTTTTTTGCCCGTGGCCGGATGCATCGTCGGCTCCGGGCTTTTTTTTGCCCCGAGGGTCCCGATGAACCACCTCCAACGTCGCGGGAGCCGCTTGGTTCACGTGCGACGAGCCGAGGAGGACCCCCGAAAGAGGAAAGGGAGTGGAAAATGCTGTACGCAACCGAAATCTTGGGGGCCAAGGCCTATGATTCGGCTGGCAACTTCGTCGGCCGGGTCAGGGAGATGTTCATTGTCCCGGCAGAGCAGCCGAGCCGGGTATCCCGCTTGCTGCTGGGGCGGGGCCGGTACCGTCCGCTTGTGGCGCGGTACGACCAGATCGGGAGCGTGACCTCGGGCGAAGTGAAGTTGACGGCCGACGAATCCGCGCTCGAGCCGTACCATCCGAACGAAGCGTGGCTGGCTGTGCGCAAGGACCTGTTGGACCAGCAGATTATTGATACCAACGGACGCAAGGTCGTCCGCGTGAATGACGTGGACCTGGCAGAGCAGCGCGCCAATGGCAATACCGAGCTGCGTGTTACCCAGGTGGACACCGGGCTGCCCTCCGCGATTCGCCGGCTGCTGCAGGGCCTTGTCCCCCCGGCGGCCATCCGCCGGATTCAGGAGAAGCTGCCGGCCCGCAACATACGGTGGGAGTTCGTCAACCTAGTCGAGCCGGACCCGCTGCGGCGCGTGAAGCTGCGGATCACAAGCGAGAGACTCGCCCAGTTGCATCCGGCCGATCTTGCCGACATCACCGAGGAACTCTCGCCGGCCGAGCGCCAGGCCATAATCAGCTCTCTCGACGAGGAGACGGCGGCGGACACCATCGCCGAACTGGATAAGCGGCTCCAGACGCAGGTCGTCGAAAAGCTCGACACGGAGAAGGCTGCCGACATCATCGAGGAAATGAATCCGGATGAAGCCGCCGACCTGATTCAAAGTCTCGAACCGGAAAAGTCCAAGGAAGTTCTCGAGGAGATGGAGCACCGGGAGGCGCACGAGGTCGAGGAGTTGCTGCGCTTCGATGAAAACACCGCGGGAGGAATGATGACGACCGAGATCGTCACGGTCGGCGAGGACGCGACCCGCGGCGAGGTGGTGGACTACATCCGCTTCCACGATCTCCAGCCGGACCAGCTTGACAACATCGTGCTGATTAACCGCGATGCAACCTTCGCCGGCGCAGTCCCCATCGCGCGGCTGCTGATGGCCGGGGCGGGGCAGCGCATGGCGGAACTGGTGCAGGACCCGCTTGTGTCCGTGAAGGCCGATACGAACGACCGGGAGATCTTCGAGCTGTTCGATAAATACAATTTGCGCAGCCTGATTGTGCTGGATGAGCAGAACTGCCCGATCGGGGCGATCACGGTGGACGATATCGTGGGCCGCATGCGTGCCAAGATGTAGCGGGATGCGAGCGGCGCGCGGTTGCGCCGCATTCTAGCGGGAATTCAGGGAGACAATGACGGGAGCTTTAGCGCGCGTGACGGAACGCGGCAAGGAATTCGGCCGCCGCACCCGTCCGTTTCGCCGGCGGCTGGCCGTGTTTCTGGCCGTCGTGGGCCCCGGCGTGATCACCTCGAATGTGGACAATGACGCGGGCGGTATCAGCGTCTACACCGGGGCAGGGGCGCAGTTCGGCTATGCGCTACTGTGGTCGCTGATTCCCATGACCATCGCGCTCTACGTCAGCGAAGAGATGTGCGCGCGGATGGGCGTGATCACCGGCAAGGGGCTCTCGGACCTGATCCGCGAGGAGTTTGGCTTTCGCCCGACATTCTTCGTGATGGTCGCAGCGTTCTTCGTGGACCTGTTCAACACGGTGGCCGAATTCTCCGGCGTTGCCGAGGCCTCCGAAGTAATGCACGTCAGCCGGTATGTTTCTGTTCCTCTGGCCGCGCTGGCCGTATGGCTGCTGGTCGTCTATGGCACCTACCGCGTGGTCGAAAAGATCTTTCTGGTGGGCTGCGCATTCTACCTTTCCTACGTGCTCTCCGCCTTTCTCGCCAAACCCGCCTGGATGTATGCCGCGAAGCAGACGGTGATTCCCTCGATGCACATGAATGCTTCATATCTGCTGATGCTCATCGGACTGGTGGGCACGACGATCGCGCCGTGGCAGTTCTTCTATATTCAGGCGGGCTTTGTGGAGAAGCGGGTGGGCGCGCGCCAGTACAAGCATGCGCGCATGGATGTTCTGGTCGGCAGCATTTCCTGCATGGTGATCGTGTTCTTCATCATCGTATGCTGCGCCGCGACGCTGAACCTGCACGGCATGACCAGCATATCGAGCGCCGCGCAGGCCGCACAGGCTCTGATTCCATTGGCCGGAAGATGGGCAGGCGGGCTCTTCGCATTCGGCCTGCTGAACGCGTCGCTCTTTGCCGCCTCCGTCCTGCCCCTCTCGACCGCCCACGTGATCTGCGAGGGGCTGGGGTTCGAGGCGGGGCTCGACCGGAAATTTCGGGAGGCGCCGACCTTCTATTCGCTCTACACCATGCTCATCGTGGTCGGCGCGGGGATTATTTTGATTCCCAAGGCCCCGCTCTGGAAGATTCTGATCTACTCGCAGGTGGGCAACGGAATCTGGCTTCCCGTGGTGCTGATCTTCATTCTACTGCTAGTCAACCGGCGCGACCTGATGGGTGAGCATACGAATACAAAAACGCTAAACGTGATCGCCTGGACGGTGAGCGTGGTCATGATTCTGCTGACGCTGGTGCTCGTCTACGCCTCGATCTTCGAGCCTGCCGCGACCGGACTCTACGGATCGCTGATCTTCACGCCATAGGAACCCGTATCGGGGATTCACGCGCACCGGTCCGCGCCGCATCAGCGAGGCGGGCGAATCACCCGCAACATCTCGTTGCCGCCTATGGCGCCGAATCATTTTTACTTACACGGATGTTGACTTCTTGCACGTCAATACCCTGTGTGCTACTTTCGCTGGCGCCATAGCTTGGGCGACATGTGGTGAAAACCTCCGACCTGCTGAAGCCTGCCAACCGTGAGGAAGCGGAGCTTCTCGAAAAACTGGATCTGAAGCGGCTTCCGAATCATATTGCCATCATCATGGATGGCAACGGCCGCTGGGCCGAACGGCGCCATCTGCCGCGCGTCGCTGGCCACCGCGCCGGCGTGAAGGCTGCCCGGGTGGTAATCGAGTCCTGCGCGCGGCTCCATATCCCGTGCCTCACTCTCTATGCCTTTTCGCTTGAAAACTGGCGCCGGCCGAGGGCAGAGGTGGATTTCCTGATGCGCCTGCTTCGCGAATACCTCAAGCGCGAGATGCCCCTGATCCAGCGGAACAACATCCGCTTGCTGGTCATCGGGCGGTCCAGCGAGCTGCCTGAAGGCGTCCGGGAAGACATCCGCGAGGCGATGCGGCTGACGGCGCGCAACACGGGGATGAGGCTGGTCATCGCGCTCAACTATGGAGGGCGCGCCGAACTGGCCGACGCCTTCAACGCTTTATTGGATCATGTTCGCGCCAACGGCCTTGCGGCATTCCGCGCCGATGAAAAGACCATCTCGAACCACCTCTATACGGCGGGATTGCCGGACCCCGACCTTCTGATCCGCACGAGCGGCGAGATGCGGGTGAGCAATTTTCTCCTCTGGCAGATCGCCTATGCGGAACTCTATGTCACCGAGGAGCTATGGCCGGATTTCTCTCGCGCGCGGCTGCTCGATGCCCTTGTGGATTTTCAGCGGCGCGAGCGGCGCTATGGAGGCCTTGGCGCGGGCCATGGTTCGACGCTCGGCGGATCAGCATCCGCGGCTCCGGCCGGCCATCTCGAGAAGGCAAAGCCCCGGCGGCTCAACCCGGAGAATATGCACCGGTCCGGGCGAGGATAATCGAAGAATGCTGCTTCGAATCGCAACGGCGGCAGTGCTGATCCCGGTGGTTGTGGCGCTAGTCTGGTGGGGTCCGCAGGCTCTTCTGGCGGCGGCAGCCGCGGGCGTGGCCCTGCTGGCTCTCTCCGAGTTCTTTCATCTGGGAGAGCTCGTGGGACTGCGCCCTTTCCGCAAATGGACGCTCTTTTGCGCCGCGGCGCTGTGTTACGCGCAGTATTGCGAGGGCCGCATTGAGACGCGAGCGTTCGGCCACGGGTTGTCGCTGGTGCGGGATGCGGCCGGCGGGACGCTATCCATCGAGGCGGCTCTGCTGATCTTTCTGTTCGGGTCCGTCGGAATAGGACTGAACACCCGGCGTCCGCTGGCGGATGTTTTGCCGGCCGTTTCCATCGGCTCGGCCGGGCTGCTGTTTGTCGTTCTGCCATTCAGCTACCTGGTGCGAATCGGTGCGATTGAGGACGTCGGCCGCCAGCTTGTTCTGTTGACGCTCTGTCTGGCCTGGGCTGGGGACACGCTGGCGTATTTCGTGGGCCGGAAGATTGGGCGCTTGCCCATGGCGCCTGCTCTGAGCCCAAAAAAAACCTGGGAGGGGGCGTTCGCGAACCTGCTTGGATCGCTGCTGACGGCGGCCGTTTTTGCTCGCTGGATGCGCACCGACGCATGGCAGCTCCTGTTGATCGCGGGACTAGCGAACGTGGCCGGGCAGATGGGGGACCTGATGAAGTCAGCCTATAAGCGCGGAGCAGGTGTGAAGGATTCAGGGACCTTGTTGCCCGGGCATGGTGGCGTGCTCGACCGGATTGACAGCCTGATCCTGGCGAGTCCGGTGGTGTGGGCCGCCTGGCAATGGCTGGCGGCGCGATAGCAGCGCATCAATCCTGGTGGCCGCCGGAGAAAAGGCGCGCAATCGCCACCAGCACCACAGCGCCGACTGTTGCCGCGGCCAGGCTGCCAAGAAATCCGAAGGCCACGATTCCCAGCCGGGTGAAAATCCACCCGCCAATCACGGCCCCGACCAGGCCGAGAATCACATTGAGCAGACAGCCGAAGCCGCGGCCCCTCGTGAGATGCCCGGCAATCCATCCGGCGAGCAATCCGATTACGATCCACGCGAGGAAGCCGCGGGAGGAGACGCCGAAGAAGAAAATGTGCGTCCCCGAGTCCGCAAAAATTGCGAGCGCATTCATGGGCGCAGCCTGTCCTGACTATGCATGGCAGAACGCATATCCCAGACACTTGTACACAAGCCTTGCTGCGAGCCGGTCGCACGCATGCTGGCCCGGCTGAGGCAGCAGCTCGACCACATCCATTCCAACGATTTTCTTGTGCTCGCCGATGGCGCGGATGAGTGAGGTCACCTGATGCCAATCAAGCCCGCCCGGCTCGGGCGCGCTGGTGGCCGGCATGATCGACGGATCGAACCCGTCGAGATCAATAGTGAGATAGACGTTCGAGGAAAGGTCGCCGAGAACCTTGGCGATCCAGCTCTTCAGCGGCGCACGAGCTATGTCCCGGGCCCAGTAAACCTTGGTGCGCAGGTGCGGAATCGCCTGGGCTTCCTCGATCGACAGCGAACGAATGCCCACCTGCACCGCCGGGCAGAGTTCGAGCACGCGGCGCATTGTGCAGGCATGACTCAGCGAGCTGCCATGGTGCGTATCGCGGAGATTTGCGTGCGCGTCTATTTGCAGCACGGAAAGGCTGCGAAATTTTTTCGCAACCGCAGCGACCAGAGGAGGAGTCAGGGCATGCTCGCCGCCGAGGGCCACGGGAAACTTGTCGTCCTCGAGCAGGGAACATCCGGCGGTAAAGATCTCCGTGGTGACTTCCTCGATTGTGCCGTCCATTGTGTCAATCGGGGCCAGTGTGTGAATGCCGATGTCTTTGAATGGCTCGGCGTCCAGTTCGTCGTCGTAGAGTTCGATCTGGCGGCTGGCCGACAAAATGGCAGCCGGTCCGTTGCAGGTGCCGTGCTTGTGCGCGGAAGTCCGGTCCAGCGGCACGGGGTAAATCACCGCCCGGGAGGTCTCGTATAGCGAATGTTCTTCGGGAAGCCCGCCGAAATTTTCTGGCGGTGTTGGCGTGTAGCGATTCATGGATTGGCCGGAAACATCGAAGATTTCTGAATTATCGTTTGGTTTAGCATCTCATCTGTACTATCAATAGTACCGCGGCTGCCAGAGCATCGGCCTTCCGCTGCCGGACAGATTTACATTACCTGCGAGGATGCCGAATGGCAAAAAAAAAGGGCGTGACGGGGCGAATCTTACACGATCCGGTGGAAGACCGGCTCATCCCCATTTACCCGCTGGACCTCGCGCGCATTCGAACGATTGACGACCTCGTGCGCGCCATGGGGCAGACGGCCTTCACCGCGCGGCAGATCGGAGACGCCGCCGATGTGCTCGAGGCCATGGCGCTCGACAAAGACTGTTTCGTGGTGTTGACCCTTTCCGGTGCAATGACGGTCGGGAAGATGGGGCTGTTGTTCTGCGACCTGGTCGATTCCGGGATTGTCCGGGCAATCGTTTCGACGGGCGCGCTCATGGCCCACGGGCTGGTGGAGGCCACGGGACGTTCGCATTTCCGCTACGACGCCAAGATGGATGATCGCGAGCTGTTTGTCGCCGGCTACAACCGGGTCTACGATTCGCTCGAGCCCGAGGTGAACCTCGACCACGTTGAGGAGGTGATGCAGCACATCCTGGCCGGGTGGGATGCAGGGGAGGCGGTGTGCAGCTGGGAAATCAACCGCCGGATCGGTGAGTATCTACAGCGCCATGCCAAGGGGCGCGGCATTTTGAAGTCCTGCGCGCAGAAGAATGTTCCGGTGTTCGTGCCGGCGTTCACGGATTCGGAGTTGGGGATTGATTTTGCCTTGCACCAACGCGTCCGGAAGCGCCAAGGCCATCCCCCGCTTCGGTTCGATCCCTACGACGATTTCGAGCAGTTCGCGGCCACCATGCTGGCCACCAAGCGGATGGGGATCTTCACGATCGGGGGCGGGGTTCCTCGGAACTGGGCTCAGCAGTTCGGTGTCTACGCCGAATTGCTGGCGCGGCGCGGCTACGAGAAGTTGAAATTGAAACGCTACAACTACGGCCTGCGCATCTGCCCGGAGCCGGTTAATTGGGGCGGGCTTTCCGGCAGCACGTACACGGAGGCGGTTTCCTGGGGAAAGTTCGTGCCAACGGAGGAAGGCGGCCGGTTCGCCGAGGTTCTGGACGATGCCACCGTAGCGCTGCCCCTCATTGTCGGCGCGGTGCTCGAGCGCATCGGTTATTTTTCCAAAATGGGGAACCGGCGGCGCTAGGCGGGCGCGCCTTTCGAGATCGCCCCTTTCAACCAGTTGACTGGAGGCGCCGAGATACTGCGAAGCAGAGTCGTTGGCGTGCGCACAGCGCGCACAGATATAAGTCGACATTTGAGTAGAACCGTGCAACAATGATCATGCGTTTGTTGCTCTTGTAAAACCTTTAGATTGATTGAAGGGGCTGCAAGTCCACACTTGCAGCCTTTTTTATGCGCTGGAGGCGATGGAAAGGCACCAAATAGCTAACACAGAAAAGAGAAGCACAGTTGAAAGAACAAGGAACAGTAAAGTGGTTCAATGCCAGTAAGGGATTTGGGTTCATCCAGCGCCAGTCCGGCGAGGACGTTTTCGTCCATTTCTCCGCCATTCAGGGAGACGGGTACAAATCGTTGAACGAAGGACAGGCGGTTGAATTCGAAGTGACCAGCGGCCCCAAGGGGCTGCAGGCTGCGAACGTATCCGGCCTGTAACTTTGAAGGGCGAGCTCGCCATCGGCGGGCTCGCCTTTTTTCATAGATAGGGACTCAGGGGGCTCCATGAAAGCTCTCCAAGAAGGCACCTACATTAAGCACTTTCAGTATGGCTTGGGCGTAATAACCGAATCGGACGCGGAGCGCACGTCCATCGATTTTGATCTCCATGGCATGAAGAAGTTTGTCACCAGCATCATGGTGGTCGAGCTCGCCGAGGGAACACCCCCAAAGCGTTCGAAGAGACGCAAGAAGGCCACGAGCGTCGTACACACAGAGGGCCCAAAGTGAGCAAAGAGGCCCTGGTGCAATTTGTCGGATTCGCGTCGAAGCTGCGCGGCCGCGAATACACGTTTACGGTGCGCGAATCTTCGACGGAGCCGCGCGAATTCACACTGACAATCGCGAACAAAGCGTTCAATGACCACCGTGTCCGTTATCAGGATGCGCCCGGCATTTGCTCGCTAAAGCTCCGGCACGAACTGGCGACGCACGCCAACTGCCCCGGTGGCACTCACTTTGATATTACCGACCAGGATCTAGAGGATTACCGTAGCAGCCACGCTCATCGAACTACCCAATGGGCACACGCCCGCAAGTCTGTTGACCTTTGAAAACGTCTCGCGTTTCCTGCCAAACCCGCGGAGTGCTCGCTGGCTGAAAGGTGAGGCGCAGCGTCGCTAATCGTCGCCGAGCAGTATCGCGGCGGCCAGAACGGTGGTCCACAGCGCTCGCTTGTCGCCCACTGCGGACTGGGTGATGTTCATGGTGCGGACAATCTTGTTCGAGATGCGGTAGACCTCTTTTTTTTCATCCCACGAGAGGTCTGGATCAAATTCGACGTTGAGCGTAGTGGCCAGCATCTCCGCGGCCAGCTCCTCCGTGTATTCCCCCGCGACTTCCTCCGTCTCTCCGAATGAATGATGCTCGGAAAGGTATCCGTACATGGATTTGTCGCCGGGAAGCGCCAATCCCACTCCGGCAGCGATCAGGCGGTGCGGCTCGCGAGTCTGGTTCTCGCTGATAACGGTAAAGGCCACCTGGCCGGGCTTCAAATGCTTGAGTCCTTCGGCGCGGGAGATCAGTTTGCAATAGGGAGGAAAGATCGAGGAGACGCGGACGATGTTGCAAGCCGCAATCCCCGCGTTTCGCAAGGCGAGCTCAAAGCTCGACAGGCGCTCGCGGTGCTTTCCTACTCCCTTGGTCAGGAAAATTTTCTTCGCGACGAACGCCATGAGCCGTGCCCGGTTGCGGTGCCTCCGATTTTTGGGGTCAGATTCAGGAGCGCTCGAAAATTAGCAAGCACGCCCGGTGATGTCAATAATTATTCGCGGCCATTCATCGTGATCGTTTCCGCGAGGTTTCCGGATGGGCCGCTGGGTTCGCCGAGCGATTCCGCCAGAATTCGCGGGGCTGCTTCGGCCGCCTTCCGGAGGGTCGCGGTCCTCCGGATATCCACTGGACGCCAACGGCCATCCCCGCAATAATGGGCAGTCAGGGCCGGCTGGAATCCCTGGGCAATTATTAGAGGGCACACGAAAAATGTCGGAACTCAAGCTGCCGGCGCGCAGCGAGGATTTTGCGGAATGGTACAACCAGGTAGTCCTGCGGGCCGAACTGGCCGATTACGCGCCGGTGCGCGGGTGCATGATCGTCCGGCCCTATGGCTGGGCGCTGTGGGAGAACATCACGGCGGCGCTTGACCGGCGGTTCAAGGAAACCGGACACGTCAACGCGGCCTTTCCGCTGCTGATTCCACGCAGCTTCATTGAAAAGGAAAAGTCTCACGTGGCGGGCTTTTCGCCCGAACTGGCGGTCGTGACGCACGGCGGCGGAGAAGAGCTCGAAGAGCCCCTGGTGATCCGCCCGACTTCGGAGACCATCATCGGCCACGCCTACGCGAAGTGGATTCAGTCGTATCGCGACCTGCCGCTGCTGATCAACCAGTGGAACAGCGTGGTGCGTTGGGAGCTGCGCACCAAACTCTTTCTCCGCACTCTCGAGTTCTACTGGCAGGAAGGGCACACTGCGCATGCAACCGCCGAGGAGGCCGAGGCCGAAACGCGCCAAATGCTCGACGTCTACACCGATTTCGCCGTCCGCGAGGCGGCTGTGCCGGTCATTCCCGGGCGCAAATCGGAAGCGGAACGTTTCGCGGGCGCCAACCAGACCTATTCGATCGAAGCGATGATGGGCGACGGCAAGGCGCTGCAGGCGGGGACTTCGCATAATCTGGGGCAGAATTTCGCACGCGCCTTCGAGATTCGCTACTTGGATCAGACCGGGGTCCTGCAGTACTGCTGGACGACTTCCTGGGGGCTGTCCACGCGCTTTATCGGCGCCATTATCATGGTGCATGGGGATGATCAGGGGCTGATTCTGCCGCCCCGCCTGGCGCCCTATCAGGTGGTGTTGGTTCCCATCTTCAAGTCGGACGAAGAGAAGATCGCTGTTCTCGAAACTGCCCGCAGGCTGCACCGGGAGCTTGCGGACGCCGGCATTCGCGTCAAGAGCGACGAGCGCGAAGGCATGAGTCCCGGCTTCAAGTTCAACGACTGGGAGATGCGCGGCGTGCCGCTGCGCATTGAACTCGGCCCCAAGGATGTCGCCAAAGGCTCTGTCGTGCTAGCGCGGCGCGACCGTCCTGGCAAGGAAGGGAAGTCCTTTGTGGCCCAGGCCGGAATCGCTTCGGCCGTCGCGGGCATGCTGGAGGAGATTCAAAAGGCACTCTACGAGCGGGCGCTGGCCTTTCGCCGGGACCGGACCGTCGGTGCCGCGGCCTATGGGGAGCTGAAAAAAGCCGTCGAGACGGGCTTCGCCTTTTCCTGGTGGTGTGGCGGCGCCGCATGCGAGGCAAAAATCAAGGAAGAGACCAAGGCTACGATGCGGTGCATTCCCGTCGAGCAGCCCGGGGGCTCGGGAACCTGCGTTTGCTGCGGGCAACTCGCCCGGGAGAAGGCCATCTTCGCCCGCGCCTATTAGCGCGCGTACGCCTGCAAGCGTTTACTTATCGCGAACAACAGCCGTCCGGCACAGCATGGATGTCCCCTCTCCGTGCTAGCTTGGAGTGGTCGTTCACGGCTGCGGAAGCGGCGGGGAGAAAAACGGTCACCATGGAAGCACGCACTCGGAAGAGCGAGTACGGAGGATCCAAACTCAATCTGGTCCTCACCCTGGCTGTTCTGGGTGCCATGGGATTTTCCGCCGTGAAAATCGTTCCCGCCTATGTGACGAACTACCAGCTTCAAGATGCATTCGAAAGCGAATGCCGCTTTGCTCTCTCGAGCTATCCGAAAAAGACTCCGGACGACATCCGCCAGGACGTCTGGAGAAAAATGCAGGACCTGGGGGTCCCGGCGAAGCCGGAGGACGTTCATCTGGACATCTCGGGTGCAAGCGTGGCCATTTCCCTGGACTACACCGTGCCTGTTGATCTGGGCGTCTACCAGTTTAACCTCCAATTTCATCCCCACGCGGACAACCATACGATTTAAAATGTCATTGATATAGTAGGGCCGCTGTCATTGGCGCCGGGGGCCGCGCCAGGGTCCTGCTTCCTACATTTCTAGGTGTGGAGCGGCGCACCGCGCCTTTTGCAATTCCGTGTTCTGGTCCGGGTAGTGGCTATTGGAGACGGGAGAAACGCATTTGCGGATTCGAGTTGCCCGCGGCTTCTGGACTTCCCGCTTTGGAATGGCAATGCTGGCCGGTATGTTGGCGTTGCTGTTGGCCGGTGCCGGCGTCATCGTCGGCTACTACATTGCTTTCGGACGCCTGATTGACGAGCGGTTGACGGGGCAGATTTTTCAGAACACCTCGCGCGTCTTTTCCGCGCCCGGCCATATCTACACCGGTGAATCCCTGCGCGCCGGCAACCTGGCGGCCTACCTGTTCAACGCTGGATACCAGACCAGCCCTGTACCCGGTGCGCCCGGCGATTTCCAGGTGAAGAATTCCTCGGTGGAGATTCATCCTTCCGCGGACTCCTTTTTCCAAGGCGGCAACGCCCTCCGCGTGGATTTCTCCGGCCCCATCGTCACAAGAATCGTGGCGCTTCCCGGCGGGGCTGAGCTGGATTCCGCCCAGATTGAACCGGAATTGGTTACCAATCTTTTTGACAGTTCGCGCGAAAAGCGCCGCGTGGTTCGTTACGACGACATCCCTCCCGTTCTGGTCCATGCTGTGCTCGCCGCGGAGGACAAGCGATTTTTCGAGCACGGCCCGCTGGACATGGTGCGCGTGTTTGGCGCGGCCTTCCAGGACGTCCTGCGGGGCCAGAAGGCGCAGGGAGCGAGCACGATTGACATGCAGGTGGCGCGCACATTCTTCTTCTCCACCCGGCGCGAATGGCGGCGGAAGCTCAAGGAAACGCTGATGGCGGCAGAGCTGGATCAGCGCTTCACCAAGCAGCAGATTTTTGAGCTGTATGCCAACGACATCTACCTCGGCAATCGCAGCAGTTTCGCGATTCGCGGATTCGGTGAAGCCGCGCAGGCCTATTTCGGCAAAGACATTCGCGAACTGACCACCGGCGAAGCCGCCTTCCTTGCCGCCATCATCCGCGCGCCGAACCGCTATTCCGCCGCTGAGCGCCACCTCGACCGGGCCGAGCGGGCGCGCGATCGTGTACTGGCCCAAATGGAGGAGGATGGCTATCTCACCGCGGCGCAGAAGGCCGCGGCCAGGAAAGCTGCCCTCAAGTTCGTGAGCGGCGGCGTGAGCAGCAGTTCCGCGCCCTACTTTGTGGACATGGTGAAGGACCACCTGCTCGCAAAATTCTCGGAGTCCGATCTCGAAACCCAGAGCTATCGGATTTACACCACGCTCGACCCCGATTTGCAGCGCGCCGCCTCGGAAGCTGTACAGATAGGGATGCAGGGAGTGGACAAGCTGCTGGCGCGGCGTTACGCGGCCTGGAAGCGCAAGGGGCAGCCAGTGCCGCTGGCGCAGGTGGCGCTGGTGGCGATGGATCCGCGCTCCGGAGAGATTCGCGCGCTCGTCGGCGGGCGCGACTACGGCCAGAGCCAGCTCAACCACGCCCTGGCGCATCGCCAGCCTGGGTCGGTCTTTAAGCCTTTCGTCTATGCCGCGGCTTTCGATAACGCCATCGAGAACCTGCAGCCCGTGGTGACCCCGGTGACCACAGTGGTGGACGAGCCGACCACGTTTGAATTCGACGGCAAGGAGTACACCCCCAACAACTACGGCGAGGAATTTTACGGCACAGTCACCGTCCGTGATGCGTTAATTCATTCCCTCAACGTGGCCACCGTCAAGGTGGCCGAGATGATCGGCTACCAGCGCGTGGTGGACGTGGCCCGGCAGATGGGCCTGGGGACCAACATCCAAGCCACGCCGGCCATGGCCCTGGGCGCCTATGAGATGACGCCGATTGACGTCGCTGCCGGCTACACCGCGTTTGCCGACGGCGGAGTCCGCGCCGAGCCTCTGTTCATCCGCCGCGTGATTTCCTCCGATGATGCGGTGGCCGAATCGTCCTCCCCGCAGACGCGTAACGTCCTCGACCCGCGCGTGACCTATCTCACCACAAGCTTAATGGAGGATGTCATCGATCACGGGACCGGCTATCCGGTCCGCGAACTCGGTTTCACGGCTCCGGCCGCCGGCAAGACTGGGACGTCGCGCGACGGCTGGTTTGCCGGATACACACCTAGGCTGGTCTGCGTCGTGTGGGTCGGCTTTGATGACAATCGCGACCTCGGGTTGGCCGGCGGCCAGGCCAGCGCGCCCATCTGGGCGGAATTCATGAAGCGCGCCGTGAATCTGCCGCTGTATCGCGATGCGCAACCGTTTGACCCGCCGACGGGCATCGTCGAGGAGACTATTGACCCGCAGACTGGCGAACTAGCC
>JAJXZD010000088.1 GCA_021780215.1 Acidobacteriota bacterium
TAGCGTTCAAATCCTGCTCCACTTTATGTATGATGGCGGCTCCTGACTGAACCATGCGACTCCCTCGACCGTCTTTCGGGGATGCTTCCGGCTGTGCGAAGTCGGAGGGCCGGCGGAATCCGTCGCTCGGCTCTGCCGCGCCGGCTCTGCTCTTTTCGCTCCTTCTGATCCTTCTCGTGGCGGCCACCATCTGTGGATTCTCGTCCCGCCGCTTCGCAGCCCCGGCGCCGATCAGCGCTGATGCCGTCGGAGTGGATCATCAGTATGCGCTGACGCTCGGGGTGGCAGGGGCCGCGTTCGTTCTCGCGCAGCTCGGCCTGGCCGCAATGATTTTTTTCTTTCGGGACCGCGGCGCGCGCGCACATTTCATCGCAGGGAATCTGTGGATTGAAGCCCTTTGGACCGCAGTCACGGCTGTTTTCTTTATTGGGCTGGGCGTTCTGGGAGGCAAGGCATGGGGAGCGGCGCGATTCACACCGGCCCCTCCCGGGGCGATCCAAATCGAGGTCACGGAGAATCAATTTGTCTTCAACTTTCGCTATCCCGGCCCGGACGGAAAATTTGGGCGCCTCGATCCCTCGCTGGTCAGCGCAGCCACGGGAAACCCGCTTGGTATTGATCCGAGCGATCCCGCGGGAAATGACGACATCGTCTCGCCGACGCTGGCCGTGCCGGTAAACCGCCCCGTCGAGCTGCTGCTGCGTTCCCAGGATGTGGTCCACAATTTTTTTGTCCGCGAACTGCGCCTGCAGCAGGATGCCGTGCCGGGCATGGTGATTCCCCTGCAGTTCACGGCGGACCGGACTGGCCAGTATGAGATCGTATGCACACAGCTCTGCGGGCTGGGGCACAACCGGATGCACAGTGTTCTAAACGTGCTCCCGGAGGCCGCATACGAGACCTTTCTTCGGAAGCAAGGGGCGAACCAGTGAAGCCCGAGCTCGTCTTCGGGGCCAGGATATGAGCCGGGAATCGCAATCCGGCGCGACAACCGGACGCCTGCCCGAAAGCAGGCTATGGGCGCGGATCTTCAGCACGGATCACAAAGTCATCGGAATTCAATACTACTGCCTGGCGCTCGCGGCGGTGACGGTGGGGATCGTGCTTTCGCTTCTGATGCGTTTGCATCTTGCGTGGCCCGAGGCGCACCTGCCGTTTGTCAGCGGAGGGATATTGCGGCCGGAGCAGTACATCGCTCTGCTGACCATGCACGGGACCATCATGGTCTTTTTCGTTCTCACCACCGCCCCGCAGGGCGCCTTCGGCAATTTCTTCCTGCCTCTTCAGATTGGCGCAAGGGACATGGCCTTCCCGCGTCTGAACATGCTCTCCTTCTGGATGACGCTGGCCGCGTTTCTTTGCCTGCTCGCCGCGTTTGTAGTTCCCGGAGGAGCACCCATCAGCGGCTGGACAGCCTATCCGCCGCTCAGCGGGATTGGGGATGCCGCCGGACCCGGCGAGGGGATGGGCCAGACGATGTGGATTGTCAGCGTGGCAATCTTCTGTCTCGCGTCTTTGCTCAGCTCGATCAACTTCATCACCACGACGATTGAAATGCGCGCTCCGGGAATGACATTGATGCGCATGCCTTTGACCGTGTGGGCCTGGTTCGTGACGGCGATCCTCAGCCTGCTCTCCTTCGGCGTCCTGCTAGCGGCGGGAATCATGCTGCTGCTGGACCGTTCGGCGGGCACCAGTTTTTTTCTTCCCGCCACGCTCGTCGTCAATGGGGAATTACAGGTGCGCGGGGGAGGATGGCCGCTGCTGTGGCAGCATCTGTTCTGGTTCTTCGGCCATCCCGAGGTGTACATCGCGATTCTGCCCGGCATGGGCCTGACCTCGCATCTGCTGGCCAATTTTTCGCGGAAGCCGGTCTTTGGGTATAAAGTCATGGCCATTTCCCTGTGCTCGATTGGCCTGCTTGGATTTTTCGTCTGGGGACACCACATGTTCGTCAGCGGAATGAATCCCTATTCGGGACTGGCGTTCTCGCTGTTGACGCTTTCCATCGGCGTGCCCTCGGCGATCAAGGCGTTCAACTGGCTGGCCACGCTCTGGGGCGGGAGAATCCGCTTCGATTCACCGATGCTGTTCGCCATCGGCTTCGTTTCGTTCTTTATCACCGGCGGGCTTTCCGGAGTTTTTCTGGCGCAGCCGGCGCTCGATTCCATGCTGCACGCCACCTATTACGTGGTGGCGCATTTGCATCTGGTAATGGGCGTGGCTGCCATCTTTGGAATTTTCGCCGGCACGTATTTCTGGTTTCCGAGGATGTTCGGGCGGATGATGAGTGAGCGGCTCGGAAAGCTCCACTTCTGGCTCACTTTCGTCGGCGCCTACTGTGTCTTCCTCCCGATGCATCTGGTCGGGATCTCCGGCGGGATTCGCCGGTATGCGGACGCGACCGGTGCGCACTATCTGGCGGCTCTGCAGCCGCTTCATGTCTTCATGACCGGCGCGGCATTCCTTACCGCAGCGGCACAGCTGATCTTCTTCTACAATTTCTTTTCGAGCCTGCGCGGGGGAGCGAAGGCTCCGCTCAATCCCTGGCGCGCGACCACACTCGAATGGAAGAGCGCCGCCCTGGCATCCGGCCAGGCAATCGCCGGCGGACCTTTCCGTGTCTATCGCGGCCCGTACGAATACAGCGTTCCCGGCGCCGCGGAGGATTTCATCTCTCAGGACATCGCTCCCGAAACATTTGTCCAGGGAGGCCAGGAGACCCGCAATGTCTCGTAAGGCGTCCATCGAAGCGAACGGCCGCCGTCATGCCACAGCAAGTGGCGACGTGCATCCGAACTTTGCCGGCGCGACGGGAGCAAATCTTGCGGGTGCGCCCCCGCAGGCGTATCGAACCGGAATGCTCGTCGGACTTGCCGCGATTTGGATGTTTTTCATGGCACTGGTAAGCGCCTCGGTCGTACGCCGAGGCTCGCCGAGCGGGGATTGGCAGCCGCTGGCGGCGGCCCCGGCTGTGTGGCGAATCCTTTGGGTGAACACGATGGTTCTGCTGACCAGTAGCGTCGCGCTGACACACGCACGATCGCGATTTCGGAATGGCGACGAGCGCACATTCCGTCGGTGGTGGTGCGCCACGGCTGTTTTAGGGATCGTCTTTCTGGCCGGGCAATGGATTGTCTGGAGAAAACTGGCTGCCGCGGGCGTTTATTTGCCGACGAATCCGAGCAGCAGCTTTTTCTATCTCCTCACGGCGGCGCATGGCATCCATTTGCTGGGAGGGATAGCGGGCTTGCTGGCGGTGGGCTTTCGGTCTCTTCGCCGGGTGCCGCTGCGCGCCGCTGTTGACGCCGCAGGAATCTATTGGCACTTTATGGATGGCGTCTGGATCGTTGTGTTCCTCTTTCTGCTTGCCGGACGCGGCTGAGGCGCTCGACTATGATGGCCTTTCGCAGCCAGACGCGAATCAGGAAATGGCGGCGCGCCATTCTTCTGATTGCGCCGGTTTTCGGAGTTGCCGCGCTCGCCGGGTTGTGGCATGCGCGCAACACTGGCTCCGGCCAGGCCGTCGAAATTTCGCACCAGGAGGCCATCCTCAGCGACCAGGCCTGGGTGACCACCAGTTGGACGCACGCCGGTCAGGTGCAAAAGCGCACCGGCTCCCTCTA
>JAJXZD010000154.1 GCA_021780215.1 Acidobacteriota bacterium
GGGAATGAGGCCTAACGTTACGTTACGTGCGTTACGAGCTCTGTTCCGCGGAGTTGTAGCCGAAACCGGAAATTATGCCGAGCGAGGAGTCTTGGCGACCCATGCGCTTGCATCGTTGTTTTGAGCGGGGTCGGACTATGATCCATGGCGGTCAGAGATTCATCGTCTTCGGTCAACCGCCTGGTAACATTTCGCTTTCCTCCAGGACCCGTTCTGCCGCTGCTTTCTGGCGTTCCTTGTTCCGAAGAAATGCCGCTGCGATGGCATAGGGCATGAAATCCTCTCGATGGCGAGCTTCCCAGCACTCCTCGATTGCCAGTCGAAGATCGCGGCAGCCTCGGCACAGGGCGTTGCGGGTGCCATCATCCTTTTGGGGCAGCTTGAGAATCTCCCCCTTGAAGAATTCCGTCGGTCGGTGTGAGAGTTCCTTGGGCCTGCGCCGCCAGATGCGCGAAACGACTTGGAAGACCCGGTAGGGAAAGTGCACGTAGGGATCTCTTGGCACCCGTGAGCAGCGGGCAAATGATCCGTACCATCCCATCTGTGACAAACCCGCCAGAGTGTTGGCCATGTTGAGCGGTTCGACGGCGTACTTCCCCTTCCGCAGAAAAGCCAGGAGTTGCGAGCAATACCAATAGGTTTCCTGGCCCGGCACCCTCGCATCCAGCTCCTTCGCTTCGTTCTCGGTCCGCAGGAGATCGCTGTCGTGTTCGAGCAAGCGCGCTTTTCTCCGTTCCGCTTCCTTTTCGATGCTTTCCCTGTTTCCCGGGCTCGCTTCTCTCAAGGCGTTTTCGGCTTCCAGGCAGGCGAGTTCCAGCCTCTGGCGCTGCGACTGCATTTCCTGAATCTCATAATGCAAATCGGAGACTTTAATTCTGTTTGCCCGCAGCTCCTTTGCGGCAACCGGCTGCGGTGAACCGCGCAAGAATGCCTGAGCATGGGAATCGTTCTCCTTGCCTGCCACCGTAGCAAATGCTCTTTGAATGTCTTGTATCGTGCTGCCTTCTTTCTTGCGAAGTTCTCGCAGGGGCCACCCGACCACCGGCCAGCACTCCTCCAGGAAGCGGAGCCAGGCGTTGCGGCTGCCCAGGAGAAGATTGTCCGGGAGGGTGGGCCGACCCCTCCTGACACTCTCCTCCTCGGCTCGCTCGGGCAGCAAACTTGCGAGAACGGCTGCATGCAGTTGCCCGTCCAGGAATGTTGTGTGGGGGACAGGATGTGCGGATTGCTGACGGTTCTGGGTCGCTTTTCGCTTCTGCGCGGCCCTCCCGCGCGGGATGCTGTCAAGAACCTTTTTCGGCTTTCGCCGGGCTTTCCTGCGTTTTACCATTTTTGCGGCAGTTCCTTTGAAACTCCGGGGGATTTTACGGCGGTTCCCGGCAAAGCGCCCGGACTTTTGCGGCAATCGTCCTCCGATCCTTCCGCCCCGCTGGCCTCTCAAGCCCGGACTTCACAGAACCGGCCCTAATCTTGTACTCGCCGGGAACTCGGCCCAATGCATGGGAGGCCGCTGTACGGCTGAGGTTCCAAGATGCCGACCCATACAAACCACAAATTCCCCTGCCCGATTTGCACTGCTCCTCGCCAGGTCAAGCTGACGAAGAAGAATAAGCCGTACCTAACGTGCGACCCGTGCGGGGTGCAAGTCTTCGTTCGCGGGCCTGCTGGGATCGAGGAATTCAGGCGGCTGATCGAGCGGGGCAATCGGGAGGGGCTTTTCGAGCGGCTGGCTGGGATGGAGCGGTGCTACCGGCTGAGCTGCCCCGCGTGCGGCTGCAAGTTCTGGATCGAGCCCAAGCTGATCAGGACCAGCAGCTTCGATGGGAGCCTGAAGGGATTCCGGTGCCCGAAGTGCCGGGACACCGTTCCCTGGGAGGGGAAGCCATGAGAGTCACAGTAGTGGGAGCCCTGGCCATCGCGGCTGTGGTCATCGCGGTTGCACTGTTGATCGCCTATTGGGGCAGGGCAAAGGGCCAAGGACCAGAACCAAACTACGTCTAGCCATGGGCCATCGGCCACAACTCGCCGCCAGAGAGGCTCGGCGCACCAGGGGCACGCGTTCCTCTGCGCCGCTTATCCGGGAAAGGCAGGAGCGCGCAACCGAGGAAACCCTCAATGCCGAATCCCTCCACCGTCTCCGCAGCCTGTTCTTGCTGCTCGATGAGTGGGATCGGGGGTTGCCGGACGGCTCTCGGGTCTCCCGCGAAGAGTGCGAAATGGCCGTTGACTTGAAATCGTCCTGAGCGCATCGTGAGCGGAATAAACTTTCCTGCGGAGGCCATCGTGAAGCCAGCCGTGATTTATGCCCGCGTTTCGAGCAAGGATCAGGAACGCGAGGGCTACTCCATTCCCGCGCAACAAAAGCTGCTCCGGGAATACGCGCAGAGAAACGATTTCCAGATTGTGCGGGAATTTGTGGACGTGGAAACGGCGAAAATAACGGGACGGAGGCAGTTTGGCGAGATGGTCCGCTTTCTGAAGGAAACACCCTCCTGCCGGACCTTGATTGTCGAGAAGACCGACCGGCTGTACCGCAACTTCCGCGATTGCGTGACGCTGGAGGATATGGAGATTGAGATTCACCTGCCCAAGGAAGGCCAGGTTATCAGCAAGGAGGCAAAATCCCAGGCCAAGCTGGTGCACGGCATTCAGGTGGTCATTGCCCGGAACTACATCGAGAACCTGCGCGAGGAAGTGCGCAAGGGAATGCGGGAGAAGGCCGAGCAGGGCATCTATCCGAGCAGGCCGCCTCTGGGGTACTGCAATAACAAGCTCGAACACACGATTGAGATAAACCCACAGAAAGCGCTCATCGCAAAAAGGATGTTCGAGCTATATGCGTCAGGACAGCATTCTCTCGCCAGTATGCGGAAGATTCTCAAGGCGGAATTCGGCCAACTTCTCGCTAAAGGCTATCTCGAACGATTGCTCAAGAATCCCTTCTACAAAGGCCAATTCACCTGGGAAGACAAACTGTACAGCGGCACGCACACGCCGCTTGTCAGCGCGGAACTGTTCGAGCAGGTGCAATCCGTTTTTGGCGGTCACAACAAGCCGAAATACCGCAAGCACGAGTTCGCCTTCTCCGGCTTGCTGCATTGCGCCTACGACAATTGCGCCGTGACGGCGGAACTCAAGAAGAACCGCTACACCTATTACCGCTGCACGGGCTATCGCGGGAAGTGTGAATTGCCTTATTTCCGCGAGGAAGAACTCGGCGACCGGCTGGCGGTCACGCTCCGCAACATCCACATCCCGGATGACGTGCTCCTGCAGCTTGAAAAATCGTTGCTTACCGATAAAGGCCGTGAGGAAGCGATCAGGCAGGAGCAAAGCGAAAGATTGAAGCAGAGACTGGCTGCTGTGCGTCACCGCCTAGACCAAGCCTACCTGGACAAGCTGGACGGCAAAATCCCGGAGGAATACTGGACACGCAAATCGGCGGAATGGATCGCCGAAGAACAACAGATTCTGCTGGCCGTGCGGGGATTGGAGCAGGCAAAGCCGGAAAGAATCCTTGACGCGGTGAGGACTTTAGAACTCGCGAACAAGGCCTATTTTCTGTATCTTAGGCAGGAGCCCGCCGAAAAAGCTAAATTGCTCAAAATGGTGCTTTCGAACTGCGCCGTGGATGCCGCAACTGTTTACCCCACTTATAGAAAGCCCTTCGATTTGATCTTCACGCGGGCAACAAGTGAAGGATGGCGCGCCCGGAGAGATTCGAACTCCCGGCCTTCTGGTTCGTAGCCAGACGCTCTATCCAGCTGAGCTACGGGCGCGCTAGGCGTCGCTAAGGAGCGGCGCAGTGCGATTGGAAAAGTGTAACACAGCTGCGGTCTGGCGTGAGGGCCGACGCGCGCTCCGCGATTTCCGTTGGCGAGGAGGAATGGCCGCGCCACAGCAGGGCGCCTGGACACTCCGTCCGGATTGCCCGCGCGGTCGGGGCGCTTGCCGGGAATGCGTTTGTTGCCAATGTTATGCGAGCTTACTGATACGCCGAGATCCACCCTTTTACACAACTATTACAAATTCCAGGAGCCGCCCCTGCTAACCTGACACAGTACGCGTGCACGTCACACATCAACACCCCAAGGGGCCCATGACACTGCCACTCGACGACCTTGCAAAGAAATCCCCCGGCGACGGCGAAATCAACTGGATCACCGCGAGCTTCATGATCCTGTTTCACGTGGGCGCTCTGGCGGCGCTGTTTTTCTTCAGTTGGAAGGCCCTTTTTGTCGCAGTGTTTCTATACTGGGTGTCGGGCGGCCTGGGGATTGGCATGGGCTACCACCGCCTGCTGACCCATCGCGGGTATAAGACGCCGAAGTGGGTGGAGTATTTTCTGACGGTCTGCGCCACGCTGGCGCTCGAGGGCGGGCCAATTTTCTGGGTGGCCACGCACCGCATCCACCATCAGTATTCGGACAAGGAAGGCGATCCGCACTCGCCGATTGACGGCAAGTGGTGGGCGCACATGGGCTGGATCCTCGTGGGCAAATCCATGCACCACGACACGTCTACGCTAGCCCGGTACGTTCCGGATCTGGCTAAGGACCGGTTTCACATCCGGCTGACGAAGTATCACTACGTGCCGATGATCATTCTGGCCGCCGTGCTGTACGCCATCGGAGGATACCGGTTCGTTCTCTGGGGCATTTTCCTGCGGACGGTGTTCGGGCTGCACGCGACGTGGCTGGTCAATTCGGCGACGCATTCGTGGGGCTCGCGGCGCTTTTCAACGCGCGATCTTTCGACCAACAGCTGGTGGGTGGCCCTGTTTTCCTGGGGCGAGGGCTGGCACAACAATCACCACGCCCACCCGACTTCCTCCCGCCACGGCTTGGCATGGTACGAAGTTGACTGCAATTGGTATGGGATCCGCGCTCTCCAAAAGCTCGGGTTGGCGTGGGACGTTTACTGCGCCAAGCTGCCTCGCCTGAAGGCTGCGGGAGCCGAGCTTCCGCTCGAAGGCGCCTCACCGCGCAATACTGAGACCGACATGGTCTCCGTCTAACACTTCCCGCCAGTTTTTCTTTCAAGATGCTGCGTTGAGGGGCCGTCCCCGGCCCCTTCACGCTCCTTTCTGACCATATCTCGCGCGGAATCCACGGGCCTGCCGCTGTACAATTGAAGCAGGCCGCCATGCGCATTATCAGCCGACGCAAAACGATTGTTTTCTTCCTGATTCTGGGAATCTCGCTGGTTGCCGCGGCGATCGCCCTGAACATCGGGTGGATCATCCTGAACTGGCGAGAGGGAGTCCTGCTGTTTTTCGGGGTGGTCTTCTTCTCGGCGATTATTGCCGGCCTGATTCTCAACACGGTATTTTTGGTCCGCGAAATCCGGCGCAATGAGCAGCATGACAGTTTCATCAACGCGGTTACCCACGAACTGAAGACTCCCATTGCCTCGATTCGCCTTTATCTGGAAACCCTCCAGCGGCGCGAAGTGGACACACCCCAGCGGCAGCAGTTCTACGGGCACATGATCGAGGATACTGATCGCTTGCTGGGCACCGTGGAACAGGTGCTGAAGGCCGGCGAAGCACGATTCAAGCACGCCCAGCGGCATCAGGTGATAATCGACTTCGCCGCGATGGCCCGCGAATGCGTGGAGCTGGCCCGCACGCGCCACCATGTGGAGCCCGGCGCGCTGCGTTGGCAGGGGCCGGGGGTGGAGGGAGAGGAAATCCAGGTCGAAGGCGACCCCGACGAGCTGCGCACGGCGATTTCAAACATTCTCGATAACGCGGTCAAATATTCCGGCGGGCACGTGGACGTCTCCGTCGAAGTCGAAGCGCCTCCCGGTGAACGCCGCGTAATTTTGCGTGTGCGGGACCGCGGCATCGGCATCCCGGCCCACGAGCTGAAGCGCATCTTCAAGCGCTTCTATCGAGTGCGCAGCCGGCCCGTTTCCGAGGTGAAGGGGACCGGGCTGGGCCTGTTCATTGTCCGCTCAATCGCGCGCGCCCACGGGGGACGGGTGTTTGCCGAAAGCGGCGGGGACGTTCCAGGAACGACGGTCATTCTGGAATTGCCGAGAGTCGCGCCATGAGCCGCGTGATGGTCGTGGAGGACGAGACGCATCTCGCGCAGGGGCTGCGGTTCAATCTGGAAGCCGAGGGGCACACCGTGGAGGTCTCGGGCGACGGCGAGCTGGCCCTCAGACGCCTGTTGAAGGCGGGGGAAAAATTCGACGCGGTGGTTCTGGACGTGATGCTTCCCGGGATGGACGGTTTTCATGTGGTCTCCGCGCTACGCAAGGCGAAAAACTACGTCCCGGTGCTGATCCTCACGGCGCGAGGCCGCGCCGAGGACGTCCTGCATGGATTCTCCTCCGGCGCCGACGATTACCTTCCCAAGCCCTTTGAGCTTCCGATTTTCCTCGCGCGCTTGCAGGGACTTCTCCGGCGCAGCGCGTGGCTTGCCGGCGCCAAGCCCGCCGCGAGCAAGGGAGGTACAGCCAATGCCGCCGAGGTGAAATCGTCCGGGCCCGCCGGCACGCCCGGGAGCGAAATTCATTCCTTCCACGGCAAGATGCTCGACATGGGCACCTTGGAACTTCGCTCCGGCAGCAGGACTCTCCATCTCACGCTGATGGAAGCGAAACTCTTGCGCCATCTGATCCTTAGCGCGGGGCGCACCGTCTCGCGCAAGTCGCTTCTCGAGGACGTATGGGGCTTGCGGGAGGACACGGACACTCGAGCGATTGACAATTTCATCGTGCGCCTCCGCCGCTATATTGAGGACGATCCTTCCAATCCGCGGTATCTACTGACGGTGCGCGGCGTAGGCTATCGTCTGCTCGCCTAGGCGCGAAAGAAACGCATGGCAATCGAGCGTGCATGGGTCTAAAGTGACGTTGATGAACAGCGGAGAAAACGCGGAGAGCACTCGGAAGAGTAAGCAGGAGTGGCGGAAGGCGTTCTGGGTCATCCTCATCAGCGTTCTCGGTACGCTGGTGGCTTCCGTTCTGGGGCTGATTTTCTTCAACGGCCTCCCATCGAGATAGCATTTCAACCTGCCGGATTGTCCGCTCCGGCCTTCCCGATCGATCAAGGTTGAGCCTGCGCGCGCCCAGCGGAGTTGCGAAAGAGCCGGTCCTTCACGCTGGGCCAGAATTCCTTGAAGGCGTTTCCGGCCATTCGTCCCCCGAATCCGATAAGCGTTCTCCATCCCGCAGCCGTATCATTTGCTTCGGAGTCTGTGCGCCAAGTGTTGGAGAGATAATTATTCCCGGAAATGGCGAGGAAACGGGCATAGGCCGGATGAAAGGTGCCATCGGGATGCCGGGCAAGGAAGGTCTGCTCCACTACGCTTGCGATGCGCGCTCGAAAGCTCTTGCCACGTAGTGACCGAAAATAGCGAGGGTCCTCTCCCCAGAGCGCCCCGGCGCTGGCTTCGATGGCATTCCCTGTGGAAACACCGGTCAGGCGCATGCCATAGCGGTCACCGAAGCCGGCCCATCCTGGGCCATAGGTTCTCGGGTCGTTTCTCGCCGTTCCAAGTCCCGCGGACAGCACGCCGCCAGCCAGTTGCGCCGGTCCTATGGTGTTCACGACAAACCAAAGAAAGCGCTGCCGGCCCGTGATAGGTTCGAAGGGAGAAGCCGTCTGGTTGGGGTGTGCCGAAGCGGATTGGTCTTCCGGCGCGCCTTGCGCCGCCGGCGTCACGCCAGCCTGACCAAACGTCGTGCGGCTCACGCCCAGCATCAACAGCAGCAGAATGGCGCCGGCTCGCAACCCTCGCGGGAGGAGCACGGCGACCCATGGAATGTGGCGAGGACGCGTCTTGGCCGTTCGCAGGCGCTGGCAGAAAAGGCCGGCGCTTCGCACCCCTGTGGTTGGCTCGAAAAGACTCACTTCCAGGGCGTCGGCATGTGATACGGCACCGTATCGATTACCGCCTCAATCTGGCGGATCTTTGCGTTCTGGATTTTGAAAAGCTCGAACATCACAAAGGAATAGGGCATATCGAAGGGCATCTTCACATGATACGTCGAACCGTCGGTGAGCTTCATAGTCCGGAGCACTCCGGCATGGTCGAAAAACGCGCTGACCAGCACCAAGCCCTTCTGCTGGTCCACCACGACGAAGCGGCGGTCGCGGCAGCGGGTGACAAACCGAAGCAACCCGGTCTTCAACTGGGCCTCGCATCCCATCTTGGCCACGCCGGTGGCGTTGGGATTGTTCGCGGTCTGCACGCCATTCTCGACGCGCGCGCAGTTCGCATCAAAGGGGGCATAGATCTTTCCCGTGTTCTCCTGGATGGTATCGAAATACGAGTTGGCGATGGCGATCATCCTGGCCCGCGGCAGGCGCTCAGCCGGCGGCAGGTCCTCATAGAAGATGGGCTTCTCCTTTAAGCCTTGTGGATTCGGGAAGGTGCTGTTTGCCGACTCGCGGCGAGCCACGATGGTTTCGATCTGAGTGACCTTGCGATCGACGATCTTCAATCGAGTGCCGAAAATTCCGGGATTGCCATCCTCATACACCACGCCAAAATAGCCGACCTCGCCCGCGGCGGGATCATCTATGTAGATCTTGTAGCTGCCGATTCTATCGGTCGTCGCCCACAGGCCGTCGCCCAGTTGGAGCACCACGTTGTTTTCCGTATATTTGACCATGGGGCTATGAGGCAGCTTGGAGGGGTCGTGCGCGACCAGCGCGGCCAGATATTGATCCACAAATCCATTCAGGCACGCGCGATCGCAGGGGGCCTGTGCGGCCGCCCCTGCAGCGGCGGATTCACGCTTCGAGGGAGCGGCCCCGGCGATAAAAGCGCCGAATATTCCCAGCCCCAGCGCCACGGCAATGGAGGTTATGACTCTGTTTTGCATGTTGTTCCCCTCACTCCTTTCAAGGAGGCGACATCCATACTACGCCTCTTGTGCAACGACATCCTGAACGAAAGCGCAGGACGGTTCACCGGGCGCAATGGCGCGCCCTGGACATCTGTGTTTGTGCTTGAGAATAAAGAGACACGCCCTGAAGCTATCGAGCCAGCCGCATGGCAGCCGCCCCGCCAAGCCCTGGAGTTATGAGGAAACGCCCCGGGAATGTGCTTCCCGGGGCGCCAGCCTATGCCCAGCTATAGCCATGATTCGAAAGCGGAAGCGAACGGACTCTCTCGCCAGTGACCGCGAAGATCGCGTTGCACACCGCGGGGAGAATCGGTGGGACAGGAGGCTCGCCGATTCCCGTCGGGGGGACATTCGGACGCACGAAATGCACCTCGATCTCCGTCGGGACCTGCGACATTCGCACGGGCTCGTATTCGTTGAAGTTGCTCACCATGGACCGGCCGTCGCCAATGGGAATGTCATAGTTCATTACCTGGCTCATCCCGTCAATTACGCCGCCCTGCACCTCATTTTCGGCGCTGCTGGGATTGAGGATGAGGCCACCGACGTCGCCGGCAACCCAGACCTTGTTGACGCGCACCTTCTTATCGGAAGAGACGTGCACCTCGGCGATTTCGGCGAAGTAGCCGCGCATCGAAAAGTGGGCGGCCACGCCCATCGCTGTGCCCGTGGGGAGCTTGCGCTTACCCCATCCCGATTGTTCCGCCACGGTTTGCAGGACTGCACGCATGCGATCCGCGTCCAGATCCGGGGCCATGGGATTGGGACGGATGGCCGGGTTGCTGACGCGCGGAGAGGAGAGCAGTTCCATGCGGAACTGCACCGGATCCTTTCCTGCCGCGTGGGCCAACTCGTCGATGAAAGACTGGAAGACCCAAGCGTAGGCATTATGCCCCGGGGCGCGCATGGCGAACACTGGAATGCCAAATGGAATCAACGAGGCAGCCGTATGGTAGTTCGGGACGAAAGTGGCTGGGAACTCGCTCGCCGGCAGATCGGCCGCGAACGCGAACCGCTTGTCCTGGCCGAAGCTGACAAAATGGTTCTTCCAGGCCACAAGCTTGCCCGAGGAATCCACGCCGGCCTTGAGAAAATGGAAGCCCGCCGGGCGATAGTGATCGTGATGAAAATCGTCCTCGCGAGTCCACAGGAGCTTGACCGGGACACCGACTTCCTTGGCGATCGCGGCCACTTCGAGCATGTAATCATTGGTCAGGCGCCGGCCGAACCCGCCACCCGCGCGCATCATGTGCACGGTGATATTTTGTGGGGGAATACCGAGGACGTGGGCAACAGCCTGGCGCCCGGATTCGGGCGTTTGGCTCGGAGACCAGAAATCCATGCGCCCATCATGGTAATGCGCCATGCAATTCTGTGGCTCCATGGGGGCATGCGAAAGGAACGGGTAGGAGTAGGCGCTCTCGACCACATGCGCGGCCGACTGCAACGCCCCGTCCGCATCCCCATCGGTCCGAATGGTGATCTCGGGGGGCTGTTTGGATAGCTGTGTTGCGCTGTCCGCGAAACCCTCGGTGCTCTGGCTCGCAGTCCCGCCTTCGTCCCAGACAACCTTCAGCTTCTTACGCGCTGTATTTGCTTCGTACCAGCTGTCCGCGACCACGGCGACGCCGGGCATCAGTCCGGTCAGCTCCTGCGTCCCGGCGACGGCAAAAACGTGGCGGACGCCGGGCAGAGCCTTGACCTCGTCGTAATTCGCGCTCACAACCTTTCCGCCGTAGACCGGGCACTTCTCATAGACGGCCCACAGCATCCCCGGCAGGGTGAAGTCAATGCTGTAGAGCGGTTTTCCGGTAACGATCGAGGGAACATCCACGCCCATGATGGGGTGGCCGATGATCTTGAAGTCCTTCGGGTTCTTAAGCTGGACGGTCTTCGGGTCGGGAGGAGCGAGCTTGGCGACCTTGTCCGCAAGCGCGCCGTAGCTCAGGCTGCGCTTGGTTGGGTTGTGAATCACGTGCCCGGAGGATGTAGAACACTCGGATTCGGGCACGTTCCATGTTTGTGCCGCCGCGGTAATGAACATCATGCGGCCTGCGGCGCCCACATGCCGCAGGGCATCCCAGTTCAGCGGTGTAGCTAGGCTGCCGCCGGCGAATTGCGGGCCATATTTTGCCTGGTCGAGATCGGCTTGCTGGACGCGCACGTTCTTCCATTCCACATCCAGCTCGTCGGCGATGAGCATGGGAAGCAGGGTCTTCACGCCCTGGCCGATTTCGGGGTTCTTGGCAATGATTGTCACAATGCCGTCCGGGGCCACATGGATGAACGAGCTGGGCACGAGCGGCGCAGGCGCCATTCCCGGCGGTCCTTGCGCCAGAACGCCCGCCACGGGCTCCACATAGGAGGCGAGGATGAAGCCGCCTCCGGCAAGAGCGGTCACGCGAAGAAATGAGCGACGATCTATCAGCGTGTTTTTCACAGGTTCTCTCTCACTTTCCGCCGGAGCTCTTCCGGGCCGATGTCTTGGGCCGCGCGGACTTGCTGGCGCTCATCGCGGCCGCTTTGTGGATACCCCGCCGGACGCGCAGGTAGGTGCCGCAGCGGCAGAGGTTGCCGCTCATTGCATCGTCAATCTGCTGGTCGGTGGGATGGGGATGCTTGGCCAGCAGGGCAGAGGCGGTCATCAGTTGTCCTGCCTGGCAATAGCCGCACTGCGGCACGTCGAGTTCCTCCCAGGCCACCTGCAGCGGATGCTGTCCGTCCTCCGATAGCCCTTCAATCGTGGTGATGTGCCGGTTGGCCGCGGCCGAAATGGGCGTCAAGCAGGAACGCACCGCATTCCCGTCCAGATGGATGGTGCACGCGCCGCACTGCCCGACGCCGCAGCCGAACTTCGTGCCCTTCATCTTCAGGACATCGCGCAGCACCCACAACATGGGCATGTCTCCGGGCACATCCACTGTGGCCGGGCGCCCATTCACTATGATTTTGTATGCCATGATTGGCTCCGAAAACGCAGAAATTGGCCTGACAGGCATGGAAAGTAGCACTGCGAGAAGGGGATGTCAATCTCACAATGGATGTTTTCAGGATCCGATTAAACGCATGTGATCTGAGTCACTGGCGGTCTCTTGGTCTGCCGCTTGTGCACACATACGTTGTGAAATGCCTGCAAATCAGGATTTGTGGAACTTTATAGTCCCCTGTCCGGAAGACGTACCGAGAGACAGGGCTGTCTGCCCAATCGCGCATCTGTTCTTCAGAGGAGTCTGGGCGATGGCGTCTGACTCTCTTGGTTTTCCTATCGCAAACAGCGATGGGCCTTACTAAATCTTTGAATTGGATTGTCGCCCTATGCGTAGCTACACTTCACCCATGAATCAACACACTGAGTCGGTGATTCACCCCAGTGCCTTCCGGCCGATCGTGTCCGCTCGGCCCCACCGGCGAATCGAACGAGAACTGCCCTTCCTGCCCGAGAAGCCCTCGGTGCTGCGTTCGATTGGCGCTGTCGCCTTCTGGCTGGCATATCTCGGCGGCTACCTGGCCGCTGGTTACGCAGCCCTTCTGGCGATTGAATGGGCCTGGTTCGCGATTTTCGGGTGATTCCCCGGCGAGCTTTGACCATAAAAGTCATTTCTTGAAGCATGCCGCATAACGGCCTGCGCCGCGGCTCCGTGCAATCCGGGGCCGGGAGCCTCCTCAGAGAAGTTGTGCTAGACTCCGCCCCAAGGAGGTACGGGGCAATGACGCTAGTCAGAGGCATTCACCACATGACTGTGTGTGTCAGTGGGGCGCAGGAGGACATTGATTTTCAGACCCAGGTATTCGGCCAGCGGATGATCAAGCAGACGGTGCTCTTCGATGGCCGCTACGCTCACTATCATCTCTATTATGCCAACGCCAACGCCGAGCCCGGCTCGGTCTACACCACCTTTCCCTACCAGCGGGTCCAGGGACGGCCAGGCTCCGGCCAAATTCAATCCACAGCCTACGCGGTTCCCAGAGACTCGCTGAAATTCTGGCAGGAGCATCTGAACCACCATAAGGTCAAGAACGGCGGAATCCTGGCGCGGTTTGGGCAGAAGTTCATTCGCTTCAATCACCCCTCCGGCATCCAGCTCGAAGTGCTGGAAGATGGCGCCGACAAGCGCACGGCCTGGTCTACCGGGGAGGTGACCTCGGACGTAGCCACGCGGGGTTTCCACGGGCCGGTGCTCTCCGTGCGCGAGATTGCCGAGACAGAGCGCTTCTTCGTGGACGCCCTCGGTTTTCGCAAGACCGGCGTCGAGGGGCCGTATCACCGATTTGAAGTCGGCGCGGGAGGAGCGGCGAGGACGGTTACTCTGCTGCACGAGCCAGACCGCCCGGCGGGAAGCTGGACTTTCGGCGCCGGCACGGCGCATCACCTCGCGCTCGATCTCGAGAACGATGAAAAACTCGCTGAGCAGAAGGCTTTGTACGACGAGCTCGGCTACACCGATTGCTCGGAAATCAAGGACCGCATGTATTTCCACTCCGTCTACTGCCGTTGCCCAGGCGGCATTTTGGTCGAATGCGCCGCGACCGTCCCGCAGGGTTTTGCCGTGGACGAGCCCGAGGACCAGTTGGGCCGGAGCCTGCTCCTTCCGCCCTGGTTCGAGGCGCGGCGCCCCGAAATCCTGAAAATGCTCGAGCCCATCAGGGTCCCGGAGAGCAATTTCCGTTCAGGAACGGAGAAGAGTTCCACCTCGCAGAGTGTCTCTCCTTCACCGTCGCCCTCCGCGGGAGCTCAGCCCGGAGGATCCGGCGCGTCGCGGCGCACCAGCGCGGTGTTTATCGGGGGAGACAAGCCGTCGGCGGACTAAGGCCGCATCTTTCGGCGAGAGCATACGACTCGCCGGAATGAGAAAGGGCGTCAGTAGGCCGCTTCGAGCAGCGCGGTGATTTCCTGCGCCGTGACGGGGCGGTCGACGACGCCCGACCGCTCCACCTCGTGCTGTACTGTTGCAGTTATCTCGCCGATTTCCCCGCGCGGCACTCCCGCCTGGTGCAGCGTGTGCGGGATGTTGAAGCGGGCAATGAACTGCGCGGTGCGGTCGGCGCAGGCGAGGGCGGCGGTTTCCGGATGGCCGGGGTCAAACGGGACGCCGAAACCTTCCGCGATAGGGCCGAAGCGGCCCGCGGCGAATTGGGCCATGAAGCGCATGACGTGCGGCAGGGTGATGCAGGACGTTACGCCGTGGGGGACATTCCATCGCGGGCCAATCTGATGGCCGAGCAGATGCGAAAGCCCGAAGCGCGTGTTCATCGCGCCGAAAATGGAGAACCACGCGGCCATCTGGCAGTACCCGCGGTGGAAGACCTGCTCGGCCGGGCTCACCTCGATCGAGGCGGGGAGATGCTCATGGAGCAGCGCGATCGCCCTCGCGCCGAGCGCGTCGCTCAACGGGTGGTGCCGGATGGCGTAGATAGATTCGACCGCGTGGTCCAGCGCACGAATGCCCGTAGCCGCCCAGAGCCAGTGGGGAGTTTCCAGGGTCAATTCGGGATCATTGAGCACGACGCGCGGCTGCAGGC
>JAJXZD010000114.1 GCA_021780215.1 Acidobacteriota bacterium
TTGGGCCTCGCGTTGTTTCCATTTGCCATGCCGGCGCAGACCCAGCACCATCCGGCTGCCGCCGCAACGGACCCACTGAGCAAAGTCAACCCGCTCCCTGCCGGGCTGGAGCAGACCGTACGGCAATTCCGCAGCAAGGTAGAGGGGCAGGGATTTGCGGTGATGCGCGGTTACTTTACGCTATGGGGCGTGGAGGATTGCAAGTATCCGATCCAGACGATCGGCTACTGCTATGGAAATAATCCGACGGCGCCGTATGTGGTTGCGGTTGTGCCGCAGTGGAGGGATGAATATTGGGAGCCGAGCTTTCACCACCTGCTGAACCAGCCGCTGCGGAACATGTCCTCGATTTACCGGCTGGATCCGAGAGAGGCGGTGGTGATCGTGGCGGAGATGCCCCCGGCGGCGCGCTATTTTGGGCTTGGGACGAACGTATTCACACGCGAGATTGCCTTTAACCCAGAGGACATGATCTACGAGAAGGTTTCCACGGATCCGGTGTTCAACGATCCACTGCTGCTAGGCATTTTGTTCGGCGCGTCGCCCGATCCGGCGCGGAGAATGCTGGTATCGAGCATCGGCAACAGCACGAACAATGTTGTGATGAAGGACCAGATGGGGGCGGCGCCCTGGGGCAAGCCTGCATACTTTGTGGTTACGTCTGACGCGGGTCTTGCCGGAAAGATGAAGGCCGAGCTGATCGCGGCGGGCGCGGACCCGGATGCGATTTTTACGGAGCCGGTATCGCCATCGCTGGTGAAGCTGGGATTGGGCCGGTCGGCGGATGATCTCGTGACATACATCCGGTATTCTTTGCCGGACGACCCGGCGGCGGGCGGGCAGTGGCGGGAAACCTTGCCTCTGACGGTGCTTCGCGTGCGCGATGCGAGCACGCGTGTGTATAACCAGGCGTTTGCAATTCCGACGTATACGCCGCGCTCCTATAACTTTGATGAGACGGGGCTGGCCGATGACGTGACTGCGCTGGAGGGTGCGGTGCGTGCAAAATGGGGACAGCCAGACGCCGCGACGGTTCCGTTTTTCAGCGCGTACAAGTTTCTGGATCTGGTTGGGCAGCATTGTTTGGGTTCTCCTGATCCGAAACGCGGCCCGATGGACTGCCTGGGCGACACGCAGGATGCGGATTACCAGATCAGCGGGTCAGTGCAGATCGATAACGGCCAGGTGATCGCGGTGCTGGGGACGCTCTCCACGGAGACGGGGAACGCGACGTACACGAGCGTATCGGTGAATTGGTTTCCCGAGCTGGTTGGCGTTAAGAACATCGACGACACGCAGTTGAAGGGGACCGCGACGAGCTTTGGCAGCGTGCTCGCGAATAGCCCTGATCTGTTCTATGTGTATTATGTGGCGCGGGACTGCACCGGCCTGATGAACTGTGTGGAGGTATCGACCAAAGACGTGCCGCGCGGGGGCACGATCAAATTCATCCAGCGGAATTACATCAATCCTGGATCGACGAGCGGGCCGGATCCCAAGAGGATTCTGAATCCGGTTGCGATAGTTCTGGATGGGACGCATCGGCCGGAGAAGTAGAGAGGAGAGCAGGCCGGATTGATTTTCGGACTTTGCGTTGGCGCGGGTTGTTGCGGGGTCGCGCCAACGCTGGATTCAGGCCACTGCCGGGAGTTGCATGCAGGCGGTCACTTCTTCAGGCCTGCAGGCCAGTTCGCGACGAGCGTCAGCGGGGAGGGGGTACTGCGCAGCTCTCTGGCCACGAGAAAGCGCTTTCCGTCCGGAGCGATGCAATACGAACGCGCGCCCAGGCTTGTCGCGGGCCGTGCCACCTGAAAGAGCTGACGCGGCGCGCCGATGACTACGGTTGGGGCGCTTTCCCTGACACTTGCCTCCATCATCTTGCCGCCGGGCCCGAGGTAATAGAGCGCGTCTCCCTGGCGGTTCCACTCCGGCTGGTCGCCGCCGTCCTGCGAAACCTGCCACTTGCCACCTCCGCCAGGAAAAGGCGAGAGATAGACTTCCAGCTTGCCGGACTCGTCTGAGGCGTAGGCGAGCCAGCGGCCATCGGGTGAAAAGACAGCGTCCGATTTGTTGGCAGAGGATGGGAGATAGGGGAAGGGCTTGCGGTCTCCGAAGAGAGGCAGTATCCAGATTCCATAAGGGGGATCCTGCGAGTTCGGCTGGCTCGATGTGAGGGCGATATAGCGGCCGTCGCGAGACCAGTCGGAGGGATATTCTTCCGCGGCGGACTGGAACAAGAGCTTAGCGGCGCCCGTTCCCGATGCGCTTTGGACCCAGAGACCATCGCCGTTCGCGTGAGCGGAATAATACGCAACGCGCGTGCCATCGGGAGACCAAACGGCGAGTTTGCTGTCGGTTGGACCGAAGGTGAATCGCGTTTGCACACCGCGTTGCAGGTCCGCCAGCCAGATGTTGTCATTCTTTGTGCCGGAGCGCTTTTGCAGCACGTAGGCGACTTGTTTCCCATCGGGAGAAAGGCTTATATCGAAGGCTCCGGGCGGGCCGACTTCGGCAAGCTGTTTCCCTTTGGCGTCGAACCACGTCATCTGGCCGCCGACGAAGGTGTCTTCCGTTGCATAGATGAGCAGTCCGGTTTGCGAAATGCCGAAGAGTCCCTCGCGGAAGAGCGCCGGTGAAGCGATGTGCTGGGCGACGGGAAGAGCTTCGCCCTCAAGCTTCTGTTTGTCCGGATCGAAGCGCTGGGCCATCAGCGTGTCGGCGCGCAAAAACAACAGATAGCCGGACGGAGCATAGAGGGCGGCCGAGTCTGCCTGAAGAAGAAACTTTGCCTCGTTCGATCCGATCTTGCCGATGAAGATTCCCAGTTTCGGTGTCCCCGCCTCGGGAAGATTGCCGCTGAGATAAAGGAAGTGTTTTCCGTCGGGAAGAAACTCCGGCCAGCGGTTGCTGAACATCGCTCCTGACGGTTTGCGGAGAAAGACGGGGCTGGGGGTTCCGCCGGACGCAGACACCTCCTCAAGTTGGTTTAACGCCTGGGAAGCAAAGAGAATGCGATTCCCACGGCCCCAAGTCCCGCCGCGCGCATCGGGAGCATCGCACAAAAGCGATGCAGGCCCGCCGTCGAGGTCAATCCTTTTGAGCTTTCCGTCCTGGAAAAAGGCTATATGGCGGCTGTCGGGCGACCAGAAGGGATAGCTTGCGCCCACGGTGCCATCGATACGCGTTGCGGTCAGCGAGTTGAGGGGACGCATCCAGAGCGACTCCTGACCGGAGGCGTCCTGTGCGGGGAATACGAGCCGGGTGCCGTCGGGCGAAAGAACGGGAGCACCACTGAAGCCTGTGAACGCGAATTTGTTTCCTTCGGGCGCTGCGATTAGAGAGCGAATCGTCTGCTGCGGCGCCGGGCCTGCACGGAAATAGGCCACAGCGAATGTTCCAGCGAGAGCGCAAAGCAGGGCAGCGGCCCACGGCAAAGCACGGCGCAACCTCGTCGGAGACGGTGCCGCGGGAATGATGTGGGCGGTGGATGATGCGGCGGGCTGGTCGAGGGCGATGCCGGTCAGCAGGCTGAGATCGCCGAGATCGCGCAGCCGCTTGCGAGGATCCTTCTGAAGGCACGCGGCAAGCAGGCGGCGCATTTGCGGCGGAACGCGTTCGAGATCG
>JAJXZD010000132.1 GCA_021780215.1 Acidobacteriota bacterium
TAGAGTCGGCACATTCCAGCCCGCCAGCAGCAGCACCAGAACAATCAGCAGGATTTCGAAGAACGTGGTGGCCTTGCCCCAAAGGCTCGGGGGAAACGGCCGGTAGCCGTGAGTCAGCAGGATCACCGCCGAAGCCGCCAGCAGCAGCACATCCCGGCCGAGCACGAGAATCGCCAGCCACCAACCCACCTTGCTCTTGAGCGCGAGCACGAAGTAGGAGGAGGAGAGCAGCAGCTTATCCGCAATCGGGTCGAGGTAGGCCCCGAGTGGCGTCTTCTGATTCAGCCCGCGCGCCAGCAGCCCGTCCAGCGCGTCGCTCAACCCTGCCGCTACAAGGATGCCGAGGGCCATTTGATAGCGGCTGTACTTGATGGCGATGACGAAGAAGGGAAGAAACGCCAGGCGCAGGAACGTAAGCTGATTGGGAACGGTGAGGATCCGGCTCTTCATTTTTCCGCGCCGCGCGTCTTCCTGCCAATGCCGCCGCAGGACATTCTACGTGAACTGCGCAAGATACTCACCCAGCGAACTTCCTACTTTCCTGGCGAATGTTTCCGCCAGCGAGGGAATCGAGCCATGCGCTTCGTCCAGAGCGATGCGCTCGACGCGCAGCATGGGGAAGAACAGCGTCGGCAGGCCGATCCGGTCGCCTTCGGGGTGCAGCACCTGGCGGATAAAGTCGTCGAAAGCGCCGAGGTCAATGCCCCGCAGCGTTACTCCCGCGCTCGAAACGCTCCGCAACTCGCCCCACACTTTTTCCTTGGGGCTGTGGAGGCTCACCACGACGATAGAAAGCGGTTCCATGACTCAGCACCACGCCTAAGTAGAAATCGTCCGCAGCTCGGGCGCCGTGCGGAGCTGCGCCTCGGTCACCCTCTGCACTGCTTCGGGAGTCACGCCCGGGGCGGTCTCGAGCAGCACCAGCCCGTTGGGCGTCACTTCGATGACCGCCAGCTCGGTCACGATCAGGTCCACGACGCCTGCGCCGGTCAGCGGCAGCATGCAGCGCTTGACGATTTTTGGGTGGCCATCCTTCGTGGCGTGTTCCATGGCGATGATCACGCGCTTCGTTCCGGCCACCAGGTCCATGGCTCCGCCCATGCCCTTCAGCATTTTCCCCGGAACCGCCCAGTTTGCCAGGTCGCCGTTCTCTGCCACCTGGAGCGCGCCAAGCACGCTCACGTCCACATGCCCGCCGCGAATCATGGCGAAAGAATCGGCGCTTGAGAAATACGAGCAGCCGGGAATCTCCGTCACCGGTTCCTTGCCCGCGTTGATGAGATCGGGATCCTCCTCGCCCTCGTAGGGATAGGGGCCGATGCCGAGCATGCCGTTTTCGGCGTGGAGGATCACCTCCATCCCGGGCGGCAGATAGTTGGGCACCAGCGTGGGGATGCCGATCCCCAGATTGACGTAGTAGCCGTCGCGCAGCTCCCTGGCCACGCGCCGCGCGATGGCCTCGCGCTTCTCCGCTTCGGACGCCATTGCTCCTCCTACCGCTTGCGCTTCGGGCCGGGCTCCATCGGCTTCACATAGCCGGTCCCTTGAAAGATCGCGTCCACATAGATTCCCGGCGTGTGGATGCCATCGGGATTGAGTTGCCCCAGCTCGACCAGTTCCTCGACCTCCGCGATCACGTAATTCCCCGCCGTGGCGGCCACCGCGTTGAAATTGCGTGCCGTCTTCCGGTACACCAGGTTCCCCCAGCGGTCGCCCTTCCAGGCCTTGACGAAGGCGAAATCTCCGCGCAGCGCCGTCACCAGAAGATTCGCGCGGCCATTGAATTCCCGGACTTCCTTGCCTTCGGCAATCAGGGTTCCGACGCCGGTGGGCGTGTAGAACGCCGGGATGCCCGCTCCGGCGGCACGCATCCGCTCCGCCAGGGTTCCCTGCGGATTGAGCTCCACTTCAATCTCGTTATTGAGGGCCAGCTTCTCGAAGAATTTATTGCTGCCCACGTAGCTGGCGATCATTTTGCGGACCTGCCGGTTCTCGATCAGCGTGCCGATGCCATATCCATCCGTTCCGGGATTATTCGAGGCGACGGTCAGGTTGCGCGTGCCCTGGCGCACCAGCGCGCGAATCAGATTTTCCGGCACCCCGCACGTCCCGAACGCGCCGATCAGGATGGTAGCGCCATCCTTCACGCGGCCAATGACGGCTTCGGCATTTGCCACCCGCTTATCCATGCAATATCTCCAGGGCGATGCTTCCCGGCGGCTCCGCGCCGCTCTCAGCAAACGGCAATCTTACTATATCCTTCGGGCCGATTTGCGCGCGGCCCCTTTGAGGGCCTGCACCAGGCGGGCCACGTTGGCGGCCGCTTCGGCGGCTGTCGGGGCCCGTTCGATTTCCTGCACCACGGCGGAGCCGACCACTGCGGCGTCCGCAATGGCGCCGATACGGGCCATATGCGCGGGCTGAGAAATTCCGAAGCCGACGGCCAGCGGGAGAGGAGTGAAGCGCCGCACATGCGCCGCCAGTGCCGGAAGTTCCTCGGGAAGCGCCTCGCGCGCCCCCGTCACGCCCATACGCGAAACCAGATAGACGAACCCGCTGGAGGATTTGGCAATCCGTTCAAGCCGCGCGTCGGTGGAGGTGGGCGCGGCGAGAAAAATGGTGTCCAGACCGCGTGCCCGGAGCGCTGTGCGATAGTCCTCCGCTTCGTCCGGATTGAGGTCCGTTGCCAGCGCGCCGTCCACGCCCGCGGTGGCGGCATCGGCGGCGAATTTGTCGAGCCCCATTTGCAGAATCGGATTGAAGTAGCTGAAGAGAATCAAGGGGACCTGGGTGCGCTCGCGGAGGCGCGCCGCCAGGCCGATCACGCCGGCCAGCGTGGTTCCGGCGCGCAGAGCGCGTTCGCTGGCGCGCTGTATGGCCGGGCCATCGGCCAGCGGATCGCTGAACGGCACACCCAGCTCGATTACGTCCGCGCCTGCTTTTGCCGCGGCCTCGACGATGTCGCGCGTCGCGTCGAGCGAGGGATCGCCGGCCGTGACGTACACCACCAGGCCAAGCTCACGGCTCGCGGCCAGCTCGCGGAAGCGTTGCGCGATGCGCCCCGCGGGCGGCGCGGCCGGTGAAGGTTGCGGAACGGGTGATTCAGGCATAGCGGGCGAGCGTCTCCATATCCTTGTCTCCGCGGCCGGAGAGATTCAAGATCACGATCTCCTCCGGCGACATCCGTGGAGCGCGGCGAATCAGTTCGGCCACGGCGTGCGCGGACTCGAGAGCAGGAATGATGCCCTCGATGCGGGCCAGCGTCTTGGCCGCCTCGATGGCTTCTTCGTCGGCCACGGCCGTGTATTCGGCGCGGCCCACCTCCGCCAACCAGGCGTGCTCGGGGCCGACCGCCGGGTAATCAAGGCCGGCCGAAACCGAATGCGTCGAGGCAATCTGGCCGTCGGCGGTCTGCAGCACGTAGGTGTAGGCCCCCTGCAGGACGCCGGGGCACGCTCCTGTGAAGCCCCGCGCGGCAGCCAGTCGCGCAGCATGCTCGCCGAGGGTCTTTCCGCGGCCACCCGCTTCCACCCCGACCATCTTCACGCTGCTATCTTGGAGGAAGGCATGGAACAGGCCAATGGCATTCGATCCGCCTCCGACGCAGGCAAAGAGATGGTCGGGCAGGCGGCTCTCCTTCTGGAGAATCTGCTGCCGTGCCTCTTCGCCGATAACCTTCTGGAAATCGCGCACGATCTGCGGATAGGGATGCGCGCCGAGCGCCGAGCCGAGCAGATAGTGCGACGTGCGCACGTTGGTCACCCAGTCGCGCATCGCCTCGTTGATCGCGTCCTTGAGAGTGCGGCTGCCCGCGTCCACTCCGATCACCTCGGCGCCGAGCAGCCGCATGCGAAAGACGTTCAGGCGCTGGCGTTCCATATCCTCGGTGCCCATGTACACCGTGCAGGCGAGCCCAAGGCGCGCGGCCACGGCCGCGGTAGCCACGCCGTGCTGTCCCGCCCCTGTCTCCGCGATCACGCGCCGCTTGCCCATCCGCAGCGCCAGCAGGCCCTGTCCCAGGCAGTTGTTGATCTTGTGCGCGCCGGTGTGGAGCAGGTCCTCGCGCTTGAGGTAAATGCGCGGCCCGCCCAGGTGCAAGCTCAGCCGCGAGGCGAACTGCAACGGCGTGGGGCGGCCCGCGAAATCTCGAAGCAGAACAGCCAACTCGGACTGGAACCCGCTATCGGCGCTCGCCTCGATCCACACGTGCTCAAGCTCCTCAAGCGGGGCCACCAGCGTCTCCGGAACGTACCGCCCGCCATAGGAGCCATACCGGCCCCGCGCATCCGGCACGGATTCGGCCATGGCCCGCGCCAGCGTGCTCATCGCTTCCCCCTTTCGGCCTCTCGTACCGCGCGCTGAAAAGCCTTCAGCCGCGCGGGATCTTTTCTTCCGGGCCGGCTTTCGACGCCGCTGCACACATCCACGGCATACGGCCGCGCAGTGCGAATCGCCTGGCCAACATTTTCCGGCGTAAGGCCGCCGGCAAGGACGATCCGTCCATAGCGGCGAGCCGCCCGCGCGAGTTTCCAATCGAAGGTTTTCCCGGTGCCTCCGCGCAATCTGCCATCAAAGCCGTCGAGCAGGAGCATATCGGCGCGCTTGTAGGGCGCCAGTTGGGCCGCTCGGAACGGCTTCTTCACCTGAATGCCCTTCATCACGCAGAGAGAACGCTGCAGCCGATTCACCATCTCCGGAGATTCCTCTCCGTGCAGTTGCAGGCAAGCAATCCCTGCGACGCGAGCCACGGCGCGGATCTTCTTCTCCGGTTCGTTGGCGAAGACTCCCACAGCGGAGATCCCCTTTGGCAGCCTCCGGATGATCCGGCGCGCCCGGGCCGGCGTGATGTAGCGCGGGCTGGGTGGATAGAAATTGAAGCCCAGCAGGGTAGCGCCACACTCGATGGCGTGCTTCGCGTCAGTCCAGTTGGTGATTCCGCAGATTTTGATCCGCACCTTGGGCATTAAAACTCCGCGCGAGCCGTGCCGCCGTATCCGAGCAGCGCGCGCAGCGCCGCAGACGGGTCGGTCTGGCTCATCAGCTGCTCGCCCACCAGAAATGCATCGAACCCGGCGCGTCGCAGCCGGGCAAGGTCCGCGTGCGTGCGCAGCCCGGATTCGCTGACGGCGAGGCATTGCTCCGGAATGGCTTCGATCAGTTCGAGAGACGTTTCGATGCGAACGCGAAAATCGCGCAGATCGCGATTGTTGACACCGACGATGCGCGCCCCCGCGTCCAGCGCGCGGCTGAGCTCCTCGCGCGTATGCACCTCCACCAGCGGCTCAATCCCGAGCGTCCGGCCCAACAGGAGAAGCTCGCCGAGCGCGGCGTCGTTCAGAAGCGCCGCAATCAGCAAAAAGGCGTCCGCGCCCGCCGCCCGCGCCTCCCACACTTGCCATGGATCCAGAATGAAATCCTTTCGCAGGACGGGAATCCGCACTGCCTTCCGCGCTTCCTTCAAATCGGCCAGCGAGCCGAGAAAAAAATCCTCCTCGGTGAGCACGGATAGCGCCGCGGCACCCTCGCCTTCGAGAAGCGCGGCCAGCTCCGCGGGTGCGTAATCCTCCCGCAGCAGGCCGCGCGAGGGCGAAGACTTCTTCAGCTCGGCGATCACATTGAATTCTCCGCGCGAAAGCGCCGCGGGAAAATCTCTGGGCGCCCCGGCCTTTTCGACCGCCAGCCGGAGCGCCGCTTCCGGCAAGTCGCACTTGCGGCGGGCGATGGATTCTCGCCGCTTTTCGGCAATGCGGCTCAGAATATTCTTTTCGTCTGCTGTTGCTTTCATGTGTGGAGACGCCACCCCCGGCTTGCACCGGACAGACCATTGATTTTACCGCGAAAGGGGTTGAAAAGAGGTCCCGGATGGTGCCGCGCGGGCCGCCGGCCCTTGCTACGTCCTGTGCTGGGTGAACTCGTCGGCATGGGTAGCCAGTTCGGGATAGGCGCCCGCGCCCAGTTCATAGAGGTCCATGCCCTGGCGCTCGCCTTCCGGAGCGACGCGCTGCGGCATCACGCGATTGAGCAGCCAGTTCAGCCCGTAGGTCAGCGGCAGGACGAATCCGAGAAGCGTGGCGATTCCGATTACCTGCGCGAGCCATTGCCCCGCGCCGGACGATGCGCCACCCTCATTCACGGGAATCCGCGCGAAGAGGGCTACGGAAAGAAGACCCCACATCCCGCCCAGCCCGTGCGCCGAAATCGCTCCGCCGGGATCATCCACCCGCATGCGGGCCTCGAACCATTCCACGGAGAACGTCACCAGGGCGCCGGCAAGGATGCCGATTACAACCGATGCCGCGGGAACCACGAACGCGCAGGCCGCGCTGCTGGCGGCCAGCCCGCCAACCCACCCGTTGGCAGTCAACGAAGCGTCCGGCCTGCCATAGCGTGCGCGCGTGAGCACGGCGGCCGCGCCCGCTGAGGCCGCGGCGGATAGGAGCGTGTTGATGGCGATATACGCGACCCGCCCCGCTTCGACACCGCCAAACAGAATGGCGCCCGCTCCGTTCAGCCCCCACCATCCCAGGAGCGTCAACAGGCAGCCCAGCAGCACATACACGGAGTTGTGCCCCGGAATCGCGCTGGGCATTCCATCGGACGCGAATTTCCCGCGTCGCGGGCCCAGAATCCAGGCAATCGAAAGCGCGGTCAAGCCTCCCACAGCCTGAATTGCGCCCGCTCCCCCCACATCCACAAATCCGCGGCCCAGACCGTAATTGGCGCCAAGCTGCGCGAGCCACCCGCCGCTCCACGCCCAGTGTGCGAAGAGGGGAAAGGTCAGTCCTGCCATCAGCGCCGCCGAGGCGCAGGCCGCTCCCAGCCTCCAGCGATCCGCGCCGCTGCCCAGCGGAATAAGCACAGCGACGCCCGTGCTGAGCATCCCGAACGTCGCCGCGAGCGTCACTGAGGCGTTGCCGGGATCCATGCCGCGCAGGAAGAACGGCCCCGCCCCGATCCAGTTCCACTCCTTGCCTCCCAACATGAGGATATGCGCGTACCCACCGGCGAATCCCTGCCAGGAAAATCCGCAGATGAAATAGGCAAGTGCGGCTGCCGAAAAAACGCAAAGCGAGGCCATCATCATATGCGCGGCGCTGCGGGTGCGCCCCAAGCCCGTATTGATCAGCGCCAGGCCTGCCGCCGCGAAGGGGATCAAGAGGACGAGCGCGAAACAGATGGCCGTGGCATCACCCGATGGATTCAATGAGGGCGAAGGGATCACCGGAAAGCGCCTTTCGACACGGCGTGCGCCCGAATCGCCAGCCCCAGACCCACGGCTTCAACACCCGCACCGGCCAGTACGAACACAGCCCGCGGCGTGCCTCCGGGCAGGATGACCATCGCTCCCAGGACAATGGCCCAGCCCGCCACCAGCAGCAGAAAGCCCATGAATTTCACGTTGTGTTCCGCCTGAATCTGCGTTCCCGGAATCCGCCGGGGCCGGCCGCGTTGTCCACAGGCCTGCCAGCGTGCCCAGCCGGGGAAAGAAGCGCGCAGCGCTTCCCCGCCGGTGAGGCGGTAAGCGTAGCATCCACGGAGATGGAAATCGAGCCTTTGGAAAAGTTATTCGAGGGAATTTTCAAACGAGAGCGTGTGGGACTAGTTGCTCGAGTTTTTGCGCGCGGGAAGGAGAAGTCAATCTCCTTCCCGCGCGGACTGGCTTTGCGCCCCGGCTACTGCGAAGTGGTTTGCGGCATCTCGGTGACCGTGACGGGATGCTCGAGCTTGAAGTCGAGCCTTGTCTCCGAGGGAATTTTCACCTGCTGCCCGTGCGTGGCGGCCTGATACACTCCACCGCCGGCCGCTCCCACGCCGGCTCCGATTGCCGCGCCCTTTCCACCGCCGGCGATGGCTCCGATCAGGGTGCCAAGAATCGCTCCGCCGCCGACCTTTTCCGCAGTGTTTTTCCCGCGGGACGATCCAGACTGCGTATAGGTGCTGCTCACGAGCGGATATGACTGTCCCTGAAATTCAAGCTTGACGAGTTCGAGGCGGAGTTCGCTTTTTCCCGTCATGCGGCCCGCCGAGGTAGCGGTTACAAGACGGACATATACGTCGGCTCCCTTGGGGACAGCAACCTGATTGCCGACCACCAGGGGAACATCCAGCGAGGCATGAAAAATCTCGCCGGGCTGATTCACCGAGGAATCCACGCCGTCAATCATCCGGATCGTCACCGTCGTGCCGGCCGGGACCTCAACCTGGGTTGGCGCGGGCGGCGGTGGCGGCTGCGGAGGGGGAGCGGCTTCTGGCGCGGGCGGCTGCTGCTCCTGCTGCTGCGGCGCGGGCGGCGGAGTATTCACGGCCTCCTGAGCGGGCGCGGGCTTGCGGACACGCTTCTCGCGCGATTTTTCCGGCTTTGGGGCAGGCTCCTCGGGCTTCGGCGCGGGCGGCGGAGGAAGTGCGGCGGCCGCCTCCTGCTCGGTAATCTGGTCATTCACGCTGACCACGCCGGCCTCCTGCGTGGCGATCTTGTACGCTTCAAGGTGGGCGGCGTTGTTCGGCACCGTGCCGCTTAAGGTGATTACTCCCTGGCTCGCGGTGACCTGCAAGTTCGCACTCTTTAGCTGGGGGTCAGAGAACATCTTCGCCTGAATGCTGGTGACAAGCGCCGTATCGTTCGGCTTCTTGGCGCACCCGCCCCCGAGCGCAAACCCCAGTGCCACGGCCGCAAGCATCCATTTCTGCCGCATGGGAAATTCTCCTTGGTGCCTCTTGGGAGGACCCGCTTCCCCGAACCATTCGCCAGCGCGGGGGGGCAGGCCGCATGATTCAGTCTACTACTGATGCCCGCATCTCTCCACGCGCTGTCCGCCGCATTTGCGAAACAGGCACCCCTGCCCCGCGGCGGTCCGCCGACGCATCCCCGGAGGGCCAGCCGCAAAAAAGCGCGCGCCGCCGGCGCAACATTTTCGAGGCTCCCGTGTTTGACAGCCAGGAGCCAATCAGGCTTTCGCTCCACCGAATCCTAGGCGGTCCGACAAGGAGAACGGGCATGCGGAATCTCCGAATGATAGGCATGTGCTTAGTCTTTCTTGCGGCGCTCGGCTTGTCGAGTTGCGGCGGGTCGTCGTCGGGCAACATTGGTTCGCAGAATCAGGCCTCGGTGTTCACCGTGGGCACGGACGCTCCTCTGCCGAGCGTGGTGTCCTGCCAGGTGACGGTCACCGGAGTGACCATCTCCAACGGCACGAACAATTTCTCCGTGCTTTCCTCGCCGCAAGTGGTGGATTTCGCCCAGCTGAGCGGCTTGCATCAGCTTCTGGATCTCAACTCCGTGCCAACCGGCACGTACACCTCCGCCACCGTGACGCTGGCCAACCCGGTGATCGGCTACCTCGACACGACGAAGAATCCTCCCGCCATCAGCACGATCAATGGAACGCTCAGCCAATCGAGCGCTACTGTCAATTTCCCCAGCCCGTTCATGCTCAACGATGCTGACCTCGTCGGCCTGCGCGTGGAGTTTGATCTGCGCCAATCTCTCGCGGTGGACGCCAACGGACAGGTGACCGGCGCGGTGAACCCGGTCTTCCACATGCAGCTTCTGGCCGCCGGCGACTCGGAGGTTTCTATTGACGACTTTGTCGGCGGCGTAGTCGGCGTGACCGGAAGCAACTCCTTCGTCATGCAGGGCCCGAAGGGCCGCCAATGGACCGTGCAGACCGACGCGCAAACGGAGCTCGACGATCCCACGGAGCCGATCAGCCAGTTCACCGCCAACACCGTCGTCGAAGTTTCCGGCACGCTCGATGCGGTGACTAAGAACATTGACGCCGACGAAGTGGAGGTCCTCTCCAACGACAAATTCTTCCTCGGCGGGCTATTTACCAGCATCCATCCGCCTTCCGGCCCGGCAACTCAGGCGGACCTCTACATCCGCGCGGAGGTGCTGGACATCAACGGCATTCAACCCGGCCAGATTCAGCCCCTGAACCTCAACGGCAGCGAGCACTATATGATCGCCAACATCGAGAACCCGATCACCTCGCTGCTCTTCAATAACTCGGCTCTCACCCCCGGCCAGTCGGTCGGTGTGGGAGGCACGCTCAGCACAGTGAACGGCGTCTCTACGCTGACGGTCCATCGTGTGGTCCTCCGGAGACAGGGACAGGGTGGGACATGGGTTCCCGGCAGCACCCAGGTCCAGTCCGGCAATGCGGGGACGTTCCAGTTGAATGATGATTGGACCGCTGGCATTTTGCTGCCCAACCCGCTGACCGTGATGACTTTCAACGGCACGAACTTCATCAACCTCAGCGGTCTATCGGCCCTGAGCGGCACGAATCCCATCCCGATCCGCGTCGTGGGATTCATTCTGATTGATCCGGCCACCAGCCAGCCGGTGATGGTCGCCCGCTCCGTCAAGGAGACAGCCAACTAACGGCGGGAATAGCAAAAAGTAGTGGCCAGAAAGGCCGCTGCCTCGCCATGCGGGACAGTGGCCTTTTTATTTGCAGTCCACGGAGCGGAAGAGTGCGCCGTGTGGTGCGCCGCTACTCCATGCGCACGGCGCTCACCTGATTTCCTCGCACGCGAATCTCGATCGCGAACGGCGGGCGTGTGCCCGTTCCCTGAATGATCGCACCGCGCACCAAGCTGCCATCGGGACCACTTTGGCCATAACGCGCCAGGTCATAGACGGCATGTGTGCATGGGTCTCCGAGCATCGGATGAGTGGCGTGAAAATTGTAGTCGGAAGCGATCTTCGCGAGGTCAGTCATATATTCGAGTTCGCACGAGCCAAACGGCTCTTGCAGCGAAAATCCCCAATACTGGCTGTCCGGAAGCCGCACCACCATCGCCGGGAGCGGTTCGGCCGAGAGCGGGCCGCGGAATAGAAACCGCTTCGCGGACCAAGGTTTGGGCAGTTCCTCCGTTGTGGCGATGACGCCTGGCCCCACTGGCAGTCCACGCTCAAGCGGCGGTGACTTGGCCTCGCGGGAAGTCGCTTGCAATGCCGGCATAGCGGGAACTGCGGCCGTCGTCTCCGGTGCGTTTGCCGCATGGCTCGGAGCGAACGTCGAATTCCAATACCAAAGCCCTCCGCAGGTGATCACCGCTGCGGCTAAGATGAGAATGGCCCAAGTAGCGGAGGAAGGACGCGCGGGCTTGGTGCGCCGCTCTGCGAGAGCATCAAAGGAGACCGGCGCAGGCGGCTTGTCCGCGTGCTGGGTGGCCGGTCGCTCGGGGATGCCCGGAATGCTCGGCTGCGATGGCCGGAACGGATCGAATTTTTTCTCCTCCGCCACGATGCGCTTTCAGGCCGGGATATCCAGCTGCACAAAATGGTGCGCGACGTACTCGTGCAGGTTCGCCAATATCAGCAGGAGTTCTAGCATGTGGTCGCGATCCGCTGGGTTCGGCGTGGCAGCCTGGTCCTCGAGATGGGTGACCACCGAGAGCGCGTCGGCCAGCAGCCATTCCAGCTCGGCCGAATGGATGGTTCGGCCGTTCCGGCAATCCTCGAGCGCGTGGTCGGCACGTACGAACGCTTCGTCGAGAAAATGATCGAGGCAAAGCCGTTCGGCAGCCAGGGCCGTGGGCACGGGATTTTGGCAAAACTCTCTTCGGCAGTTTCCAGGCGCGGCCATCTCGACACACCCCAAAGGCCTCGCATCCTCAATTTCCGGTGCGATTGCGCGAAAGCGTAGCACAAGTTTTCTGGCCGCGCCGCTTTGTGTACAAGCGGTATTGCCGGATTGTGCATAGGGGGTCTTGGGAAGATTGGAGGAGCCGGAAGGAGGAAGTTTACGGGCCGGTCGCGTCAGGCGGCAGCGCCGTGGCACTTCTTGTATTTTTTCCCGGACCCGCACGGGCAGGGATCGTTGCGCCCGACCTTGGCCGCGGCACGGGCGGGCTTGGGAGCTTCGGCCTGGGCCGGGCCGGCCTGGAATTGCAGATTTTGTTGCTGGCGCCGCTGGCGCTGCTCGATCTGCCGGGCTTCTTCCTGCGGCTTGGCCGGCTGCATCAGGAAGAGAAAGCGAACCGCCTCCGTATCGATGCGGTCCATCATGTCCTCAAAGAGGGTGAAGGCCTCCCGCTTGAACTCGACCAGAGGGTCCTTCTGCCCATAGCCTCGCAATCCGATGCCTTCCTTGAGGTGGTCGAGTGTGAGCAGGTGGTCTTTCCACTGCGCGTCCACGATGTCGAGGAGAATGTGGCGCTCGAGCCAGCGGAGCATTTCCGCGCCGAAGAGTTTTTCCTTTTCCTCGTAGCGCGCCTTCACTTTGTCCACCAGGTCGGCGGCCAGCTCGTCATGATTCAGCGCGAGGGGATCAATCCCGGCGGTCTTCAAGTCAAGCCCGAACTGATTGAGCAGCTCGTTGGCGAATTGCGCGACGTTCCACTGGTCGGGGTGCTGCTGGCGCGGGCAATAGGTCTCGGCAAGTGAATCGGCGATGGCCTCCGCGCGCTCGATGACGAACTCCTTCTGATCGCGCCCCTCGAGGAACGACCGCCGCAGCGAATAAACCGTCTCGCGCTGCTTGTTCATTACGTCGTCGTATTCGAGCAGGTGCTTGCGGGCCTCGAAATTCTGCGCCTCGACGGCCTCCTGAGCGTGCTCGATGCGCTTGCTGATCAGCCGCGACTCGATCGGGATGCCTTCCTTCATTCCCAGCGCGTACATCAGCCCTTTTACGCGCTCGCCGCCGAAGATGCGCAGCAGGTCGTCCTCGAGCGAAAGAAAGAATCGCGACGACCCGGGATCGCCCTGCCGGCCGGCGCGGCCGCGCAGCTGATTGTCAATGCGGCGGGCCTCGTGGCGCTCGGTGCCCAGGATGTGCAAGCCGCCGAGGGCGACTACTTGGTCATGCTCGGTGCGGCACTGCTCGGCAAACTGGTCATAGGCGGGCTTCCACTGGCTGAGCGGGACCTGAAAAATCTTCCCCTCCTGCTGGAAGAGCACCATGGCCGGAGCGCCCGCCGCCGAATCCGAGGGAGCTGCGTTGGCCGTGGCGTCGGCTTGTGCCGGAGTCTCCGCGCTGGCGGTTCCGCCGATCACCGATTCGGCGGGCGCGTAGGGTATGGCCAGCTTGTTTTTCAGGCAATGTTCGCGGGTCATGGCCTCGGGGTTGCCGCCCAGAAGGATATCGGTGCCGCGGCCGGCCATGTTGGTCGAGACGGTGACCGCGCCCTTCCGGCCCGCCTGGGCGATGACCTTGGCCTCTCGCTCGTGCTGCTTAGCGTTGAGCACCTGGAAAGGGATGCCGGTCTTCTTGAGGATTTCGGCAATCTTTTCCGATTTCTCGATGGAAATGCTGCCGACCAGCACGGGCTGGCCGCGCTCGTGATACTGGCGGATGCCGCCGTCGTGCGAGCCGTCCTCCTGCAGGATGCCATTCACCGCCGCCTCGAATTTTTCGGCCTCCGTGCGGTAGACCACATCGCGGTGCTCCTCGCGGATCAGCACCTTGTTGGTGGGGATGGCAACCACGTCGAGGCCGTAGATTTTGTGGAATTCGGGGGCTTCGGTTTCCGCCGTGCCGGTCATCCCGGAGAGCTTGGTATAGAGGCGGAAATAATTCTGGAAGGTGATCGTGGCGAGAGTCTGGTTCTCGCGCTCGATCTTCACGCCCTCCTTCGCTTCCACGGCCTGGTGCAGGCCGTCGGACCAGCGGCGCCCGGGCATCTGCCGTCCGGTGAATTCGTCCACGATCACCACCTCGCCGTCCTTCACCACATAGTCCACATCCCGCTGAAAGAGCGCGTGGGCGCGCAGCCCCTGATAGACGTGATGGATGATTTCCATGTTGGCGGGATCGTAGAGATTGCCGAGGCTTAGCAGCCGCTCGCATTTCGCGACGCCCTCCTCGGTGAGCGTGGCCGTGCGCAGCTTTTCATCGAGGGTGTAATCAATCTCGCGGATCAGCTTGGGAATGATCTTATCGATACGGTAGTACTTGTCCGTGGACTCCTCGGCGGGGCCGGAGATGATCAGCGGGGTGCGGGCCTCGTCAATCAGGATCGAGTCCACCTCGTCGACCACGGCGAAATGGTGGCCACGCTGGACGCAATCCTTGAGGTCGTACTTCATGTTGTCGCGCAGATAGTCGAATCCGAACTCGTTGTTCGTTCCGTAGGTGATGTCGGCGGCGTAGGCAGCGCGTCGCTGCGCGTCGTCGAGATCGTGCACGATCACGCCCACGGTCAGCCCCAGCAGCCGGTAGATCGGTCCCATCCATTCGGCGTCGCGGCGGGCCAGGTAGTCGTTCACTGTGACGATGTGGACGCCTTCCCCCGTGAGCGAATTCAGATAGGAGGGGAGTGTGGCTACGAGCGTCTTTCCCTCGCCCGTCTTCATCTCCGCGATTTTCCCC
>JAJXZD010000186.1 GCA_021780215.1 Acidobacteriota bacterium
GCTTGAGGCCGCGCTCCTGCAGAATCTCGGAGGCGAAGCACTTCTCTTCGCGCAACAGGCCGAGCAGCAGGTGTTCGGTGCCGATGTGCTTGTGACCCAGGCGCTCGGCTTCTTCCGCCGCATAGGCCAGCACCCGCTTGCATTCATTCGAAAGCGGCAGATCAACGCTGGTCGACACCTTTTCCCGGATCGTGGTGTGTGCTTCTATCTGCTTGCGGATCGACTCCACGGAGGCATGCGAGCGCAAAAAGCGATTCGTCAGCGCTTTATCCTCCCGCAGCAGGCCAAGCAGCAGGTGTTCCGTCTCGATATAAGGCGAACCGAACTGACTGGCCTCATACCGCGCGAAAAAGATGACGCGCCGGGCCTTCTCCGTATAGCGTTCGAACATATTGTTCTCCCTGATCCGGGCTATCGGCTGAAGTGGCCGTCCGGTTCAACGGGAAGCAGCAACCGCGATTGCTGCACCCGCTTCCGGCTTCGACCCAATCCGCGCGCGCCCTTCCTCTTAACCCACCGCCGAGAGCCGCAACCGAAAAATACCATGCTCTCGAACAGCTTTTGGATGGCCGGGGACCTTGCTTCCGGACTGTCTCCGCCGCTGGGAACGCCGGAAACCCCACCCTGCTTCTCAACCCGGCTGAAAACCTCCGGGCCGCTTACATATAAGACTCTTAAAACCCTCGGAAAGGTGCCTTTTCTTCAGTTTCCGGGGAATTGGGTTGCATTTGCGGCAGCCTGCAGAGGAACCAGGCGGCCACCTTCCAGGCGCAGGACCCGCGTACATCGGGAAGCGAGATCCATGTTGTGGGTGACCAAAATGGAGGTAAGTTGATGGCTTTGGTGCAAACGTCGAATCAAATCAAAGACCCGGGCTGCGGTTGTCTCGTCCAGATCGCCGGTTGGTTCATCGGCCAGCAAGAGCCGCGGCTGATTCACCAGGGCTCGCGCCAAGGCCACCCTTTGCTGCTCTCCGCCGGAAAGCTCCCCGGGCCGATGGCTGCGGCGGTCGTCTAAATCCACTTCTCTCAACCAGTTCGCCGCCATTGCCATCGCCTCCGCTTTGGCAATGCCGCGCGCGAGCAACGGCAGAGCCACATTTTCCTGAGCCGAAAATTCCGGCAGCAGGTAATGAAACTGCCAGACGTATCCAATCTCGCGATTGCGAAATTCTGCGGCCCTTCGGCCGTTCAATTCGGCCACGTTGGTTGACGCGCAGTATACCGTTCCCGCGGAGGGCACATCAAGCGCGCCCAGAATGTGCAAAAGTGTGCTCTTACCGGCCCCCGATTGGCCGACCACAGCTACCATTTCTCCTGTTTCAACCCGGAGATGCAGATCGTCAAAGAGATTGAGTGTGCCGAGGGCGGTGCGGTAGGTCTTCTTGAGTCCCTCGACTTGAATGGCCGGCGAATCTGGTGTGAGAACTCGCGGTTCCAGGCCCCGCGCGCCGCGGGATGCCGTGGAAGCAGCCGCTGGAGTCCATTCCGTCATCCGTTGGACCATTCTATAAGACGAGGCCCCGGTTTCCCGCAATCCCACGGCGGGTGCGGAAGCCCGGCAGTTCAGCACGTGTCTCTCAGATGGATTTCATATCTGCGCCAAGGCGGAGGCTATTCCTCCATGCCGAGATCAAGGGATTGCGGCCAATTCTTCAAGGGTTTAGCATCGGGGAAGATTTCACGAATCCAGCAGCGTTCCCATTGGAACTTCACCACGGATTATCTATTTTGAAGATCGCTTTTAGATTGGTTTCAGTCTTCCTATTCGTCGCATGTTTTTGCTCATCCTTGCCGGTCGCGGCGCAGAGGACATTCCGGCAGCGCTTGCTCAGCCACAATGCCGAGATGGCGCTTATTCAGCCCGCATGGCCTACTCCCATCATTGCGCCCGATCCGCGACTAGGTCAGTATTACCGCTTGAGCGTTTCCAGCGCCTTCACTCCGTCGGGGACCCACACCATGAATTACGGAAACAGCAAGGGTTTTGGCGTCATCGTCCCCTCGCGCCTCGAGTTCGATGCATTTCTACCCGGGTATGTGCAGCATCATTCCAACGCTGCCGACGGTTTTGGGGATTTCGCGGCCATGATGAAGGTCCGCCTGGCCAGCCGGGTTGCCGAGCGCGGCAGCTACGTATCAGGATTTGCGCTGGTGCACTCGTTCCCGACCGGCAGCGATTCCAACGGCGCATTGTCCGGGGCCTGGATTCCTTCGCTGTCAGGGGGGCTGGGGGTAACGCGACACATCGATCTCGAAGGATCACTGGGCGGCGTCTTACCCACCGCGAAGATCGTGGAGCAGGGCCGGGCGATCCTTTGGAACTTGCTCGCGCAGGCTCATACCTCGCGGGATACGTGGTTTGAGCTCGAAGATAATGCCACGCACTTCAAAGGCGGTCCTCACGATGACCAAATGCAGAACTTCCTCACCCCAGCGGAGTTCTTCATCCTTCGCTCGCCCCAATGGGACCCCGCGCACCCATTCTTTATTGTTGATGCCGCAATGCAGATCGCCACATCGAGCTTCCATCTTTACAACCACAATTTGATTCTCGAGACTCGCTTTGTTTTTTAAGCGGGGACGTTCCGAGACCAAGGCTCACGGCTGCCTGCGAGCATTAAGGTCCCGCGTGAGTTTCTCGGTGTAGATAGTGCACTGCGCCCTACGCAAGGCCTGCTCGGCCTGGACGCCCTCGTTGCTCAGGTTTACGTAGCCCTGGCTCTTGCTGTCATAACGGGGCCAGCTGGGCAGGCCGGCGGCGTTTGGATCGCCGGATTTCGCGAAGTTCGTCCAATATGCCTGTATCTGCTCCGAGAGCTTGACCAGGTTCGGCGCCGCGGCCTGGTCCCCGAGGAAGCCGAAGACGTAGTCGAGCTCGGCGGAGTGGACGGGCGGATGATCAGGCGTGCCCGCGTTGAACTCATACTGATAGGTGGGCGCGATGGCGCTGTGCCAGGCCGCCAGGGTGTCTGCCTCGCAGCGCATGGAAAGATCAACGCCGAATTGCCGCGCCGGGCCGCCATAGGGCGGGTAGGTCGAGACTTCTCCGCTGCTTCCGCGGAGCCCATAGACCGCAAGCGCGCGCTCAAGCAGATCAGGATATTTGCCGTAGAGGGTTTCCACGCGGGTCTTCACCTCCGCCAACTGCTGCGCCGGAGTGGCATTCGGATCCGTCCGCCCGGCACCGGGATTGTCCTTGCCGTTGGAACCGATCATCAGCGGCACCGGTGCTTCCTGGCCGCTGCGGTATACCTCGGGTGGAAAGTCCGGGACCGCGTAGCCGTCCATGCCCACATCGAGGATGAGGTGCTTTTCCGCCACGGCTTTGCGGAACTCCGGGGTGGCTGCCACGATCTGCTCGACCGGCAGGCTGCGCAAGTACTTGACCGGATCCTGCTCGGGAGCCTTCAGGATTAAACCAAGGGTCACGCCCAACTCCTGCATCTGAGCGGGGCTTTGCAGCCTCTTGTCGCCGATCATGGGAGTGCCGCTCTCGGCAATGGCTTTGGTGATGCGCCTTACTTCTGCGGGAACAAGTTGAGCGGCGACCTCGAGCGCGTTGTAGGCGCTGCGGCAGTCGCCGCTGGAGTAATCGGCCATGAGCTG
>JAJXZD010000049.1 GCA_021780215.1 Acidobacteriota bacterium
CTGCGCGGTCTGCACGATGGTGCACGCCCTGGCGTCCGTCCGAGCGGTGGAAAACGCGCTCGGGATCGAGGTGCCAAACAACGCGCGCCTGGTCCGCAACATCATCTCCGCCAGCCAGCATATCCAGGACCACGTCGTGCACTTCTACCACCTGCACGCTCTCGACTGGGTGGACATCACGGGCGCCCTCAAGGCGGATCCGGCAAAGACCTCCCAGCTCGCGCAGTCGCTCTCGGATTGGCCCAAATCGAGCGCGGCCTATTTCAAGGGAGTGCAGGACCGCGTCAAGACTCTCGTCGAGAGCCGCCAGCTGAGCCTCTTCACCAGCGGCTACTGGGGCCATCCGGCTTACCGGCTGCCGCCCGAGGCGGACCTGATGGCCGTGGCCCATTATCTTGAGGCGCTCGAATTCCAGCGGGACTTCATCCGCATCCACGCGGTGCTCGGCGGGAAGAACCCTCATTTGCAGACCTATCTCGTCGGCGGCATGGCTACCTCGCTCGATCCCAACGAGCCGCAAGCCCCTTTGAACCCGGAACGGCTCGATTTCCTCGTGCAAGTGGCGCAGAGCGCGAAGCAGTTTGTGGATCAGGTGCTGATCCCGGATGTCCTCGCGGTGGCCGGCTTCTATCAAGACTGGTTCCGTCTGGGCGAAGGCCCGGGAAATTACCTGAGCTACGGCGCCTATCCGCAGGGCGGCATCAACGACATCGCGAGGTATTTCCTGCCGCGGGGCATCATTCTCAACAACGACCTCTCAAAAGTGTATCCCGTGGATCCGGGAAAGGTCGCCGAATATGTCACCCATTCCTGGTACGAATATGCCGAGGGAGACCGGGTATCCAAGCCTCCGGCGGAAGGCGAGACCAACCCGAAATACACCGGCCCGAAGCCGCCCTTCGAGCACCTCGACACGGACAATAAATATTCCTGGCTGAAGGCGCCCCGCTACGATGACCGCCCGATGGAAGTCGGCCCGCTCTCACGCATGCTGGTGGCGTACGCTTCCGGCCAAGCGGAGGTGAAAGCGATGGTGGACGGCGTGCTGGCGAAGTTCAAGGCCCCCCCGGCGGCGCTCTTCTCCACCCTGGGCCGGGTTGCCGCCCGCGCCCTGGAGACCCAGCTCTTGTCGAACCACATCGTGGGATGGATCGGGGAACTGCGCGACAACATGAGCCGCGGCGACCTGCGCATACACAATGGCGAGAAATGGGACCCCAGCACCTGGCCGCGGTCGGTGCGGGGGTACGGCCTGTTCGAAGCTCCGCGCGGCGCGCTCGGCCACTGGGTCGAGATCGAAGACACCTTAGTGAAAAATTATCAGGCCGTCGTGCCCACCACCTGGAATGCCGGGCCGCGCGACGCCAAGGGGCAACGCGGCCCCTATGAGACCGCGCTGCTAAAGACGCCGCTCGCCGATCCCGAGCGCCCGCTGGAAATTCTGCGCACGGTTCACTCCTTTGATCCGTGCCTGGCTTGTGCCGTTCACGTCGTGGACGCGCGCGGGCGCACTCAGGCCCGGCGGCAGATTTGAAGGGAGAGAAAGCCATGACCACGGCAGCCCGCCCCATTGGCGCGACGGAATCATCGGAGGCCCGCGAGCGGCTCGTCCGCGTGTACGTTTGGGAATGGCCCGTGCGATTCGCCCACTGGGTAATTTTCCTTTCCCTCGTCGTCCTCAGCGTCACGGGCTATTACATATACGACCCCTTTATCATCTCGCGCGGGGACGGTCGATTCCTGATGGGGACGGTGCGGTTCATCCACGAAGTCACCGCGGCGGTCTTCACGGGGGCCTTCTTGCTGCGAGTCTATTGGTTCTTCCGGGGCAACCGATGGGCGCGCTGGCGGCAGTATCTTCCGCTCGGCGCGGAGCAGCGGCACGGATTTCGGGAGCAGCTCCAATACTATTTGTTCCTGCGTCGGAAACCTGCCTTCCGCGTCGGGCACAATCCGCTGGCCAGCGCGACCTACTCGTTTGTCTACCTGCTGCTGCTCTCTGAAATCCTCACCGGCCTCGCGCTGTACCAGCACATCCTTGGCGGCAAGATATGCGGCTTTTTCATTGGATGGCTTCCGGCGCTGATCAACATCCACTACCTGCGCGAAATCCATCTGCTCATCATGTTCGGATTGTGGGCGTTTTGCATCCACCACGTCTACAGCGCCATTCTCATCGCCATTGAGGAACGCAGCGGACTGGTGGGAGGAATCTTTTCCGGGTACAAGTTCTTCTCCGAGGAGCGGGTAAAGGAGGACGCGGCGCGCCGGTAGGTGTCCTTCGAAAGTCGCACTGTCGCCTAGATGTCGCCGGGAGATCGTGAATGGGGCCACATCTTCAGCAACAAATAGCGGTTGTCGGCGTGGGTAACACGATCCGCTCCGACGATGGGGCCGGAGTGCACGCCCTCGGGCTCCTCCGGCACGACCCGCGCCTGCCGGCCGGGGTTTCCCTGATTGACGGTGGCTCGCACGGCATTGAGTTACTTGCCTACCTCAATGGCGTATCGCATTTGCTCCTGCTGGACGCCGTGGATACGGGCGCTCCCGCGGGCGCGCTGGTCCACATGGCCGGCGACGAATTGCGGGGCTTTCCCGGAGGAGCGAGCGTGCACCAGTTGGGAATCGCCGACCTGCTGGCAACACTGCCTCTGATCTCGGACATGCCGCGGGAAATTGTGCTTCTCGGCGTGCAGCCGGAATCCACGGACTGGGGAACCGCATTGTCGCCGCCCGTCGAGGCAGCTCTTGGGCCGCTGGTCGAGGCAGCGATTGAACAGTTGGCCCGCTGGACGGCGAAGCCTGCGGCGGGTGTTGCGGCGCAGGGAACGAGTCCGGACATACGTCTCAGCTGAAGGATCAGGATCGCACAACGAGCGGTCCGGGAGAGCGCAGATGTGCCTGGCAATTCCCGGGAAAATCCTTTCGAGCGAAGTTCGCGATGGAGTGCGGGCTGGGCGGATCCAATTCGGCGGCATCGTGCGTGAGGCGTGCTTGGACTTTGTTCCCGAGGCGGCGGTGGGAGACTACGTCATCGTTCACGTCGGGTTTGCCATCAGCGTGGTGGACCGCGAGGAAGCCGAAAAGAGCTACGCGCTCCTGCAATCCATGGGCCTGCTCGAGAAGGAACTGGAATCGGACCTGGAGAGTTCGTGAGACGCCTCGATTTGAGAGAAACCGTGTGAAATACCTCGACGAATATCGCGATGCGCGGATCGCACATGGCTTGGCCGCCCAGATTGCCGCCCGAGTGACGCGCCCGTGGGTGCTCATGGAGATTTGCGGCGGCCAGACGCATACCCTGATGCGCTTTGGCATTGACGATCTCCTGCCCAACGGTGTCGAGATGGTCCACGGGCCCGGGTGTCCCGTGTGCGTAACGCCTGTCGAGACCATTGACAAAGCCATCGCCATCGCTTCCCGGCCCGAGGTCACGCTGATCTCTTACGGCGACATGCTGCGCGTGCCCGGCTCGCAGACCGACCTCTTTCACGTGAAAGCCGGCGGCGGCGACGTGCGTATTGTCTACTCCCCTTCCGAGGCCGTGAAATTTGCTCGCATCCATCCGGAGCGAAAGGTGGTGTTCTTCGCGGTCGGCTTTGAAAC
>JAJXZD010000016.1 GCA_021780215.1 Acidobacteriota bacterium
ACATACCGCATCGGCGACGGCCGCGGCGGTGCCGGCGCCGGCCAGCAGCGCTTCGCGCCGCTCAATAGCTGGCCGGACAACGTGAATCTCGACAAGGCGCGCCGGCTGCTGTGGCCCATCAAGCAGAAATACGGCCGGAAGATCTCCTGGGCCGACCTTATGATTCTCGCAGGCAACGTCGCCCTCGAGTCGATGGGCTTCAAGACGTTCGGTTTCGGCGGCGGGCGCGAGGATGTCTGGGAGCCCGAAGAGGACGTCTATTGGGGCCCCGAAGGCAAGTGGCTCGCGGACGAGCGCTACAGCGGCGACCGTGATCTTCAGAATCCGCTCGGTGCCGTGCAAATGGGACTGATCTACGTGAATCCGGAGGGGCCGAACGGCAAGCCGGATCCCATTGCGGCAGCCAAGGATATTCGTGAAACGTTCCGCCGCATGGCAATGAATGACGAAGAAACGGTCGCGCTGATTGCCGGCGGCCACACCTTTGGCAAAACCCACGGCGCCGGCGATGCGGCACTGGTGGGTCCGGAGCCGGAAGCCGCCAGCATCGAGGAGCAGGGCCTCGGCTGGAAGAGCAAATTCGGCACGGGCAAAGGGGGCGACGCGATCGGCAGCGGCCTGGAAGTCATTTGGACCACGACGCCCACGAAGTGGAGCAACAACTTCTTCGACAACCTGTTCGGCTACGAATGGGAGCTGACCAAAAGCCCCGCCGGCGCCTATCAGTACCAAGCGAAAGGCGGCGCCACGCCAATTCCGGATGCGTTCGACCCGTCGAAGCGTCATGCGCCAACCATGCTGGTGACGGACCTCTCTTTGCGGATCGATCCGGTCTACGAGAAGATCTCCCGACGCTATTACGAACATCCGGATCAGTTTGCCGACGCGTTCGCCCGGGCGTGGTTCAAGCTGACGCACCGGGATATGGGCCCGATCGTGCGTTATCTCGGCCCGCTCGTCCCGAAGGAGGCGCTGGCGTGGCAAGATCCGATCCCCGCTGTGAATCATCCGCTGATCGGGGAGCAGGACATTGCGGCTTTGAAGGCGAAAATTCTGGCATCAGGGCTGTCCGTTTCCCAACTGGCCTCGACGGCCTGGGCGTCGGCGTCGACCTTCCGCGGCTCAGATAAGCGCGGTGGAGCGAACGGCGCGCGCATTCGCCTCGCGCCGCAAAAGGACTGGGCCGTCAACCAGCCGGCTCAGCTGGCGAAGGCGCTGCAGACACTCGAAGCAATCCAAAAGGAGTTTAACGCTTCACAGTCCGGCGGGAAGAAGGTGTCGCTTGCCGATCTGATCGTTCTCGGCGGCTGTGCGGCGGTCGAGAAAGCTGCAAAGGGAGCCGGGCACGACGTGAAAGTCCCCTTCACGCCGGGGCGCATGGACGCGTCGCAGGAGCAAACCGACGTCGACTCCTTCGCGCCGCTCGAACCGACCGCAGATGGGTTCCGCAACTATTCCCATGGCCAGCAGCTCCTATCGGCTGAGGGATTGCTGGTGGATCGGGCGCAATTGCTGACACTCACGGCGCCCGAGATGACGGTCCTCATCGGCGGCCTGCGCGTCCTGGGTGCAAATGCCGGGGAGTCTACACACGGCGTTTTCACCGAGCGGCCGGAGACGCTGACGAACGACTTCTTCGTCAACCTGCTCGACATGAGCACGCAATGGCAGCCGTCCGTTGGCTCGGAAGGCGTCTACGAGGGGCGCAACCGGAAGACGAATGAGCTCAAGTGGACCGGCACTCGTGTGGACCTGATCTTCGGTTCCAACTCCGAGCTGCGAGCCCTCGCGGAAGTCTACGCGTGCGCGGACTCCAGGGAGAAGTTCGTGAAGGACTTCGTGGCGGCGTGGGCCAAAGTGATGAACCTCGATCGGTTCGACCTCGCCTGAGACCGGCGGAAGAAGAGAGCCGTCAGCTTGGCACGAGCCCCGGTTCCTGCTGCTTGGATCGGCGAAATCGAGGTTCGTCGCTTCTCTTGGCTCGCGCGCTCGCTGATTCTGCCACGGGCATAATCGCTCGAATCACCGAGTGGCTTGGAAGCGTTCGGTCGAGTACTGGATTCGGATAACACGATGAAGGCCCTCGACCGCGCTTCTTAACTTCGCAACGTCCGTTTGCCTGGGAACGACCGCCTCGCATGCATGCGGCGAGCGCTTGCCTTCAGGGGGTGGGCGGCGTAGGATAAATTCCCGGGTTCAGCCGGACCTTCCTGTAACGTTTCCTGTGTGCGCGGAAGCGCGGCTAGTGCGACCCGTGTGGCCATGAGGTGACTGAAGTGCCGGAGAGCGTGCGAACAAAGGCGATCGCTGTGGTGGGGGCGCAGTGGGGCGACGAGGGCAAGGGCAAGGTAGTGGACTATCTGGCCGCGTCGTTTGACTTCACAGCGCGCTACGCGGGCGGGCACAATGCGGGCCACACGGTGATTGCAGACGGCCGCCGCTTCGTCCTGCAGCTCGTGCCAAGTGGCATTCTGCGACCGGAGAAGAAGGCGGTGATCGGCCCCGGTACCGTGGTGGACCCGGCGGCGCTCGTCGAAGAGCTTGAAAATCTGCGCAAGTCCGGCATCGAGGTGCGCGGGCGGCTGTTTTTGAGCAACCGCGCCCACCTGATTTTTCCCTACCATCGGGAGATGGACCGCGCTGCCGAGGCAGCGCGCGGAGCGGAGAAGATCGGCACGACTTCGCGCGGGATCGGCCCCGCCTACGAGGACAAGATGGCGCGGCGCGGGCTGCGCGTGTGCGACCTGCTCGATCCGGAAATCTTTCGGACCAAGATTGAAAAGGCTCTGGCTCAGAAGGATGCGGTCAGCCGGGCCACCGGCGGGCCGGTGCTCGAGGCCGCAGGGCTGATCGAGCAGTACCTCGAGCTCGGCGCGCACCTTCGCGGGCTAGTGGCGGACACGGCGGTTCTGCTCAACGAGGCGCTCGACCATGGAGAATCCGTGCTCTTCGAGGGAGCGCAAGGGACCATGCTGGACATAGATCACGGGACATATCCCTACGTCACCTCGTCGAGCGCCACATCGGGAGGAGCGGCGACGGGACTGGGCGTGGCTCCAACGCGGATCACCGGCGTCGCGAACGTCACCAAGGCATACACCACGCGCGTGGGCAGCGGCCCATTCCCCACCGAGATGCACGGGGCGGAGGGCGAAGCGGTGCGCGCCCGCGGAAACGAATTCGGTGCGGTCACCGGGCGGCCGCGGCGATGCGGCTGGCTGGATCTCATGGTATTGCGCTATGCCAAAATGCTGAACGGCATGGATTCGCTGATTGTCACCAAGCTCGACGTTTTCGACGAGTTGCCGGAAATCCGCGTCTGCACCGGCTACCGGCACAAAGGCCAGCGCCTGACCACCATGCCCCCCGACGCGGAGACTCTTGCACAGGCCGAACGGGAGTACCGTACCCTGCCGGGCTGGCGGAAACCCACCCAGGGGATCCGCGAGCTGAGGGATTTGCCGGTTGCCGCGCGCGATTATTTGAACTTTATCTCCGACGAGCTGCAAATCGAGATCGGCATGATCTCGACCGGCCCGGAACGCGATGCCACCATCCTCCCG
>JAJXZD010000039.1 GCA_021780215.1 Acidobacteriota bacterium
CTCGCTCAGCCGCGCCGCGCCGCGCCGGAAGAGCCGCAGCTTGTGGTCGGGATAAAACCCGCCGTGCTTGATCCAGCGGCCAAAGTAGAGATTCAGCCGCGGAATCCAGTAGGCTCCGTACCTGGGCTCGCCGCTGAGAAGCTCACGAATCTCCGCCTGCAACCCGGGCGTGAGCACCTCGTCCGCATCCAGCAGCAGAATCCAATCCGATGTGCACAAGTCCAGCGCAACATTCTTCTGTTCGCCGTGGCCGCCGAAGGCGTGGTAGCTGGTCCTGGCGCCGAAGGACTGCGCAATCTCCAGCGTGCGGTCCTTCGAGCCCGAATCCACGACGATAATCTCGTCTGCCCAGCGGACGCTCTCGAGGGTGCGGGGCAGGTTCGCCTCCTCGTTCATGGCGATCATGGCGACTGAAAGACTCTTCGGCATCGAGGGAAGGATAAATCAGCGGGGCTCATCGTTTCCCGGCCTTGCCGCGGAAAGAGGCCGCACGCCTGGAGTAGACTGCGCGTAGGTTGAACACAGAGGAGCATCCTCAATGAAGATCCTGCTGTTTGGTGCGACAGGAATGATCGGCCAGGGGGTGCTGCGGGAGTGCCTGCTTGACCCTGAGGTGCAGCTCGTGGTGGCCGTGGGCCGCAGCGCGACCGGCGCGCACCACCCAAAGCTGCGCGAGATTGTGCACCGGGACATGTTGAACTACGCGGGAATGGAAGACGCGCTGGCCGGCCTTGACGCATGCTTCTACTGCCTCGGCGTAGCCTCCAGCGGAATGAAGGAAGCTGACTATACGCGCATCACCTATGACTACACGCTGGCCGCCGCCGAAGCACTGAGCCGCTTGAATCCCGGCATGACATTCGTCTTTGTCTCCGGCTCCGGTACTGACACCACGGAGAAAGGCCGCATCATGTGGGCGCGGGTAAAGGGACGCACAGAGAATGCCCTGCTGCGCCTGCCACTGAAGGCCTGCATGTTTCGCCCCGGATTCATTGAGCCAATGGACGGAATCCAATCTCGGACGCCCCTCTACCGGAGGTTCTACAAGGTGGCCGCGCCGCTGTTCCCGCTGCTGCGCCGGGCGCTGCCGAATCAGGTTCTCTCCACGCGCCAGATCGGGAAGGCGATGCTGGCCGTGGCGAAGCGGGGCTTTGAAAAGCGCGTCCTGGAGGCCAGGGATATCCGAGCAGCGTCTGGCTCTGAAGGAAATTCGTCTCCGGCCTCCGGCAAAAAATGAGTATGCTGTGTGCATGCTTCCCCGCATGCCGCGCATGCTCTGGATTGCGCTCCTTCCCCTATTTGCCGCTTGCGCGCCTTGGTCACCGGCCGAAGCTGCCTCTGCGCCCGCGGAGCCAGCCGCCCAGGTTCGCTACCACTTCGGCGACGACCCGCGCTGGGCCGCTCCAAACTTCGACGACAGCGCATGGCCCGTCGCGCACCAGGGCCAGTGGCCCGTGCCACCATATGACTCGGATGGATTTATCTGGGTGCGGGTGCGCGTCCCGACCAGGGAAGCTGCTGCCGGCCCTCTCGCTCTGCGCCTTCGCGACAAGAACGTCCTCATAGCAGACGAGATCTTCGTGAACGGCGTCCTTGTTGGCCGTCAAGGCAGCCCGCCGCCCCGCACCGAGATGAGTCTTTACGCGCGGGATGAGGTTTTCAGCCTGCCCGCAGGTCTAGCTGCGCCCGGCTCCACTGCCGTGTTGGCGTTTCGAACCTGGTATCCGGCGGGCGGGCGGTCATTGGCCCGAGAGGGCGGTGCGGTTTTCACGATCGATGCAAGCCAGATGCAGCATCTTGCCCTGCAAGCCGATCATGACGCATCCCTGATTGCCGAAGGGCCCAATCTGGCTCTCAACGGAATCCTTCTCATGTTGGGCGTGGGCCTGCTCGTATTTTGGCGTCGGGCTGGCGGGCGCGACCTGCTCGTGTGCAGTTGGATGTTGATGGCCACGTCGCTCATGTCCCTGTGGAACAGTTCGTCCCCGCTTGGACTGGTAACGATCTCGTGGCGGACATTCGTCGTGGTAGATGCCGGGCTGCAGGCGCTTTCCATGGCTGCGTCTGTCGAACTCGTCTGGACTGTTCATGGCCTGCGCGCCCTCGGCGTAAAGCGCCTGTACCACGCTTCGTGGGCCATCGGTACCGCGGCCTATCTAATCTTGATGCTAGCGGTCAAACCGTCGCCGATCGTACTCTGGTCGAGCTTGGCGATGATGCCCGCAATCGCGAGCTTCGATTGTATTCAGATCGCGGTGAACCTATGGGCGCTGATGACGAAGAGAGCGAACCGGATGATCGCCGTCGCGATGATTGTCATTTCGGTCGCGGACCTGCTGCAGAATTTTGGCTACCTGCGCGGTGCCAAATTCGGGCCGTTCCAGGAAACGTATTTCGGACTGTCGCTCTTTCTATGTGAGTTTGCCCTGTTCGTGATGCTCGGCCGACGCGCCTGGCAGGCCTGGCGGGCAAGGGATGAACTGCGCGTTGAATTCGACGCTGCGCGCGAGGTGCAACAGAGGTTGGTGACCCCGGCGGTGGATGTGCCGGGATTCAGAATCGAGAGCGTCTACGCGCCGGCCAAGCATGTCGGCGGGGATTTCTTTCGCGTTTTGCCCGAGGCCGACGGCGGGGTGCTGGTGGTTGTGGGTGATGTGAGCGGCAAGGGGTTGAAAGCGGCCATGACGGTTTCCGCGATTGTCGGGGCGCTGCGGACAATGCCGGCGCTGACTCCATCACAAATTCTCGACGCTTTAAATCGCGGGCTCACTGGCCAGTTGCAGGGCGGCTTTGTCACCTGCTGCGCTGCGCGCGTCGGGCGACATGGCGCGGTGACCATCGCCAATGCCGGACATCTGTCCCCGTATCGGAGTGGGGCCGAAATGTCTGTCACCGCCGGGCTGCCGCTGGGTATCGCTCCAGATGCCGAATACGAGGAGAGCCAGTTCCAGTTGCAACCGGCCGAGTCGCTCACGTTTGTCTCCGACGGCATCGTGGAGGCGCGCAATCCAGCCGGCGAGCTGTTCGGCTTTGACCGCACGCAGCAGATCAGCGCATCTGGCGCGGAGGCAATTGCGCAGGCAGCCATCGATTTCGGCCAGGACGACGACATTACGGTGCTGACGCTGACATGGCTTGAGACGCCCCGGCAATCCATGGACCCCCTGGGAATGCCAACTCCAGCGCCGGCCTGAATGGACGAACTGGCAGGCGGCGATGGGAAGCAGTGTCGAGCGACGCCGCGGCATGGTACATTGAATTCCCACGGAGGTCGCGGGAAATGGCGGCTGGAATTCATCTTCCGGACAGCGGCGAAACAATTGACCTGCAGCAGCAGGTCGCGCGCCTGCAGGCCCTCCTTGAGGCTTCCCGGCAGGTCCACTCCACCATTCGCGAAGCGGACGTGCTGCAGCAGGTGCTGCGCATCGTGGTCCGCGAGCTGGAAATGGCCGGAGCGGCGTTCCTCGGCACAGGGCTGGCTTACGGAGACGCCCCGAATATCGGTGACAACATGACGGCGGAAACCGCT
>JAJXZD010000057.1 GCA_021780215.1 Acidobacteriota bacterium
GGCAGGGGATTACCGGCTGGGTCGGCGAACATCGCCAGCCTGTGGCCATTGCCAGCAACGCGTCGCTCGACCCGCGCTTTCAGTCATTTCAGGAATTGCCCGAGGACCGCTATGAGGCGTTCCTGTCGGTGCCCATTCTGTGCCGCGATAAGCTTGTCGGTGTCATCAACGTGCAGCACCGCGAGCCGCACCTTCACACGGCCCCCGAAATCCGCCTGATTGCCACCATCGGATTCCTGGTCGGGCCCGAGATCGAACTGGTGCGCATGGAGACCGAGAGCGCGAAATTATCGGAACTGCCGGAGGCCCGCCGTCTGGTGGAAGCGGCGCAGAAAATCATCGCGCGCAATCTGGGAATGAAAGAGACCGCCGCCAGCCAGATCTTGCAAAAGGAAAGCCGGGAGCGCCGGAAATCCATGAAGGAGATTGCGGAAGCTATCCTGATGGCTGACGCCATTTGCGGCCCGGTCCATCGCAGGTGGGTGTGATTGGCCGGTCCGCTCACGCCGGCCGCTGCCTGCGGGCGCAATTTTCCCCGCCTAGCGCCTGGAAAGTTCGCGCGTCATGCGAATGGGTTTGACGGAGGTCATCGCAGGAGTTTGCGGATCGTTGTCAAACAACGGCGTAAGATCGGCCTCGCGCGCGTTGCGAGGGACGAACTTCCATGACGTGGACGGATGGTACGCGTCCTTCTGCACGGCAATGAAATAGAGCGCCCCGTCTTCGAGCTGCAAATTGAACAGCGGAGAGTCGCCGGAATCCGCGTGCGTGCCGTCGGCGAGATTTCCCTTCGGATCCAGGGCGAGATCAAAATTGTTCAGCGTGCCGGCAATCGTGCCGTGGTCTTCCCTCAGAACGAGAATGGCAAAGACCTTTCCGCCGTAACTTGCTTGCCAGGTTCCCACGAAGGACGCCAGCGCTCGGGAATCCTCCACGCGGGAGGCGTGGGCTTGTGGTATGCGCGCCGCAAGGAGTGGGGCCGAGAGGCACGTGCAAGCCAGGATGCTCAAGACGCCAGGAGCAAAAATATGGGCCCTGCGGCACGGGACTCCGCGGTGATAGTGGCACAAAGTCATCAGGGTATCCTCCGAAAATAACATTTTACGAGCCGGTCGAGGAGTAGTGAAGCGTCCCGAAATTCCACAGCGTGATGGCGAGGGCCAGGAATCCGATGGCCACCACCGGGATGAACGGCGCATATTCGGGCGTGACGGCCCGTCCCAGCAGGCGCGCGCTTGGATAGAACGACGCAAGCCCGAACGGAATGATCCAGCAGAGCACAAATTGCACGGCCCCGCTGTAAATGGTCAACGGGTAGCGGCCGAAAGCGATCACGTTCCAAATAGGAGGATGGATGCCCACGCGGTCGTCAAACCAGAAGGACACCGTGGTCAGCATCAGGAAGATCGAGAGGTAGATGATGCTGGCGCAGAGGGCGAAGAATGCGAGCATGGCCAGCCGCTCCCATGTCCACGCGACATGCAGGCGGTGGCCCGCCCAGCCCATGCAGAATAGGCCGGTGGCGATTCCCTGCAGTGCATCGAGCCGGAAGGTTTCAAACAGGATTTGAAACAGGGAGGAAACTGGTCGCAGCAGCACGCGGTCGAATTTCCCCTCGATGATGTAGTCGTTCCCGAAATTGTACAGGTTCGCCGACACCACGTTGAAGACCCCGTAGGGAACCAGCGTGAAGCCATAGAGAAACAGTTCCTCCGGCAGGCTCCAGCCGGCCAATTGCGGCGCCTTCCGAAAGAGAATCAGCACAAAAGCAAGACCAAAAATGGTGGCGGCAAAGCTGGTGGCCAGGCTGATGAAAAAATCGGCGCGGTAGCCGAACTGCACCTTCGCGTACTGCAGGAAATAGTTCGACAGGAGCAGAACGTGGCTCTGGAGGGTGCGTCCGGCGGAAGCCAGGCGGGACTTCTTTCTCAAGCTTTGGCTCTGCATGTTCATATCTGCATCTCTGTTTCCGATATTCCGGCCATGGGGCGTCAGCCTCCCTGGATGGTAATGCGCCGCAATGAATGGTTCCACCACGCATGCGCGAGGGCCAGCAGAACGATTACCCAGAGCCACTCCGCGGCCAGCGCGTGCAGCGCTTGCGTCCGGCCGAGCTTGCCCAGATAGATTTGCAGCGGCGTGTACGCGATGTGCTCGAAGGGCAGCCAGGCCAGCACGGCGCGAAACTTCTCCGGGAAAAACGGCATTGGCAACAGCAGGCCGGAGAGCAATTCAATCACCCACTGCTTTGCACGAACCAGCGCCAGAATGGATTTCAGCGGAATTGCGCAAGTTCCGATCAGGACCCCGATTGCGCCCATCAGGAAGAAGCTTCCCAGAGTGGCGAAAAGAAACAGCAGAAGATCCTCGCGCGAGGCCGGCCCTTGCATGGGAAACACAAAGGCGACAACGAATGCGGTCGGCAGCGTCAGCAGCCCCAGCCGGAAGGCCGACTCGCCCATGGCCCTGCTGATCCACATCCACGGCACCGACACCGGCTTGATCAGGTCCATGGCAATCCTGCCTTCAATTACTTCGTAGGCCATCTCCTGGTCGATCGTGTTCGTGTAAAAGGAGCGGATGATCCATCCGGCGCAGACGTAGGTGATCATCTGGGGCATGTTGTAGCCGGCGATGGATTGCCCCGGGTGATAGATGGCTTTCCAGATGAAGTAATAGATAGTGACGTTCAGCGAGTACGTAATGATCCCGGTGAAATAGCGCAGGCGAAAGGCGAGTATGTTCACGAAGCCGACGCGTCCGAATTCCGCATACGGCGCAAGCCCTTCCAAAAGCCTCCTCATCGGCTGCCGCCCTCGGCTCGAGCTAGCCGTCCGCTGGTTCGCGCTCGCATCGGCACCAGAACATCGTAGTACAAGGGCATCTCGCCGCAAGTCGAAAAGGCCATTCGTCGTAAACCGGCAAGCGGGACTTGCCAGCCCATGACGCCGTGGCAACCGGGACTGCCCACAATAGCTGGATTTCCATTTCCGTGTAGAATGGATCTGTTAGCCCGCTATCGCAGTTTGTGACTGTAGTCACAGCGCGGACTTCCATGCCAGTGTATCAGATGGCATAAGGTCCGATTTTGCCGAGAGTTACCGTCGGCACGCGGGCAGATAGGGCCACAGGAGCTTTCCAATGAGCCAGGCCGTGGACATCGAAGACCAGATTCCGGGGACTTACATTTTTGACGGGCGCGCGGCGATGAAGGGGTACGCGCTCAATAAGATGTGCTACTCGTTCAACAACGCGGAGAACCGCGCGGAGTTCCTGAAGGACGAGGATGCCTATTGCACCAAGTACGGCTTGAACGACGAGCAGCGCAAGGCCATCCGTGAGCGCAACGTGCTTGCCATGATCCACGCCGGCGGGTGCATCTATTATCTGGCGAAGTTTGCCGGCATCTTTGGGCTGACGGTGCAGGACGTGGGGGCGCAGCAGACGGGCTTGAGCGTGGAAGAGTTCAAGAAGAGACTCAAGGCACAGGGGGAATAGATCATGGCGCGGATTATCGGAGGGCTCACGACGTCGCACATCCCGGCGATCGGCAATGCGGTGCCGCGGGAGAAAGAACTCGTCAACGATCCTTACTGGAAGCCTTTTTTCGCCGCCTATCCCCCGGCGCGTGAATGGCTGCGAAAGGCGAAGCCCGACGTGGCCATCGTGTTTTACAACGATCACGGGCTGAACTTTTTCCTCGACAAGATGCCTACATTCGCCATCGGCGCGGCCTTCCAGTACCGGCATGCGGACGAGGGCTGGGGCATTCCGACCATTCCTCCATTTCAGGGAGATCCAGAGCTCTCCTGGCACATCATCGACTCCGTGGTGCGCGATGAATTCGACCTCACCACCTGCCAGGAGATGCTTGTGGACCACGGATTCACGGTGCCGATGTCGCTCTTCTGGCCGGGCAATACCTACACGGAGGTCAAGGTAATCCCCGTGCAGATCAACACCGTGCAACATCCTCTGCCTTCTCCGGCGCGCTGCTTCAAGCTGGGGCAGGCGATTGGGCGCGCGGTGGCTTCTTATCCCAAGGACCTCAAGGTTGTGGTGCTGGGTACGGGCGGATTGTCGCACCAGTTGGATGGCGAGCGCGCCGGTTTCATCAACAAGAAATTCGACCTGATGTGCCTGGACAAGATTGTGAACGAGCCGGAGGCCTTGACGCGCCTTTCGATTCACGAGTTGGTGAAGGAAGCCGGCGCGCAGGGGGCGGAATTCATCCTTTGGCTGGCCATGCGCGGCGCCCTCACCGGCAAGGTCACGAAGATTCACAGCAGTTACCACGTCGCCGTATCCAACACGGCTACCGGTCTGCTCGTGCTCGAAAACGCAGCCTGAGCGCGTACCGGACAAGAATTTCTCACGGTCTCGGGGAGGCCCGGCAGCCGCCGGTCTTCCCGCAAAAGCGGGGGGCATGCGCCCGATCCTTCTCCGCGGCCCTAATCAGCATTCCCAAATGCCTGCTCGGGGCCGGCTTGCGCGGGAAGCTCCTGAAAGGCTTCGCCGGCGTATATCCGCTTGACGATTTCCTCGATGGACTCGTCTTCGATCAGCAGGTCGCGGACCTCGACGGAGGCAAGGATCCGGCGGATGAGGTCGGCGGTGGAGATTTGAGTGCGGTCGAAGCGGATGCGGCAGGTCATCTCGTCCACGTGTTCGAGCTCCAGGCCGCTGAGCGAAACGGATTCCAGGGCGGAAATCTGGGAGCGGTCGCGGAGCACGACCTTAATCTGTTTCATGCGCAGCAGGCGCTGCTTGAGGTCCTCGAGCTGGCCGTCGAAGAGAACCCGCCCATGGTCAATGATAAGGATGCGGCGGCAGAGCTCGTCGAGGTCGTGGGTGGTAAGCAGGATGGTCGTCTGAAATTCGCGATTGACGGCGCGGAGAAACTGGCGGATATGGTCCTTGGCCACTACGTCGAGGCCAATCGTCGGTTCATCGAGGAACAGAAGCGGAGGATTGTGCAGAAGAGCCGCGGCCAGGTCGCAGCGCATGCGTTCGCCGAGCGATAGTTTGCGCACCGGCGTGTGCAGGTATCCGCGGATGCCGAGGACCTCATCGAAGCGCTTCATGCGGGCGTCGAAATCTTCCTGCGAGACCCCGTAGATGCGCCGCAGCAGCTTGAAGGACTCGATCACGGCGATGTCCCACCAGAGCTGGGTGCGCTGTCCGAAGACCACGCCGATGGTTTTCACGTATTGGCGCCGCTGGCGGAAGGGAACCAGCCCGTTGATCCGAATTTCGCCGCTGGTGGGTACCAGGATGCCGGTCAGCATCTTGATGGTCGTGGATTTGCCGGCGCCGTTCGGCCCGATGTAGCCGACCATCTCTCCCCGGTGAATGGAGAACGTCGCGTGGCGAACGGCCTCGACCGTCTGATATTCACGCACGAAAAGGTTCTGCACCGCCCCCCAAACTCCTTCGCGGCGGCGAAACATGCGAAAATGCTTGTTGAGGTCGCGAACCTGAATGAGGGGATCGGCGCTCATGAGCGGGGAAATTCTACCATTGCGGCTCCCTTGCGGAACGGCAGGCTGGGCGCGGCCGCGGGTCTGGCGGCCCCGGAAGGCGGAATTGGCATCCTGAGGCACACGGCGTGCATCGAGTGAGTCTGCCATCAGCGCAGGCCTCGCCATAGCTTTCGGGACACTCCAAGGGCTTTTACGGAAGCGGGCTGATAAGCGGTCTGCTACAATTTTGCGACATTGAATCGCAGGCCAGCGACGGACGCCCAGCTCAACATGGCGGAAAAAAGAGGCCGAAAAGGAATCATTTCTGTTTGCACGGTGCTGGTGGTCGCGGCGATCGTGGCTGCTGCCGCTTTGCGTGCCCGGCCGCCGCTCGTGCCGGTGGTGAAGGTGGCGCGGGAAGACCTCAGTGCCCGGATTTCCAGCAACGGGAAGGTGGAACCCATTTCTCCGGCCATTGCCCGCGCGGGATTCCCGGCATTTGTCAGCAAGGTGCTGGCAACCGAGGGCCAGACCGTTCGCCGTGGACAGTTGATTCTGACGTTGGATGCCGCGGATATCCGCTCTCAGCTCGCCCAGGCGCGCGCAGACCTGATCACCGCGCAGACCGACCTGAATAACGCGCGCGCCGGCGGTCCTCCGGATCAGATCGCCCAGCTGGAGGGCGATTTGCGTGCCGCGCAGCTGCAGGTGGCCAGCCTCGACAGAGCCGGCAAGGCGCTACAGAGCTTGCTGGCTCAGCATGCCGCCACGCAGGACGAGGTTTCCCAGAATCAGGTTAGCCTGGCCCGGGCGCGCGCCAATCTGCAGGCGCTCGAGGCCAAAAAACAGCTGCTGGCGCAGCTCGCGGCTTCTCGCGTGGAAGGCGCGTCCCTGCGGGTGAGCCAGATGCAAGATACTGTGAGGTCGCTCGAGGAGAAGGTGCGCTCAGCCACCGTAATTGCCCCAGCCTCAGGAATCCTTTACTCCCTGCCGGTGCGCGCCGGCGATTATGTCAAGGCCGGTGACGTGCTCGCCGAGATGGCCGACCTGCGAGAGGTCCGCGTACGCGTATTCGTGGACGAGCCCGACCTGGGTTTGCTCGCGCCGGATCAACCGGTCGAGGTCACCTGGGATGCGAAGCCCGACCATGTCTGGACCGGGCTCACCGGCCAGACTCCGAAGCAGGTGGTGGCGCGCGGCATGCGCAGCGTGGGCGAGATTCTCTGCTCCGTCGATAACGATCATTTAGATCTCCTGCCGAACACCAATGTGCAGGTTCAAATTCTGGTGGCGCAGCGGCGCGGAGCACTGGCGGTTCCGCGGGCGGCGGTGCGCGAGAGCGGTGGACAGCATTTTGTCTTTGTATTCGCGGGCCAGCGAGTTTATCGGCGTGACATCGCGGTGGGAATTGCAAGCTCCTCAAAGTACGAAGTGCTCCAGGGGCTGGCGGAAGGCGACCTCGTCGCCGAGCCGGTGGAGCAGGAGCTGCGCGACCGCATGAAGGTTCGTCCCCTGGAGGCCGATTGAGAATGTCCCTGCGCGCAATGGGAATGTTCGGGGCGGTTGCCCTTTGCGGGGTCGCGCTCTGCGTCCCGCGCGGCTTGGCTGAGAAATCCCAGGCAGGCAGCGCCGCCGGGGCGGATGTCTCCAGCCTGGTTGCCACAGGAAAGCGGCAGTTCAACCAGGGAGATTACGCAACCTCCCTCGCCACGCTGCGCTCCGCCATTGCCCAAAACGCGGGAAATGCCGAAGCGCGCTACTGGCTGGGCCGTGGTTACTATGAAATCCGCGACTACGACAATGCCATTGCTGCACTCGAGAAGGCGACGGCCCTGGATTCCCAGAACTCGGGCTATCACCAATGGCTCGGTCGCGCTTATGGCGGGAAGGCGGACCGGGATCACAGCTTCTTCCTGGCGCGAAAGGTGAAGAAGGAGTTCCAAACGGCGGTTCGCCTAGGTCCCTCGAACATCTCCGCCCGCCGCGACCTCGAGGAATATTGCCTGGATGCGCCCTGGATCGTCGGGGGGAGCAAGGACGAGGCGCTGGCTCAGGTCAACGCCATTGCTGCTCTTGATCCAATCGAGGGCCGGCTGGCACGTGCCTTCTATGATCTCGAAGGCCTCAAGAAGCCCGCCGATGCAGCGCTCGAATATCGTGCGGTCCTCGCCGCCTCACCGAACCGGATGGAACCGTACCTTGAGGCCATTTCCTTCTTTTCCTCGCAAAACAGCCCCTCCGATATGCAAACAGCAATTCAAGCGGCTGCTCGCATCAACTCCAGTGACCTGCGCCTGGTGTTTTACCGCGGCGTGGAGGGAGTTCTTTCCGGGGCGGATGCATCCGGCGCCGAGGAGGACCTGAAATCCTACCTCGCTCGTGCTCCGCAGCGCAGCGATTGGCCGTCTCATGCCGCCGCCAGGGAATGGCTTGGGTGGCTGTATGAGGCGGAAGGGAAGCGCATGGACGCCGCGGAACAGTATCGGGCTGCGCTGCAGCTTGACCCGCAACGAAGCGACGCGCGAGCCCGCTTGCAAAAGCTGGAGAAAGCAGGCCCGTAAGGTGCCCTGATCAAGGAGTGATGCGCCCGCACCCGGGACCCGGAATTTTCGCCTTTTGCGGCACAGCAGAGCGTGACGGAGATGCAGAAATCGAAGGCCTTTTGGGGAGAGACCTGGAGCCTTGCTCTACAAGCGCTCCAAGCCCATAAGATTCGTGCGCTGCTGGCCATGCTGGGCGTCATCATTGGCAGCGGCTGCATCGTTCTTGTGGTCACCGCGGCCCTGGCGGGGCGTGACTACATTCTCACGCAGATCGAGGGGGTCGGATCCAACCTGGTCTATGCCTACGCGGTGTCAGCCTCCGGAACAGAGTCAGTCCCCGCCACCGATCTAATCACGCCGTCCGACCTCGCGGCTGTGCGGCAGGGAATCCCTCAGGCCCTCGCCGAAGCCGCGGGGACCAATAGCTATCCCATGACCATCGTCGCCGACGGCCGCGAGCGCACCGTCAATCTCGTCGGCGTGACCCCGGGCTTCGAGCAGATCCGCAATCTGGAGATTCTGAGAGGACACTATTTCTTGCCGGACGATTTTCATTCCGCCAGGAAAGTCTGCCTGATCACCCGCCAGCTTGCCCAGCGGGCGTTCCCCTCCGGATCCCCAGAGGGGCAGGAGTTGCGCATCGGCGACCTGCATCTCACAGTGATTGGTGTGTTTCAGGAGCGAGTGGCGCCGTTCGGGCAATCGGAGATCACGCCGGATTCGGCGATTATTCCGTTCTCGCTGCTCCGGTATTACACCGGGATGAACTATTTCGGGACCCTCTACGCGCAGGCGGTTCGCGCGGACGCCGTTCCTCTGGTGACGAGAAAGGTTGCGGAAATCCTTCACTCCCGCCATCGCCCAGGGGCGCAATACCACGTCGAGAATCTTTCCGGAATCCTTGAGACGGCCCGGGAAATCGCCGCAGCGCTCTCGGTCGTCCTGATCCTCATCGCCTTGATTGCGCTGACGATCAGCGGGATCGGAATCATGAACATCATGCTGGTCACGGTCACGGAGCGGACGCGGGAGATCGGGATTCGCCGGGCCATCGGCGCGTCGCGGGACGCCATTTTGTATCAATTCCTGATGGAGGCGCTGGCGATCAGCGGGGCGGGCGCTTTCATTGGAATCCTGATCGCCGTCCTGATTCCTGCGCTGATCAATTTTCTCCTGGGCTTCTTCCCGGACGCGGAGGGCATTCGGGTGCCCGTGTCCTGGGTGTCGGTGGTGGTGGCCTTCGTGGTATCCTGCTCGACCGGACTGATTTTTGGCTATCTTCCGGCGAACCGCGCGGCCCAGCTTGTTCCAACGGAATCGCTTCGTCATGAATGATTTCGCTCTTCGGAAAGCACGAAACCTCGGATGCGCCGCCGCCCTGGCGGGAATCGCGGCCTTGCTCCTGGGCGCGGTCGCTCGCGGGCAAGACGAGGAGAAATTGACGCTGCAGGAGGCTGTGCGCCTGGCGCTGCAGAACAGCCCGGACGTCCGGCTGGCCCGCGTGCAGTACATTGCCGCGCTCGACGAGGCCGGTGTGAACCGAGCGGCGTTTCGTCCCAATTTGTACACCGGCGCGGGCGCGGCCTACACGTATGGATTTCCTTCGCTGCCTGGCGGCCAGGCGCCCTCGGTATTCCAGCTCGACTACCAGCAGGCCATCTTTGATCCGTATCTGAAGGGGCAGCAGCATGCGGCGGAAGAGCGCGCCAAGAATCAGAGGATCGAGATGGACCGGATTCGCGACGACGTCATCGTGCGCTCGGCGACGACGTATCTGGAGCTGGCCAAGGTGCGGCACTCGCTGGATCTGATGCACAGTGAAGAGGCCAGTGCGGAGAAGATTCTTGAGGTGGTTCGCGCGCGCGTGGCCGCCAGCCAGGAACTCCCGATCGAGGTCACGCGCAGCCAGCTAACGCTGGCCCGGGTCCGCGAGCGCATTGTGAAGCTGGAAGACCGCGGCGAGACTCTGGATGCCCGGCTCCACGACCTAGCCGCGATTCCGGACAGCCAGCCAATCGAAGTCGACACAAAGGGAGTCTCCTTCGCAACCGGTCCCGCGGCGGGGGAAACCGAGGGCGATATGATCAACCAGGCGGTCGGAAAGGATCGCAGCGTCCAGGAAGCCGAGAACGAACGTGCCGGGCGCGCGCATATCCTCAAAGGCGCCCGGCTGAGCTATTTCCCGTCCGTGGACATTGTGGGCCAGTACAGCGTGCTCAGCAAATTCAACAATTACAGCGAGTTTTACAACAAGTTCGAGCGCAACAATGTCAATGTCGGCGCCGAAATCACCATTCCCTTGTTTGCGGCGAAGACCGGGGCGAACATCGCCTTGGCGAAGAGCCAGCTGAATGCGGCCGAGCTGTCCCTCGAAAAGCGCCGCCAGGAAGTTCGTGCGGACGTGCAGCAAAAGGTCCGCCGCGTGCGAGAGCTGGACGCAAGCTGCGAGGTGGCGCGGCTCGATTTGCAGCTCGCCCAGGAAACCCTGCAGATGGAACAGGAGAAGTTTGACCAGGGCCGGATCACCCTGCAGGAAATCGAGCAGGCGCGCCTGGATGAGAACGATCGCTGGCTGGATTATCTCGACGCAAATTTCGCGCGTGAGCAGGCCCAGCTTGCCGCCCTCCAGGCGACCGGGCAGCTGGCCAGCGTGCTCCCCTAGGATAGTAGATAGTACATGGGACAAAACCGGGCCTTGGGCAGGCCTGGGAAGTGAAGTACACTATGGGTGCTAGTCAGAATGGCGCACTTTTCTGAGGGGGAAAAATGCCGTCGGTAATGAAGACTTTGTTTCTGAATCCGCCGAGCTTCGACAAGTTCGATGGCGGAGCTGGATCCCGCTGGCCAGCGACTCGCGAGATTGAGTCCTACTGGTACCCGGTCTGGTTGTCTTATCCTGCCGGGATGCTTCCGGGCAGCCGACTGCTGGACGGTCCTCCGCATCACATCTCGCCCGCCGAAGTGGTGCGCGCGGCGCAGGACTACGAATTCGTCGTGCTGTTCACCTCGACGGTCGGTTTCCACAGCGATCTCCGCATGGCCCACGCCATGAAGGAGAAGAAGCCGGATTTGAGGAGCGCCTTTGTCGGGCCCCACGTGCAGGTGAAGCCGGACGAGAGCCTGCGGGCCAGCCGGGACATCGATTTCGTGGTGCGCGGTGAGTTCGATCATGCTGTGGTCGAATACGCGCAGGGAAGGCCGCTCTCGTCCATCCAGAACGTGAGCTACCTGGAAAACGGCAAGGTCATTCACAATCCCTCGCGGCCGATGCTGCAGACCGAGGAGCTGGACGCGCTGCCATTTGCCACCGAGGTGTACGAGGGCAATCTGGCGGTTGAGAAGTACAACGTTCCGTTTCTCCTGCACCCCTTCGTTTCTTTTTATACCGCGCGCGGTTGTCCGGCCCTGTGCACCTTCTGCCTGTGGCCGCAGACGCTTTCCGGACATGCTTGGCGTGTGCGTTCGGTCGAGAGCGTGGCGCGTGAATTCCGGGAGGCGCACAAGCGATTTCCGCAGGCCAAGGAATTTTTCTTCGACGACGATACCTTCAACATCCGCAAGGACCGCGTGCTGGCTCTGTGCAAGGAGTTCCAGCCCGTGGGCTTCCGCTGGTCCTGCACGGCGCGCGTGCATGGCGACTACGAGACGCTGAAAGCCATGGCCGATGCCGGCTGCCGGTTGCTGATTGTCGGCTTCGAATCCGGCGACCCCCAGATTCTCAAGAACATCAAGAAGGGCCAGACCGTCGAGATGGGGCGCAACTTCGTCAAGAACTGCAAGAAGGTCGGCATCCGCGTCCACGGCGATTTCATCATCGGCCTTCCCGGCGAGACGCCGCAGACCATCGAAAAGACCATCCAGTTTGCCAAGGACCTCGATTGCGAAACGATTCAGGTCTCCATGGCGCATGCCTATCCGGGAACTGAGCTGTATGACCGTGGCACCCGCGAGGGCTTCCTGGCCGGCGAGGCGATCACCGATGACGGCGGCCACCAGCTTCCGCATCTCGAGTATCCCGGCCTCACCAAGGAATACATGGTGGACGCGGTCAACCGCTTTTACGACAGCTACTATTTCCGGCCGCGGGTCGCCTGGCGCATCGTGCGCGACGCCCTCTGGAACGGGCACGAGCGCAAGCGCCTCTACGGCGAAGCAGTGGATTTCCTGAAGCTTCGCGCCGATCGACGGCGGGTCGCGCGCAAGGGCTTCACCAAGAAGACTGTGGTGGCCGTTCCGGCCTCGATGCCGCCGAGCGCCGAAGTGGGTGAGTCGCAAGAGGCATGACGTCGCGTCCGGGGCTGCGCCTCAAGACCGCCGCCTTGCTGCTCATGATGATTGTCTTCGGCCCATTGGGGGACGTTTTGCTGGGAAGGGGCATGAAGCGCATCCCGGCCATGGCGAGTTGGGCCCCGGGGGATATTTTCCGTTTCTTCTTTGCCGCGTTCACATCGGGTGCCGTATGGCTTGGAATCGGCTCTCTCACGTTCTTCTTCGTTGCCTATATCCTGGTGCTCTCGTGGGCTGATTACAGCTACGTGCAGCCGGCCTCGGCTTTGTCGTATGGTCTGGTTACGCTTATGGCCTGGGCCTTCCTGCATGAGGACGTCACGCCGACGCGCTGGGCGGGTGTTCTGATGATTTGCCTTGGCGTTTTCACCGTGGGACATACTCACCCGCAGACGACGGAGCCGCGGTAGTGCCAGTCACGGAAATTGATCCGAAGATCGCCGATCCTGTGAAGAGTCCCGCCGCGCGGGGTGGCGGCCGGTCCGCCGGGCTGCGCCTGAAGACCTTCGTCCTGATTTCCATGATGGCGGCCTTCAATCCTCTCGGCAACGTCCTTCTTGGCAAGGGAATGAAAGAGGTGGGAGCAACGTATGGCTGGGCTCCCTCCGAGATCGCTCGTTTCTTCTTCCGCGCCTTCACCACGGGAACCATCTGGGTGGCGATCGCGCTGCTTCTGGCATTCTTCGTCAGCTATCTTCTGGTCCTTTCCTGGGCGGATTACACTTTTGTGCAACCGGCCTCGGCGGTATCGAGCGGCCTGACGGCCCTCCTGGCGGTCCTCGTGCTCCACGAGGTGGTCACTCCGGAGCGCTGGGCCGGAGTCTTGCTGATCTGTGTGGGAGTCTTCGTGGTGGGGCGGACGCATCCGCAGACGACGGAGAAGGACGCATGCTGACCGGCCTTATTTTTTATGTTTTGATCCTCCTCGCCGGCACCGGAGGCGAGCTGTGCGTTTCTCGTGCGATGAAGACCATCGGCGAGGTGACCGACTTCCGCCCGCGCTCCATTGCCCGCGTCATCGTTCGCGCCATGCAAGTTCCATGGATGTGGCTGGGCCTGGGCTTGATGACCACCGGATTCTTTTCCCTCCTCGGCATGCTGTCTATCGCGAACGTCAGCTTCGTCTTTCCGGCCACCGCCCTCAGCTACGCGGTCGGCGCGTTGGGAGGGAAATTCTTCCTTGGCGAGCGCGTTACGCCGCAGCGATGGGTCGGCGTGCTGTTCGTCGTGATCGGCGTGACGCTCGTGGTTCTCGGCAAGAGGTAGCGCCGTGGCCGCGGGGACGGCTCTCCGACTTGCGCTGCTCATCCTTGCCTGCTTCCCGCTCGCCTATTATGTCGTGGCCATTGTTTCCGCCAGTCTCTTCTTCCGGAGCGGTTCCTATCCGCGGTCTGCCGAGCCTTCCGCGGCGGCTCCGCCGTTTGCCCCGCCGGTCAGCATCCTGAAACCGATTCGCGGCCTCGATCGCGAAACCTACGAAAACTACGCAAGCTTTTGTCGGCAGGACTACCCGGAATTCGAGATTCTCTTTGGCCTCTCCGATGAGCACGATCCTGCCATCCCCGTCATCGAGCAGTTGGCCCGCGATTTTCCCCGGCGCTCTATTCGCCTGCTGATTGGC
>JAJXZD010000046.1:0-7566 GCA_021780215.1 Acidobacteriota bacterium
GATGGTTCTATTCGAAGCCGCGGGAAGGCGAGATTTTCTTCCGCGATGCGGACTGGCCCTATCGCCGGATGCTTCGAGCATGCCGGCGAATTCTCGATTCCGGCACGGCGCCGCCACCGGTGGCCGTGCCCTGAGGGAATTTCCGCCGAATCAGGAACCGCGTATCGCGCCATAGCATCGTACAATTATCCAATGGCTGACATCGGACCATCCAGCGCGGCTGCGGCGGTACTCGAGGAGCGCTCCCGCTTCCAGGATATGGTCCGCTCGCTGAAGCACCGCAATTTCCAGCTTTTTTTCAGCGGCCAGCTCATCTCCCTGGTGGGCACGTGGATGGATACGGCCGCCGAAGCGCTTCTGGTCTACCGGCTGACGGGGTCCTCGCTGCTGCTGGGAACCGTGGCGTTTGCCGGGCAGATTCCCATCGCATTTTTTTCCGTTGCCGGAGGAGCGCTGGCGGACCGCCTGGACCGGCGCAAGATTGTGATCGGCACGCAGACGCTCTCGATGATTTTGGCGGGCATTCTTGCCTTTCTGACGCTAACGCACCGCGTGACCGTGGGAGAAGTGATCCTGCTCGCCACCCTGATGGGCATTGTGAACGCGTTCGACATTCCCACGCGCCAGTCGTTCCTCGTCGAGATGGTCGGCCGCGAGGATCTGATGAACGCCATCGCGCTCAACTCCTCGATGTTTCAGGGCGCGCGCGTCGTGGGCCCGGTCGTGGCCGGCATTGTGGTGTACAAGATCGGCGAAGGCTGGTGTTTTTTCTCAAATTCCGTCAGCTACATCGCCGTGATTATCGGCCTGTTGCTGATGCGTATTCCGCCCAAGGAGCGGCCCCAGACGCCACACACCTCGCCGCTCGACCAAATCGCCGAAGGATTCCGCTTCGTCCGCGATACCGCGCCCATCCGTTCCCTGCTCCTTCTGCTGGGCCTGGTCAGCATCGCGGCCATGCCCTACTCCGTACTCATGCCGGTATTCGCCGTAAAGATCCTTCACGGCACCGCCCGCACCTACGGAATGCTGATGGGCGCAACGGGACTGGGCGCGGTAACCGGAGCCCTGACGCTGGCCACCCGCCGCGGCGTGCGGGGGATGGCTAAGGGCATCGCGGTGGCGTGCGGCGGCTTCGGCACCGGCTTGATTCTCTTCTCGCTCTCGCACTGGTATGCGCTTTCGATGTTCCTGCTCGTCCCCATGGGCTTTTCCATGATGACGCAGATGGCATCCTCGAACACGCTTGTGCAGGTGATGGTCCCTGACCGGCTGCGCGGCCGGATGATGGCGGTCTATTCGATGACGTTCATGGGCATGGCGCCCGTCGGAGCACTTCTCTACGGAATACTTGCGGAGCATATCGGCGCGCCCTGGACGCTCCGTCTGGGCGGCGCGATCGCCATCGTGGGGTCCATTCTGTTCGCCAGGAACCTGCCAAAGATCCGCAACGAAGCGCACCAACTCATCGTCGCACACGAGATTGCGGGAAAGGAGCCGGCGTAAGGAGTGGCCGGCCATGCAGCGGACTGATCTTCGGCCCGTCGCGAGGGGCCTTCATCCCTTTTCGGCCGCGCCCGGGCCCGCATGGCGCTCCCCAAACCACGCGCGAATTGCGCCCCCGATTTCCGGCAATGCCCCGGCGAAGAAATGGTCGGCCCCCTCGAAGAGCACCAGGCGTTTGGGTTCGGGCATCGCGGCAAAGAGCTCTTCGACCTTCGCCCGCGATCCAAACTGGTCGTTTGCGCCTTGCAGGATGAGCTTCGGCTTCGCGCACTCCTTCAGGAAATCCATGTTCACATTGTCCACGGGGAGTCCCAAACCGATCAGATCCTCTACGCGGTCATCACGGCAACCCACGCGCATCCCAACGGAGGCTCCAAAACTGAAGCCGGCCAGCAGCACGGACTGTCCAGGATATTCGGCCGCCAGATAGGCGAGGGCCGCGCGGATATCCTCCTGCTCGCCGCGCCCTTCATCGTGCGTTCCCTCGCTCATCCCCGCTCCGCGGAAATTGAACCGCAGCACAGGCATCCCCAGCCGGTGCAACGCCTTTGCCGCCTGATAGACGACCTTGTTGTGCATCGTACCGCCGAAGAGCGGATGGGGATGGCAAACGAGCGCGGCCCCGGGCGAAGAACCGGCCGGCGCAGTCCAGAGCGTCGCTTCCAGGCGCCCCGCCGGCCCCTCCAGAAAAAAGTTGCGATGAAAGACTTCCGTCATGGGAATCGTCGAAGCCCTGCCGCCTGCCGCGCGCGCATCATGCCCTGGGTAGCCTTTGCGCCGCGCCAGGGATCATTTCAGGCTTGGCCCATTCCAAAGCGACAGATGTGAACATAGTGCCGGCACCGACGGCGGGGTTGGCGAAAGACGCGGGGCCGGGCCGATCCGCAAGCGATTCAACGCGGACAACCCTCCCGGAAATTTCACCGGCATCCGCCCATTCGTTCCAGGGCACTTTGACCAGGGCCCGGTCTCCAACGGCATAGATGTGCGCCGTCTCAAATCGCACGCCACCGCGCGAGATATCGTCGGTCATGGACTCCTCGGGCCATGGCATTCCCGTGGGGCGGACGAAGATGGGCAGGGCGAAGCAAGCGCGCGGGAACTTCCGGCGCTCTCGCGAGGCCGGGCGCATGACGCTCCGCGCGGGAGGATAGAATTGCAGTGCCGCGCGAAAGCCTCCGGCGAAATCCTCCTCTGTCCGGACAATGCGCGCCGGCATTTCCGGCTGTGCGGCTCCTACCACCTTGGCATCGAACGGAAAAGTCACCCACACACGGATCATCGTTTCGCATGGCTCGGCGCACCGGAGCAGCAACCCTTCGCGCGACACGTCAATGGTTTCCGTCACTTCCAGACGCATGCCCAGGGGCCCTTGCCAGCGAATGCGAGCAGGCAGACGAAGCTGGGCGCGCGGATGCCGCCGTAGTTCCGTCAGCGCTTGAGAGCGCAGCATACGCCCCCATCGTAATGGCAGCGCAACAGCAGGTCAAACATCGCGCGGTCGCCCATTTGGTTGCATCGTCCGGCAGTTGCTCGATTTCTTCAGATTCTCTCCCTCGCAAGACACATGCCCGCCAGCCAAGCGGCTTCCCGCCGGGCAACCCCCGACAGCACCGAAGGGCTGCGGGGGCGCAAAACCCGTTGCGCACCATTCGGAGCGGTGATAGCTTTGGCTCAGATCCGGTGGGGGCCGGAGGATCTATGGACCACGATGTCGAGCGTCGCTCCGCTAGGCGCTTCGCGATGATGCTTCCGGTAAGGGTCCGCTTCTCGGGCGACGAGGGCGTGCAGGAGAAGCCCGGGGAAACCCGTGACGTCAGCTTTCGCGGCCTGTATTTCCTGATCGAGGCGGCCGTCGAGGCGGGCGCTTCGATCGAATTCGTCCTCACCCTGCCCCAGCAGATCACGCTGGCAGGCGACGTTCACATCCGTTGCTACGCCCGCGTCGTTCGAGTCGAGCCGCACAATGGGCGCCGCGGCGTCGCCGCCCGAATTGACCGTTACGAATTTCTTCCCGCCACGGCCTGAACCCGGCCCGCGTCTTCCGCCAGCTCGGCTGATTGCGCCAGCCCTCCGAGTCCCCTTGCAGTGAAGGCTTGCCGGGCAGCAACGCCGCGGCGAAAAATTCCTTCTATTCTTTCCCCGGCTGGCGCAACATTTATGTGCGGACAAACGCATGGCTCGCCATACTCTGCTGATTGACGCCGACGATACCCTCTGGGAGAACAACGTCTTCTTCGAGAAGACGATTGATGATTTCATCTCCATGCTCGAGCCGCTCGGCTACACGCGCGAGTACGTCCGCCACATCCTCAACGAAACCGAGCGCCGCAATATCCGTCAGCACGGCTATGGCGTGCGAAGCTTTGGACGCTCCCTCGAGGAGACCTATCTGAAACTTGCTGGAAATATGGCCCAGCGAGAAATCGTAATGAGCGTCGAGCGCATCGTGGGCGAGCTTGAACAGACGCCTCCGCAGATCCTCGACGGCGTCCCCGAGACTCTCGCGTATCTCGCCAAACACCACCGCCTGATTCTGCTGACCAAGGGGGAGTCCGCCGAACAGGCGGCCAAGGTCGAGCGCTCCGGTTTGCAGTCCTACTTCGACGCCATCGAGATTGTGGTGGAAAAAGATGCCGGCACCTACGAACGGATGGTCGGGACCTTCAAGATCGTGAAATCCCATGGCTGGATGGTCGGGAACAGTCCGCGCAGCGACATCAATCCCGCTCTGCAATCGGGCCTGAATGCCGTCTTCATCCCCCACCACCGCACCTGGCACCTCGAGCATGAGGAGCTCGCGAGTGGCGCGGGCCGGCTGCTCATCCTGGGGGCGTTTCGCGATCTGCGCGGCCACTTCTGAGCCATCGCGCCGCGGGCGGCATTTTCACTCGTCGGGACTCCGGTAATTGAACGGAATGTGCACGACGACCTCCAGGTCCACGGGGACACCGCCGCGCATGGAGGGTCGAAACTTCCATTGCGCTAGCGCCGCGATTGCGTCCCGATCAAGCTCGGGTTCGAGTCCTCGGACCACCTGAATGCTGTCCACCGAGCCGTCCTTGCGAATAATTGCGTAGAGCACAACCTCTCCTTGCACATGCTGGCGGATCATATCCGGAGGATACTTGGGGTCGGCCTTCTCCACAGGAACCGGAGTGGAAAGCACCTGGCGCCGTCCAACGTGCGGGCCATAGTCCTCGTCGAGCTGCGCAAAGCTCAAAATCCAGCTTCCCGAAGCGCTGGTCAAATTGGGAAGGCTGACGTGCATCGTATATACCTCTTTGCCGGAAAGAAGCGCCTCCGGCGGCAGACTCGGGTCGAGCCCTGCGACATCGGCTGCACGGCGGCTGGGCGCAACAGGCAATTCCGCGCGAGCTCGCGGAATCCGCGGTGGCTCGGCCGCAGCCACGCTGGCTGGTCCTCGGGCACTGCCACTGCGAATGGTCACCGTCGCCGGAAGGGGGCCTGCAACCTCATTCGTGCCCGTCGAACCGGATTTCTCCGCCTCCCTTTCCGAAGGTCCGGGGGAATTGCTCGCTCGGCCCGCTGGCGATCGAGAGATGCGGGCAGCGAGATTTCCTGAGGGCACCGCAGCAGCGGGCGCGGGAGGCGCAGGGGCCGCGGACAATGCAATCACGCGCTGAAGCCTTGGTTCGCCTGCAGAGCCGTGGTTGATCTCGGGGGCTGCGTCCGGGTGAACATTTGCCGCCAGCCTCCGCGCCAAAGGCCCGCTGGCGGACCCGGAAGGCATCCGCAACCGCGGAATCGTTGCGGGGGACGCTGCAATATTGAGCGGAGCCGCCTCCTTCTCGGAGGTCGCGACTTCGGGCGCGGAAATATTTTCTAAGGCGCGGCGCGTGATCCGCGGTGCCGATGTTGCCTGCGAAATTTGCAGGCGCAGCTTGGGCTGTTCACTCGATGGCCATTGCACGATGTCCGGCAGAGGCGGTGCGACCTTGGGAGGTGTTGGCGGCGCGTCCGGACGAATCAGCGTCTGGCGAGGATGTGTCATGCGCACAGGGATCGAGAGGATCGACTGCCGCGCGAGCTGCTGAGCCGATCCCGCAGCTACCAGCTGCCTTACACTCTCGGATTTTTTCGCCTCACGGACCTGCTTGCGGTGCCCGCCGCGCAATGAAATGCGCGGCAAGTCGACGGGCGTCTCGTACCATGCAAGTTCCGTCTGCGCGGACCGGAAGGGTGGCTGCGCGCTCTGCAGGAACCCCCAAATCGGCAGGAGCAAGATCCACAATGCAGCCACATGCCCAAGGCAGGAGGCAACGAATCCTGCGAGCGGCCAGCGTGCCTTTAGGAATTGCACATGCAGAGGATTCTGCGGCGCGTCCGGGGATTCCCGTACCGGCCGCGGTCCTGTGAAAAAATCCGCCAGGCTCGTTAAAAATTCCCCGCCACGGGACTCCCATTCGACACCAAGGTCGAGCCTAGGCAGACGCGAGTGCGGCGGCAACTCGACCAAAGAATCCGGTTCCGGGAAGGGCTCGCGCTGAAGTGCGGGTTGCACTGCGCCATTATACAAGGCCTGGCAGGATTCAAGCCGCTGCCGCCAGCCGGTAAAAGCTGAGCGCCGCGTCGCCTTGTTCGAGCACCCTGATGCGCGCGAGCCTCTCGAATCGCGCGGGGAGCTCGCTCTTGCGCCGGTGCTCGGCAATAACCAGGCCTCCGGGCGCCAGCAGCCGCGAGGTGTTCAGAAACTCGAGGACCCGCTCGGATTCGGCGATGGAGTCGTATGGCGGATCGAGGAAGATGAAATCGGCCTGCACATGGCGCGTCGCCAGCACGCCGAGGCCGCGAAGGGTTGCCGTTTCCATTACCTCGGCCCCCGCGGTGATTCCGAGAGCAGCCAGGTTGGCGCGAATCAGGCTGGCCGCCTTCGCGTTCGATTCCACGAAGATGACCTCGCGCGACCCGCGGCTGAGGGCTTCCATCCCCACCGCCCCCGTCCCCGCATACAGGTCAATGAACAGCGTGTCTTGCACTGTCGGCCCGAGGACATTGAAGAGCGTCTCGCGCAGCCGGTCGCTCGTCGGCCGCAGGCGCATGTTCTTCGGCCCTTTCAGGACGCGGCTGCGAAATTTTCCGGCAATCACGCGCACCGATTCATCTCCTCACACTCATCCGACCGACGCTAACTGGTAGCGTTTCTGCCACGTCGGACTCAGCGCTTCGAGTTGCTCCGCCACTTCCCGGGCTTTCGCCGGATTCTCGGCCAGCGCAAACGCCTCGCGGCGCGCCAGCTCCAGAATCTCGTGGTCGCGTAGCGGCTGAGCGAAGGAAAACGCTGCATCGCCATGCTGCCGCGTTCCGAAAAATTCCCCCGGGCCGCGCTGCTTCAAATCGCGCTCGGCGATCTCAAATCCGTTGGAGGTGCCGACCATCGCCTCAATCCTCTCTTTCGCCTCCCCCGAGAGGGTTTCCGGCGCCACCAGGATGCAGTGCGACTTCTCTTGTCCGCGGCCAATCCGTCCGCGAAGCTGGTGAAGCTGGGCGAGCCCAAAACGATCCGCGTGCTCGATCACCATCACCGTGGCATTGGGAACGTCCACGCCCACCTCAACCACCGTAGTGGCCACCAGGATGTGAAGTTGGCCGCTTCGGAACTGCTCCATGATGGCGTCCTTCTCCTCGTTCTTCAGCCGGCCATGCAAGAGCCCCACGCGCAAAGCCGGGAAGACAGTGCGCGCCAGCCGCTCATATTCGGCCGTGGCCGCCTTCAGCTCCTGTTTGGACTCCTCAATAACCGGATAAATGATGTACGCCTGCCGGCCGCTCGCCGCCTCGCGCCGCAGAAATTCCCACACGCCGGCCAACTGCTCTTCCGGCGCCCGCCGCGTCACAATCGGGGTGCGGCCAGGAGGAAGCTCGTCGATGACGGAAATATCGAGATCGCCGTAGAGAGTCAGCGCTAGCGTGCGCGGGATGGGAGTTGCCGTCATCACCAGGACGTGCGGCGACACGCCCTTTTCCATCAAGCGCTTGCGCTGCAGCACCCCGAAGCGGTGCTGCTCGTCCACGATCACCAGGCCGAGGCGGTGGAAT
>JAJXZD010000046.1:7576-13724 GCA_021780215.1 Acidobacteriota bacterium
CACCTGCGGGTCGGCGTTGAGGGCGGCGAAGGGCTCCCGGTCGGCAGCGCGCCAGGGCGCGCTCCCGTTCCGCTCGCTGGCGTCCGCTCACGACCAATTCACAGCGATAGCCCGTCGCCGCAAAGATGCGTCGCGCGGAGAGAAAATGCTGGTCCGCCAGGATCTCCGTCGGCGCCATCAGTGCCGCCTGGCAGCCGTTCTCGATGGCGATGGTTGCGGCCTCAAGCGCCACAAGAGTCTTGCCGCTGCCGACGTCGCCCTCGAGGAGCCGGTGCATGGGGCGCGGCTGCTCCATATCCGTCGCAATTTCCGCGAGCACGCGTTTCTGGGCCGCGGTCGGCTTGAAGGGCAGCATCCGCTTCAGCGCGTCGCGGATCTTCTGTTCCCGCACGCGCATAGCGATGCCCGGCTGGCCATGCTCGCGGGAGCGGCGCAGCGCCAGCGCCAGTTGATAGTAGAAAAACTCCTCGAAAATCAGCCGGACCTGCGCCGGGCTGCGAAAACTGTTCAGCAATTCCATGCTTTCGTCCTTCGGAGGGAAATGCGTGTAGAGCAACGCCTCCCGTCTTGAAGGAAAGCGATAGCGCTGCTGAATCTCGAGCGGAAGCGGGTCGGCCATCGCGCTATCGACACTCGGCAGGAGACCATAGATGATCCGGCGAAACATCCGCGAGCTGATCCCGCCGATCGCCTCGTAAATGGGCACAATCCGCCCCACCTCCGTCGAGTCCGCCGGTTCCAATCCGGCGCCCAAGAGTTCGATCTGAGGATTCACCATTTCCATGCGCCCGGGACGATAGGGATCTGCGTCCACTTTCCCGTGGAGCACCAACCTCTGGCCTTCCTTCAGTCGGCCCTGAAGATAGGCGCCGTGAAAAAAGCGCACATGTAGCGTTCCGGATCCATCCTTTACCACAACGTGCAGCACAGGGCCGCGGCCCCGCGCGAACCGGACGACGCTCCCCCCTCCCCCCGTTACCTCCCCGTGAACGGTCTGCACCTGTCCCGGCAGAATTTCAGCGATTGGCGTGAAGCGAAGGCGGTCTTCATACCGGAAGGGATAATGAGCGAGGAGATCGGCGGCGGTGGTGATGCCGTGGGCCTCGAGCAAGGCGGCGCGGTGCGGCCCAACGCCGCGCAGGTACTTTACCGAACTGGTCAATGAGATCATTGCAGAGCGCCGCCCGCCGCCGGGAGTCCGAAAACGGGCGGTAGCTTAGATTCATACTGGCATCAATAGAGCGCGGCGCGAAACCCTCTTTGCGGCCGGGCTCGGCGGCCAGTTTACACTGCCCGGCAGCTGACCTAAGATGTGGCTGCCCTCGCGGCCACGAAGAGGTGCGAGGAGGATCGGGGCAAACAGGCTAAGGTTTGCAATCGTGGCGACGCAACGTCAAATTCTCGGCATCACCCCGCGACGCTGGCTGGAATATCTTGTGGCAATCCTGCTCGGCAATGCAATTTACTACTTCTCGTTCTTCCCCCATTTGCCCCCGACATTGCGCCACCAGGGATTCCAAATTGATTGGGGAATGGTGCTTGATTTCGCGATCTGCGTGGCCGTGTACGGGCTGATTCGCCTTGGTTCAAAACTCTAAGTGACGGTCCTGACGGGAGGCCCCGAATTGGCAGTGCGGCATGTATTCGGAGGACGAAACACCTCTCCGCGCACCCGGCACCGCCTCTATCTGTCTGCATACCAAGGACATATGAGGATTTCGTGGCTCATGGAGGCTCCATTTTGAGCCTCTTCGAAAAAACACCGCCCGTGGCCGCTACCCGGCGGCCGCAGCCTGAGTCTAAATACTTTAGCGGCAGGAAGAGGAACGGGAGGAAGAATTTGGTACGCTGCCGGAGTCTGGCGGGGTCTGAGCAGCGGAGCTGAAGGAGCCGCATGAAGTCATGGAATTGAGCGTCGCTCTCGAGGGAAGCACGCCGCAGCGGGCCATTGCGCGGGGCGCGGGAGAAGAGGAGCTCGTCCGCAAAGCTCAGTCCGGCGACAGACTGGCCTTCGACGAGCTCATCCGGCGATACGACCGCGATGTGCTGCGCCTGGCGCTGAATATTGTCCGCCGGCCCGAGGACGCCCGCGACGTCTACCAGGAAGGTTTTCTTCGCGCCTACCGCAACATTCAAAGATTCCGTTTTGAGTGCAGCTTTTATACCTGGCTCTACCGCATCGTCACGAATGTAGCGCTCGATTACTTGCGACGCCGCAATACGCGCCGCGAAGAACAGGCCCCGCCTTCGTCCCCGGAGGTCACGGGCCGGGATTTTTTTGACCAGCAGCCGGAGCCCGCCGTCTCCGCAAATCCGGAAAAGAGGCTGCTGGGGCGGGAGCTGGCCCGGCAGATTCGCGGCGCGATGTCGCTGCTCTCGCCGCGCGAACGCATGGTCTTCGAGCTAAAGCATTATCACGGCATGCGCCTGCGAGCCATTGGCGAAATGCTAGGCACTTCCGAGGAGACCGCGAAAAATTCCCTGTTTCGCGCCACCCGCAAGCTGCGCGCGAGCCTCGAGGCGGTCCGCTAAATGAGAAGCCAACCAAGACCGGGCATGGATTCAAAGGCCGAGTTCGGCCGCGCCGAAGGGCAGGCCATGCCGCCCTGCGAGGAGTGGCAGCCGCTCCGCATTCTTGCCGCCTCGGGTGACGAAGTGCCCTCAGCCGACCAGCTTCGCCTCGCGGAGCACCTGGCTGCTTGCCCCGCGTGCTCCGCCGAATTCTCACGGGAGGAGGAGCTGCTGTCGCTCCTGGCAGCGCACCGCGCCGAGCCAGATGCTTCCCTTCTCGCCAGTTGCCGTGCCGACCTGAACGACGCGCTTGACCGAGAAGAGGAGCGCGGCTGGCTGCGCCGCTTTCTCGAAGCTGCGCTGACGTCGAGCTGGCTCTCGCCCCAGCCGGCCTGGAGCGCCGCGGTTCTTCTGTTGATCGGATTTGCGACCGGAATTCTCGGCCCTTCGCTGCTGGTTCAGCGGGCGCAGCGAAGGCTCGGCTCAGGCGCCGTTGCCAGTGCAAGGGTCGGCCATGCGGCGGGTAATGCGAATGCAGGTCCGGGCGCGCCAGCCGATAAAAGCGCGCCGCCAGCCTCGATGGCGAACACGCCCATCACGGCGCTGGATCTGCATTCTGCGGACGTTGCCGGAATCAGTGTGGCCCCCGCGAACGCCGGCGAGCCTCCGCGCGTCGAGCTGCACCTCCGGACGATGCAGCCCCTGACTGTGCAGGGGACGGTGGACGACGGTGGCGTGAAGGATGTGCTGCTCTACGTCCTGCGGCACGGCAGCCAGTTTCATACGGGCGTGCGCCTCGATGCGGTGGGCCTGCTGCTCCCGTGCAGCAGCGAGCCCGAGGTTCGCTCCGCTCTTTGCCATGCGGCGCAGGCTGACCCGAGCGCTGCTGTGCGCCTGCAAGCGATCCGGTCGCTCGAGGGAGCTGCCACGCAGGATTCCGTGCGCAACACGCTGGTGGACGCACTCGCCGCGGACGCGGATGCCGGCGTGCGCCTCGAAGCAGCTCGAATCCTGAGCAGCCTGGCCGCGAATGGACAGGTGCCAGGCGATGACCATCTGCGGGCCGTCCTGCGCGACCGCATGAATCGCGATCCCAACGCGGACGTTCGCTTTGAGAGCGCGGCAGCCTATCGCAGTCTTGTGCCGGGCGGCAAAGAGTAAGACACCAAAAACTTCTTCTCCCGCCGTGAAATTTCAGCGACAGGATCTCCGTCTCGCAAAATGGAATGGAAGTGCTTCTGGCACAACCGCCGAATAGTTGCTATTCGCGGAGGATCTCGGCGTTGGCGCTGGGGGAAACGATGCGCACCAGGCGGCGCCCGTCGAGATACAGGTCCACCTCGAGGTCCGCGGTCTTCACCTGCAACTCATCGAGCTTCTTGCCGTTGACTTCCTGGCTGCCCACCAGCTCCACGGTAACGCTGCCGGGAGTGAGCTCCTGCGGAACGAGGACCGCAAAAGTCTGCACGCCTTTTCTATCCCAGTCATAGAGGCGCGCCAGGATTCCATACTGGTCGTAGAGGTTGTTGTCGAGGATCGCCACGCGCGGCGAGGGAAACGTGAACTGTTGCGTGTAGGGGCGCATACCCTCCACGTGCAGTACAATCGTGGCCGTGGACCCGCTGAAGCTCACCACGGCGGACGCCTTCTTCGCTCCCTGCGACGACCACTCATAGCGCGCCGGCGTGCCGTCGGAATGCAGGTCGAGGGTTCCCCTGACGCGCGTTACGCCGGTCGGGGTCTGGACCTCGGCGGAGCCATGAGCCAGCCAGTCTCCGCCGTTTGGGCCGATGTCGAACTCCTCCTTACCTGCCTGCTGCCCGCTGACGAGAATTCGAAATTCCCCGCTGTCCGGCGAGAAAAGCGATGGCGTGCCGGTCCGCGCCGGCAGCGGCGCGGTGAGGGCAATCGCGCCAAGAAGCAGTCCTCCGAGGCAGGAACATCGGGCGGCCTTTTTCACGCGGTCACCTGTGGGAAGATGTTGAGGGCGAGAATGCGTTCGACAACGCGAGCCGGCTCGACATCGGAATCCACCACAAAATCCGAGAGCTGGTAGAACGGAAGGCGTTCCTGGTAAAGGCGCCGGAAACTGGCCTCGTCGCGAAACAGAGGGCGATCAGTGATTTGGGCGCAGCGCAGAAGCAATTCCTCGATCGGGCAGCGCAGCCAGATCAGTGTCGCGCAGCTCTCGCGCAGGAGCGCCAGGTTGTTCACTTGCACGACGGTCCCCCCGCCGAGGGAAACGATCCGGGGGCGGTGCGACTCGGAGGCTTCAGCCACGATGCGCGCCAACTGCTCGTGCTCGATGCGGCGAAACTCCGGCTCGCCCATCCGCAAAAAAATTTCCGGGATGGTCATCCCGGTGGAGTCAGTGATCCGGCGGTCCAGGTCCACGTGAGGCCACCCGAGCTGGCTCGACAGAAGTCGCGCCGTGGTGGACTTGCCGCAGCCCATGAACCCCGTCAGACAGACCAGCTTGCGAGATCGGCTCTCCAAAGTCATTGAATGCAAAGTCAGGCGTGACGGTAGGGTGCGCTCAGTCCCGCCTGCGGATGTTGATTGTACCATCGAAGGAGGTCAGTTCGACCTTGGCGCGGCCCATGTTGAGGGTCCCAAACAAGCTGTTGCCGTAGCGGGGCTCGGCATGATCCGCATGAGGATGCGGAGCCAGTTTGGCCTCGTTGTTCACTTGGCCTTTCAGGGAGGTGGCGCTCAAATCGAAGGAATCGCCGGGGGAGAAGCGAACCTCGATCGCTCCGCTGTAGTTCTTCAGGCGGTAGATTCCATTGGGCAAAAACTCACCGTAAAAGAGGATGTTTCCAGTCGAGGTCTGCGCGCGGACGTGGTACGTGCGCATATCAAGCAGGCGGAGATCACCGCTGATGGAAGAAGCCTCCACGCGCCCGGCGCAGCGCACGCACTGGAAGGAGCCTCCCACGGTCTTCACCGTCAGGTAGCCGGCGCCGTCCTCGAGGTCCACGCCGGCTCCAATCGTCTCGATGTTCATGTCGCCGAGCACATTGGTGACCGTCACGGTCCCAGAATCATCGTGAATCTGCAGCTCAGCGTCTTGCGGCACATTGATCTGGTAATCCGCGCGCACACTCTCTGGCGCCGCCGACTCCGAGATTTGGCGCGTGACGATGTCCACGCGATTTCCGGTCTGCTCCGCGTCAATGCCCACGTCGTTGGAGGCGCGCTCGGAGACGACCATCACCTCCGGCCTGGTCCAAGCCTTCACCGTAATCTGGCCGCTGGGGTTCGAGATTGTCACCACGGGGCGAGAATCCACCTTGAAGCGTTGCACTTGATGGCCGGCGCGCGCCGGTGCCGCGCAAAGCAGCAGCAACCCAGGGGACATCGCCTTGGAAAATTTCAAGCAACGACGATACAGGCGAGATGGCTGGGTGCTCATTGACCGTTGTCTCCGCGATCCGTCATCTGCGCGAGGAGGTCGGCCTTCTGCTGATAGGCCCCGAAAAGATAATCTCGCGCGACCTCGTTTTGGGGCTCCTCGCGTACGCTCTTTTCACACAGCGCGATGTAGTTGTCAACAATGGCGAGGTTCTGATGCAAGGAAACAATCACAGCGGGATTAGCGCTGGCCAGCGATGAAACCGCGCCCTGCTCGGCGACA